>NZ_JBEXNO010000011.1:0-169421 GCF_040611175.1 Streptomyces sp. NPDC003036 | reverse complement strand
AGAGCGCCCTTGTCGTGCGCCGGCACCTCCACACCCGCCGGCTCTCCTTTTACCGGGCCCCGCCCCCGCCCCCCGCCCCCCGGGGCCGGCCGGGCCTCAGACCCTCCCGGGCCGAGGCCCGGGCATCAGTCGTTGATGCAGACGTTGCCGAAGGCCGGGTTCAGCAGGCCGACGATGTTGATCGTGTTGCCGCAGACGTTCACCGGGATGTGGATGGGAACCTGAACCACATTGCCCGAGATGACGCCCGGGGAGCCCACAGCGGCACCGTGCGCACCCGCGTCGGCGACGGCCATGCCCGCGCCCGCCAGAACCAGGCCCCCGGTGGCGGCCGCGATGGCGACGACCTTCTTGATCATTATTCCTCCTTGTTGGCAATGCGATCCCAGCCGCGGACCGCATCACCTGTAACGAGGGGGAAGTAAGGGGGCTACGTCGTGATGACCGTGTTCACCCTTTTCGGTCGCATGTGCACAGGCGGTCGATTATTGGAGTTTCGTTTCAGCCGACTAATCGCCCGGCTGGATCCCCCACCGGCCTCAGCTGGCGTCGATGAAGCGGTCCAGCACCCGCACGCCGAACTTCAGCCCCTCCACCGGCACCCGCTCGTCCACGCCGTGGAACATCCCGGCGAAGTCCAGCTCCGGCGGCAGCTTCAGCGGCGCGAAGCCGAAGCAGCGGATGCCGAGGTCGTCGAAGGACTTGGCGTCGGTGCCGCCGGAGAGCATGTACGGCACGGCCCGGGCGATCGGGTCCTCCGCCCGCAGCGCGGTCTGCATGGCGTCCACCAGGTCCCCGTCGAAGCTGGTCTCCAGCGCCTTGTCGGCGTGCACGTCCTCGCGCCGGACGCGCGGGCCCAGGATCCGGTCGAGGTCGGCGAGGAACTCCTCCTCGTACCCGGGCAGGAAGCGCCCGTCCACATGGGCGGTGGCCTGCCCGGGGATGACGTTCACCTTGTAGCCGGCGCCCAGCATGGTCGGGGCGGCCGAGTTGCGGAGCGTGGCGCCGATCATCTTGGCGATGCCGCCGAGCTTGGCGAGCGTCGCCTCCATGTCCTCGGGGTCCAGCGGGGTGCCGAGCGCGTCCGAGAGTTCGTCCAGGAAGGACCGCACGGTCTTGGTCACCCTGACCGGCCAGGTGTGGCGGCCCAGGCGGCCCACGGCCTCGCACAGCTCCGTGATGGCGTTGTCGGTGTTGGTCATGGAGCCGTGGCCGGCCGTGCCCTCGACGGTCAGCCGCATCCAGTGCATGCCCTTCTGGGCGGTCTCCACCAGGTACAGGCGCAGGTTCTCGTTGACCGTGAAGGAGAAGCCGCCGACCTCGCCGATCGCCTCCGTGACGCCCTCGAAGAGCCCGGGGTGCTTGTCGACCAGATGGCGGGCGCCGTACGTGCCGCCCGCCTCCTCGTCGGCGAGGAACGCCAGCACGATGTCGCGCGGGGGCTTGCGGCCGCTGCGCAGCCGGTCCCGTACGACCGCGAGGGTCATGGCGTCCATGTCCTTCATGTCGACCGCGCCACGGCCCCAGACGCAGCCGTCGGCGACCTCGCCGGCGAAGGGGTCGTACGTCCAGTCGGCGGCGTCGGCGGGCACCACGTCGGTGTGGCCGTGGATGAGGAGGGCGGGCCGGGACGGGTCCTCGCCCTCGATGCGGGCCACCGTGGAGGCGCGGCCCGGGTGCGACTCGATGATCTTCGGTTCGAGCCCGACCTCGGCGAGCTTCTCGGCGATGTACTCGGCGGCCGCGCGCTCCCCGGGGCCCGAGTGGTCGCCGTAGTTGCTGGTGTCGATCCGGATGAGGTCGCGGCAGAGGTCGGTGACCTCGTCCTCGCCCGCCGTGACGTTGGCGGTCCGTGCCGTGCTCGACTCGCTCACGCTGGTTCCTCCCGCGTAGCTGCTGCTGGGTCCTCTCATCCTGCCCCCTCTCCCGGTACGGACGGGGGCGTGATCGAGCACCTCGAATGTTTGCTATGGTTTTCCACGTCGGAACGGCCACGGGCCGCGAGACAGACACCTTGTCCGGGTGGCGGAATGGCAGACGCGCTAGCTTGAGGTGCTAGTGCCCTTTATCGGGCGTGGGGGTTCAAGTCCCCCCTCGGACACAGAGAAGGAGAGCGGGTCCGGTCGGCAGACCGGGCCCGCTCTTCGCATGCCGGGGCTTCGCATAGGCTCGGCGGCACGATGAGGAACACGCTGGATCCGCTGGAGCCCAAGGCCGACAAGGCGACCGTGCGCCGGCACAACCTGAGCCTGGTGCTGCGGGCCGTGCACGACGAGGGCGAGGCGACCCGCGCGGCGGTCGCGGCGCGGGTCGGGCTGACCAGGGCGGCGGTGTCGTCGCTGGTCGAGCAGCTGATGGTGAGCGGTTTCCTCACCGAGTCGGGCAAGACGTTCAGCGGGCACGCGGGGCGGCCGGGGACGGCGCTGCGGGTGGCGCGCACCGGGCCCGCGGGGCTCGGCGTGGAGATCAACATCGACTACGTCTCGGTCTGCGTCGTGGACCTCGCCGGCGCCGACCGCGTACGGCTGACCGAGCACCTCGACAACCGCGGCGCCGAGCCGGGCGAGGTGCTGGAGCGGGCGGCGCGGATCGCGGCGCGGGCGCTTCGGGCGGCGGCGGAGGAGCGGCTGAATCCCGCCGGGGTGCGGCTCGCGCTGCCGGGTCTGGTGTCGGGTGGCAGCGTGCGCCAGGCGCCGAACCTGGGCTGGAACGGGGTGGCGGCGGAGGAGCTCTTCGGGCGGGCGCTGGGCGGGCTGCTGCCCGGGCGGCCGGCGCTGCCGGTCGGGTCGGACAACGAGGCCAACGCGGCCGCCCTCGCGGAGCTGTGGTTCGGCGGGCCGGACCGGGTCCGCAGCTTCCTGTACCTGTCGGGCGAGATCGGGGTGGGCGGCGCGATCGTCGTCGACGGCGAGCTGCTGCGCGGGGCGCACGGTTTCGCCGGGGAGATCGGGCACGTGGTGGTGGACCGCGACGGGCCGGAGTGCCGGTGCGGCTCGCGGGGCTGCCTGGAGCAGTACGCGGGCCAGGCGGCGCTGCTGCGGGGCGCGGGCCTCGACGAGGCCGCCGGGATGCCGGGGGTGGCGCGGCTGGAGCGGCGGGCCCGGCGCGGGGACGCGGCGGCCGTGGCGGCGCTGGAGCGCGCCGGGCGGATGCTGGGTCTCGTGGTGTCGGGTGCGGTGAATCTGCTGGACCCGGAGGCGGTGGTGCTGGGCGGGATCTACCGGGGCCTGATGCCGTGGCTGGGCCCGGCGGCGGACCGGGAGCTGACGGCGCGGGTCGTCTCGGGCCTGTGGTCCGCGGGGAGCGGCCGACTGCGGGCGTCGTCGTCCTCGGGGGACGCGGCGCGCGGGGCCGCGGCGCTGGTGGTGCGGGACGTGATCGCGGATCCGGCGGGGTACGTGGAGCGGGCGGGCGCCGCCCCGTCCCGCGCCCCCTTGCCGTAAGCGTCGGCAGGGGGCGCGGGGCGTCTCGCGCGGGTGTCGGCGGGTGTCAGCGGGTGGCGAGCAGGTGCTCCCACGCCAGCTGGTCGAGGCGCTCGAAGGACATGGAGCGGGCGGCCGCCGCCTCGGGGTCGAAGGACTCGTACGCGGAGGCGTCCGCGAGGAGGCCCGCGAGGCCGTCCTCGGCGGTGGGGCGAGCGAGTTCGGGGAGGCGGGAGGCGGCCAGGGCCTCCTGGACCTCGGGGTCGGCGCGGAAGGCGGCGGCGCGGGACTTGAGGATCAGGTAGTTGCGCATGCAGTTCTTCGCGGACTCCCAGACGCCGTCGGAGCCGTCCGTGCGCACGGGCTTGAAGTCGAAGTGGCGCGGGCCCTCGTAGCCGGCGCTCTCCAGGAGGTCGACCAGCCAGAACGCCTGGCGCAGGTCGCCGGCGCCGAAGCGGAAGTCCTGGTCGTACTTGATGCCGGACTGGCCGTTGAGGTCGATGTGGAACAGCTTGCCGGCCCACAGGGCCTGGGCGATGCCGTGCGGGAAGTTGAGGCCCGCCATCTGCTCGTGGCCGACCTCGGGGTTGACGCCGACCAGGTCGGGGCGTTCCAGGCGCTCGATGAAGGCCAGGGCGTGGCCGATGGTGGGCAGGAGGATGTCGCCGCGCGGCTCGTTGGGCTTGGGCTCGATGGCGAAGCGCAGGTCGTAGCCCTGCTCGGTGACGTACTGGCCGAGCAGGTCGAACGCCTCCTTCATGCGGTCGAGTGCGGCGCGGACGTCCTTCGCGGCGCCGGACTCGGCGCCCTCGCGGCCGCCCCAGGCGACGTACACCGTGGCGCCGAGTTCGACGGCGAGGTCGATGTTGCGGAGGGTCTTGCGCAGGGCGAAGCGGCGGACGTCGCGGTCGTTGGCGGTGAAGCCGCCGTCCTTGAAGACCGGGTGCGTGAACAGGTTCGTCGTGGCCATGGGCACCTTGAGGCCGGTGCGGTCGAGGGCGGCGCGGAACCGCTTGACGGCGGCCTCCCGCTCGGCGTCGGAGGAGCCGAAGGGGATGAGGTCGTCGTCGTGGAAGGTCACGCCGTACGCGCCGAGCTCGGCGAGGCGCTCCACCGACTCGACGGGGTCGAGCGCCGGGCGGGTGGCGGTGCCGAAGGGGTCGACTCCCTGCCAGCCCACCGTCCACAGGCCGAACGTGAACTTGTCCTCGGGGGTAGGGATGAAGCGTTCCGGTCGTTCCGGCATGTCCGGGCCTCCAGGTCTATTTGTTTTCTCGCATTACTAATACGCTACGGATGCCCCGCCGCCAAGCACCGAGTGCACCGAGAGAACCGAGAGAGGTACGCGATGCCGTCGTCCCCGGCCGTCATCGGCGTGGACAGCTCCACGCAGTCCACCAAGGCGGTGGTGGTGGACGCCGCCTCCGGGCGAGCCCTGGCCATGGGCCGGGCCGCGCACACCGTCAGCGGCTCGGACGGTGCCCGCGAGAGCGACCCCGAGCAGTGGTGGCGGGCGCTCACCGAGGCCGTCGCCGAGGCGCTGCGCGGGCTGGACCCGCGCGCCGTCACCGGCATCGCGGTCGCGGGGCAGCAGCACGGCCTGGTGGTCCTGGACGGCGCCGGACGGCCGCTGCGCCCCGCCGTGCTGTGGAACGACACCCGCTCGGCGCCGCAGGCCGCCGCCCTCACCCGCGAGCTCGGCGCCCAGGGCTGGCTGGACCGCACCGGGTCGGTGCCGGTGGCGTCCATGACGGCCGCCAAGTGGCGGTGGCTGCGCGAGAACGAGCCCGCTGCGGCCGACGCGGCCGCCGCCGTACGGCTCCCGCACGACTTCCTCACCGAGCGGCTGGGCGGGGTGGCCGCGACCGACCCGGGCGACGCGTCGGGCACCTGCTGGTACAGCACCGCGACGGGCGCGTACGACCCGTTCCTGCTGGAGCTCCTTGAGCTGGACGAAGGGCTGCTGCCGGCCGTCGCGCCGGGCGGGGCCACAGCCGTCGGCGTGCTGACCCCCGCCGCGGCGAAGGAACTCGGGCTGCCGGAGGGCATCCCGGTCGCCGCCGGTACCGGGGACAACATGGCCGCCGCCGTGGGCCTCGGGCTCGGCCGGGCGGGGCTCCTGGACCACCCGGTGGTCTCGCTCGGCACCTCCGGGACCGTCTTCGCGGCCACCCGCACCCGGCCGGCGACGGCCGCGCTCGCCGGTTTCGCCGCCGCCGATGCCCCCGGGACGTACCTGCCGCTCGGCTGCACGCTGAACTGCACGCTCGCCGTCGACAAGGTCGCCGCTCTGCTCGGGCTGGACCGCGAGGACGCCGCGCCCGGCGGGGAGGCGGTCCTCCTGCCGTACCTGGACGGCGAGCGCACCCCCGATCTGCCGCGCGCCTCCGGGCTGCTCACGGGGCTGCGCCACGCCACCACGCCGCAGCAGCTCCTCGGGGCGGCGTACGAGGGCGCCGCGTTCACCGTGCTGCGGGCGCTGGACGCGCTGCCCGGGGCCGGGGAGGATGTGCCGCTGCGGCTCGTCGGGGGCGGCGCCCAGGGGCGTACGTGGGTGGAGACCGTGCGCCGGCTGTCCGGGCGGGCCGTCACCGTGCCCCGTACCACCGAGCTCGTCGCCCTGGGCGCCGCCGCGCTCGCCGCCGGGGCGGCCACGGGCGAGGACCCGGTGGCGATCGCGACCGCCTGGGGCACCGGGGACGGCGAGACGCTGCCGCCCGTCGAGCGCGACCATGCCACCTGGGGCCGGATCGCCGCGGCCCTGGACACCTACGTCTCCCTGGGGGCGCTGTGAAGTTCACCGACGGCTTCTGGCTGATGCGCGACGGCGTCGACGTCGCGTACGCCACCGAGGTGCGGGACCTGCACGTCAGCGACGACCACTTCACCGCGTACGCGGCCGTCCGGCGCGTGGAGCACCGGGGGCACACCCTCAACTCGCCGCTGATCACCGTGGAGTGCTTCTCGCCCGCCGAGGGCGTCATCGGCGTCCGCGCCACCCACCACGCCGGGAAGGCGCACCGGGGGCCGGACTTCGCCCTGCTGGGCGACGGGACGCCGTACGCGGCGCGCACCCGCCGCGAGGGGTCCGTGACGGAGCTGACGAGCGGGCCGCTCACGGTGCGGCTGGACCGGGAGGGGCCCTGGGGGCTGACCTTCCTGGACGCGGAGGGCCGGCGGCTGACCGCCGTCGAGGCCAAGGGCACGGCCTTCGCCACGACCGGCGACGGCGCCCATCACATGGTCGCGCAGCTGGCGCTCGGGGTGGGCGAGTACGTGTACGGGCTCGGCGAGCGCTTCACGCCGTTCGTGAAGAACGGGCAGAGCGTCGACATCTGGCAGGCCGACGGCGGCACCAGCAGCGAGCAGGCGTACAAGAACGTGCCCTTCCACCTCTCCTCTCGGGGGTACGGCGTCTTCGTCAACCATCCTGGGCGGGTGTCGTACGAGGTCGGCTCCGAGTCGGTCGGGCAGGTGCAGTTCAGCGTCGAGGACCAGTCGATCGAGTACTACGTCGTCGCCGGGCCGACGCCGAAGGAGGTGCTGGCCCGCTACACGGCGCTGACGGGGCGGCCCGCGCTGCCGCCGGCCTGGTCGTTCGGGCTGTGGCTGACGACGTCGTTCTGCACGCCGTACGACGAGGAGACGGTGACGTCCTTCGTGGAGGGGATGGCGGAGCGGAACATTCCCTTGTCCGTCTTCCACTTCGACTGCTTCTGGATGCGCGAGTACCAGTGGAGCGACTTCCGGTGGGATCCGGACACCTTTCCGGATCCGGTGGGGATGCTGTCCCGGCTCAAGGAGCGCGGGCTGCGGATCAGTCTGTGGATCAATCCGTACGTCGCGCAGAAGTCGGCGCTCTTCGAGGAGGGCGCCCGCCGGGGCTACCTGGTGAAGCGGGCGAACGGCGACGTCTGGCAGTGGGATCTGTGGCAGGCCGGGATGGCGCTGGTCGACTTCACCCATCCGGAGGCGCGGGCGTGGTTCCAGTCGAAGCTGCGGGGCCTGCTCGACCAGGGCGTGGACTGCTTCAAGACGGACTTCGGCGAGCGGGTGCCGACGGATGTGGTGTGGCACGACGGCTCCGACCCGGAGCGGATGCACAACTACTACGCGCACCTGTACAACAGTTGCGTCTTCGAGCTGCTGGAGAAGGAGCGCGGGGCGGGCGAGGCCGTGCTGTTCGCGCGGTCGGCGACGGCGGGCGGGCAGCGGTTCCCGGTGCACTGGGGCGGCGACTGCTTCTCGTCGTTCGGCGCGATGGCGGAGTCGCTGCGGGGCGGGCTGTCGCTGTCCCTGTCCGGGTTCGGCTTCTGGAGCCACGACATCGGCGGCTTCGAGGGCACGCCCGACCCGGAGGTGTTCAAGCGGTGGCTGGCCTTCGGCCTGCTGTCGTCGCACAGCCGGCTGCACGGGAACATGTCGTACCGCGTGCCGTGGGAGTTCGGCGACGAGGCGGTGGACGTGGCGCGGCAGTTCACCGAGCTGAAGCACCGGCTGATGCCGTACCTGTACGGGGCGGCGGTGGAGGCGCACCGTACGGGGACGCCGCTGATGCGGCCCATGCTGCTGGAGTTCCCGGACGACCCGGGCTGCCGGACGCTGGACCGGCAGTACATGCTCGGCCCGGACCTGCTGGTGGCGCCGGTGTTCACGGCGGAGGGGGACGTCGAGTTCTACCTCCCGGAGGGCGTCTGGACGCATCTGCTGACCGGTGAGACGGCGACCGGGCCGGGCTGGCGGCGCGAGCGGCACGGTGTCGACAGCCTGCCGCTGTACGTACGGCCGGGCGCGGTGCTGCCGCTCGGCGCGGACGACCAGCGGCCGGACGGCGACTGGACGGCGGACCTGACACTGCTCGTCGCCCCGGGCCCGGACGGCCGGGCGGTATCGGTGACCGTTCCGGACCACGGCGGGGCCCCGGCCGCCACGTACACCGTCGAACGCGAGGGAGGCGCTGTGCGGGTCACGGCGACCGGTACGGACCGGCCCTTCCGGGTGCGCGTGGTCGGCGGAGGGTCGGCCCGCGGGGCGGGCGAGGTGACCGTGCCGCCGCGCTGAACGGCGCGGTTTACGGTGGGGCGGTGAGACGCAGAACGAAGCCCCCGGCGGCCCCGCTGCCGCAGCGCGCCGGCATCGACCCGGTGCGGCTGCGGCTGCCCGCGGACCCCGGCGGGAGCTGGACGACCGTACGCGACCACCTGGTCGGGCGGTACGCGGCGGCGATCGGTGAGGGGCGGGTGGACGCGATGCTCGCCGAGGGCCGGTTCGTCGGCGCGGACGGGGTGCCGGTCGCGGCGGACGAGCCGTACGCGGAGGGCCGGTACCTGTGGTTCCACCGGGACTTCCCCGCCGAGGAGCGGGTGCCGTTCGAGGTCGGCGTCGTGTACCGCGACGAGCGGATCGTCGTCGCCGACAAGCCGCACTTCCTGGCGACGACGCCGCGCGGCCGGCATGTGACCGAGACGGCGCTGGCCCGGCTGCGGCGCGACCTGGGCCTGCCCGCGCTGCAGCCCGCGCACCGGCTGGACCGGCTGACGGCCGGGCTCGCGCTCTTCGTCGTACGGCCGGAGGACCGGGGCGCGTACCAGACGCTGTTCCGGGACCGGCGGGTGCGCAAGGAGTACGAGGCGGTGGCTCCGTACGACCCGGACCTGGCCCTGCCCGTGACCGTACGGAGCCGGATCGTGAAGGAGCGGGGCGTGCTGGCGGCCCGGGAGGAGCCGGGCGAGCCGAACAGCGTCAGCCGGGTCGAGCTGCTGGAGCGGCGGGCGGGGCTCGGCCGGTACCGGCTGGTCCCGGAGACCGGCCAGACCCATCAGCTGCGGGTCCACATGAACCGCCTGGGCATACCGATCCTCGACGACCCGCTGTATCCGGTCGTACGGGAGGACGGTACGGAGGACTACGCGCGGCCCTTGCGGCTGCTCGCGCGGGTGCTGGAGTTCACCGATCCGGTCACCGGTGAGGAGCGGCGCTTCGTCAGCGGGCTGACGCTCGGCGAGCTGTCCGCCCGGGGACCGGTTTCGGCCGAAGGGAACACGGGCGGAAACTGATCGGCGGACCGGGACGTCCTCACGAGTGCAGGGCCACACCACTGCGCTACGGGGGAAACATGACACAGACCGTCGAAGAGGGCGAGACCGTCGAGAACCTCGCCCAGAAGATCGTCGAGGCAGTCTCGGGCAGCGCCGCCACGAGGGACGGGGAGCTCGTTCCGTACGTCGACCCGCTGACCGTCCCGCCCGTCATCCGGCCCGACCAGCCGGACGTACGGCAGGAGATCGAGATCGCGCTCCGGCCGACGTGGGTGCGGATGCACTCGCAGCTGCCGCCGACGCTGATGTGGGGGTACGAGGGCAGCGTCCCCGGCCCCACCATCGAGGTGCGGCGCGGGCAGCGCATCCGGATCGCCTGGACCAACCGCATCCCGCCGGGCAGCGAGTACCCGGTCACCGCCGTGGAGGTGGAGCGGGTGGCGGGGCGGCCCGACCCGCACAACCGGCCCGGGCGGGAGGGCGTCGAGCCCGGCAAGGACGTGGCGGCGCTGCCCGCCTGGTCCGTGACGCACCTGCACGGCGCCCAGACGGGCGGCGGGAACGACGGCTGGGCGGACAACGCCGTCGGGTACGGCGACGCCCAGCTGTCGGAGTATCCGAACGACCACCAGGCCGTGCACTGGTGGTACCACGACCACGCCATGAACATCACCCGCTGGAACGTCTACGCGGGGCTCGTCGGCACGTACCTCGTACGGGACGACGAGGAGGACGCGCTCGGGCTGCCGTCCGGTGCGCGGGAGCTGCCGCTGGTCCTCGCCGACCGGAACCTGGACACCGAGGAGGACGGGCGGCTGAACGGGCGGCTGCTGCACAAGACGACCGTGCTGACGCGGGAGCACCCGGAGACGGGCAAGCCGGTGACGCTGCCGTTCCTGGGTCCGTACACGACCGTCAACGGCACGATCTGGCCGTACCTGGACGTGGAGGACGGCTGGTACCGCTTCCGGCTGGTGAACGCCTCCAACGCCCGCGTGTACGACCTGGTGCTGGTCGACGGGGAGGACAACCCGGTGCCGGGCGTCGTCCACCAGATCGGCAGCGACGGCGGGCTGCTGCCGCGGCCGGTGGCGGTGGACTTCGAGGGCGGTGAGCCGCTGACGATCGCGCCGGCCGAGCGGTTCGACCTGCTGCTCGACTTCCGGGGGCTCGCGGGGCGGAAGGTGCGCCTGGTGAACAAGGCGGCGGGGCAGGCGCCCGGTGTGCCGGACGCGACGCGGAACGTGCCGTATCCGCAGGTGATGGAGTTCCGGGTGGCCGAGGGCGCGTGCGCCGACACCTTCGAGCTGCCGCGGGTGCTGTCGGGGTCCTTCCGGCGGTTCGACCACGACCACATCGACCACGGGCACCGGCTGATCGTGCTGACGCCGCCGACGACGGTGGGCGGGGGCGGTCACCCGGAGATCTGGGAGATGACCGAGGTCAAGGATGTCGACGTGCAGGTGCCGACGACCGGGATCATCCAGGTGAAGGGCCCCGACGGCAAGGTGCGCACGTACCGGCGCACGGCCCGCACCTTCAACGACGGGCTCGGCTTCACCATCGGGGAGGGCACGTACGAGCAGTGGTCGTTCCTGAACCTGGGCGCACCGCTGCACCCCATGCACATCCACCTCGCGGACTTCCAGGTGGTGGGCCGGGACGCGTACTCGGTCGCCGAGTTCGACCCGGCGCTGGGCGGGACGCGGGCGCCGGTGGCGTACGACCCGGGGCGGCCGATTCCGGTGCCGGCGAACGAGCAGGGCTGGAAGGACGTGTTCCGGGTGGCTCAGGGCGAGATGGTGCGGGTGATGGGCCGGTTCGACGGGGCGTACGGGCGGTTCATGTACCACTGCCACCTGCTGGAGCACGAGGACATGGGCATGATGCGGCCGTTCGTGGTGATGCCGAGGGAGGCGCTGAAGTTCGACCACGGCGGGGGCGGACACGGCGGACACCACTGACACCCGCACGACGAAAGCCCCCGCCGGACGACGCTGTCCGGCGGGGGCTTCGTGCTTCGTACGGGAGGGGGTCAGTCCTGCTGCCGCGCCGCGGCGAGGGCGAGGACGCGCTTGCGGACCACGAACCAGCCGCCGACCAGCAGCGCGGCGATGGCCGGCAGCAGATTGACGGTGGTGCGGCCGACGCCGCCGCCGTACCACATCAGGAACAGGACGGTGACGAGGAAGACCAGCGTCACGATCTGCGTGTACGGGGCCCAGGGCAGCTTGTAGGAGGGGCGGGTGACCCTGCCGTCCTTGGAGCGGGACCAGAACAGCAGCGAGCAGAGCATGATCATGCCCCAGGTGCCGAGGATGCCGATGGAGGCGAGGTTCAGCACGATCTCGAAGGCCTCGCCCGGCATGACGTAGTTCAGGCCGACGCCCAGCACGCCGAAGCCGGCGGTGAGCAGGATGCCGCCGTAGGGCACCTGGCCCTTGTTCATGCGGGCGGTGAACTTGGGCGCGGAGCCGGACATGGCCATCGAGCGCAGGATGCGGCCGGTGGAGTACAGGCCGGAGTTCAGGCTGGACAGGGCGGCGGTGAGGACGACCAGGTTCATGATGCCGGCCGTGCCCGGGATGCCGAGCTTGTCGAAGACGGTGACGAACGGGCTCTGGTCGCCGGAGAACGAGGTGTACGGCAGCAGGAGCGCGAGCAGGACGACCGAACCGACGTAGAACAGGCCCACGCGCCACATGATCGAGTTGATCGCCTTCGGCATGATCTTCTCGGGGTTCTCGGTCTCACCGGCGGCGACGCCGACCAGCTCGACGGAGGCGTAGGCGAAGACGACGCCCTGGACGACCATCAGCATCGGCAGCATGCCCGTCGGGAAGATGCCGCCGTTGTCCGTGATGGTGGCGAGGCCCGGGGTGTGGCCGCCGACCTCGTGCTGGGTGACGACCAGGAAGATGCCGACGCACATGAAGATCACCAGCGCGGCGACCTTGATGATCGCGAACCAGAACTCCATCTCGCCGAAGTACTTCACCGAGATCAGGTTCGCGGTGAGGACCACGGCGAGGGCGATCAGGGCGAGGATCCACTGCGGGATGTCGCTGAACATGGCCCAGAAGTGGGCGTAGGTCGCGGCCGCGGTGATGTCGGCGACGGCGGTGGTCGACCAGTTGAGGAAGTACAGCCAGCCGGCCGTGTAGGCGCCCTTCTCGCCCATGAACTCACGGGCGTAGGAGACGAAGGCGCCGGAGGAGGGGCGGTAGAGCACCAGCTCACCGAGTGCCCGGACCACGAAGAAGGCGAAGACGCCGCAGACGGCGTACGCGATGGCGAGCGAGGGGCCCGCGCCGGCCAGCCGGCCACCGGCGCCGAGGAAGAGGCCGGTACCGATCGCACCACCGATGGCGATCATGTTGACGTGGCGGGACTTGAGGTCCTTGCTGTAACCGGCGTCACCGGCGTCGATGTGGGGGGCGCCCGTCGCCGCCGGGGATCCGGGGCTCAGGGTGTCGGCCGCAGGCATGGTGCGGTCACTCATCTGGAAGTCGCCTTTGTGAGGGGTCGTGCGGTATCAGCCGTACGCAGGTGATGAGGGTGGTCACCGGGGGCACGCAGGCCAGGGGCCATAGTCGCGGCTACGCTGCCGTTTTGGCTGTGGCCTATGTCACGTACGGGCGGATCTGAGATGTTTTTGAGGTTACCGGCCGGTTAATCGGCGTCAGCAGTTTAAGCGCGCCGCTCAGGGGGCGAGCACATCGAGCTCGCGCAGGGCTCCCACCGCGATCTGCCGGGTGAGCTCCTCGGCGCGCGCCGCGTCCCGCTCCCGTACGGCCTCGGCGACCTGGACGTGGAGCGTGACGGCCGCCGGGTCGGGGTCCTCGAACATGACGTGGTGGTGGGTGCGGCCGGCCAGGACCTCGGCGACGACGTCCCCGAGGCGGGCGAACATCTCGTTCCCGGAGGCGTTGAGGATGACGCGGTGGAAGGCGATGTCGTGCACCAGGTAGCCCTCCAGCTGCCCGCCGCGCGAGGTGGCGACCATGCCGAGCGCCTGCTCGGTCAGCTCCCGGCACTGCTCGGGGGTGGCATGGACGGCGGCGAGGCCCGCGGCGACCGGTTCGACGGCGGAGCGCAGGACGGTGAGCGAGCGCAGCTGGCGGGGGCGGTCGGCGCCGGCCAGCCGCCAGCGGATCACCTGCGGGTCGTAGACGTTCCACTGCTCGCTCGGGCGGACCGTCACACCGACGCGGCGGCGCGACTCGACGAGGTGCATGGACTCCAGGACGCGGACCACCTCGCGGATGACCGTACGGGACACCTCGAAGCGCTGCGCGAGCTCGTCGGTGCGCAGGACGCTGCCGGGCGGGCACTCCCCCGCGGAGATCGCCAGGCCCAGGGTGTCCAGCACGTGCGTATGGAGGCCCCGGGTCCGAGTCGTCATGCACATAGCGTAACCGGCCCAATTAAGTATGACTATTAAGTCACAGGGTCTTGAATATGTCGTACCCGATGGGTTTCAGTGTGCGGCGACAGTCAGTCGGTGTCGATGTCAGGAGACCCATGCAGAACCCCCCAGTCGTCGTGGTGATGGGCGTCGCCGGCACCGGCAAGACGACGATCGGTCCGCTGGTCGCCGAGCGCCTGGGCGTGCCGTACGCCGAGGGCGACGACTTCCACCCCGAGGCGAACATCGCCAAGATGTCGGCCGGCACCCCGCTGGACGACGACGACCGGTGGCCCTGGCTCGACGCGATCGGGCGGTGGGCGCACGGCCGCGAGGGCCTCGGCGGGGTGGTGAGCAGCTCGGCGCTGAAGCGGTCCTACCGCGACCGGCTGCGGGCGGTCGCCCCCGGCGTCGTGTTCCTGCACCTGACCGGCGACCGGGCGCTGATCGAGGAGCGGATGGCGGCGCGCAAGGGGCACTTCATGCCGACGGCGCTGCTGGACTCGCAGTTCGCCACGCTGCAGCCGCTGGCCGACGACGAGGCGGGTGTCGCCGTCGACGTCTCCGGCGGCCCGGAGGCCATCGCCGACCGCGCTGTCGAGGCGCTGCGGCGGCTCCTGACGAACCCCTGACTCCCACCCCCGGGCACCCTTCCCCCCGACCCCCGAGGACCCCCCTGTGACCAGTCTCAACGTCGAGATGCTGGCAGCGGACGCCACCGAACCGATCACCTCGGCCGGCAACGCTCACCTGGGCATCGCCGTGCTGGCGGGCATCGCCGTCATCGTCCTGCTCATCACCAGGTTCAAGCTCCACGCCTTCCTGGCCCTGACCATAGGCACGCTGGGGCTCGGCGCCTTCGCCGCCGCCCCGCTCGACGCGACCATCGCGTCCTTCACCAAGGGCCTCGGCTCGACCGTCGCCAGCGTGGGCGTGCTCATCGCGCTGGGCGCGATCCTCGGCAAGCTGCTCGCGGACTCCGGGGGCGCGGACCAGATCGTCGACACGATCCTCGCGAAGGCGGGCGGGCGCGCCATGCCGTGGGCGATGGTGCTGATCGCCTCCGTGATCGGCCTGCCGCTCTTCTTCGAGGTCGGCATCGTGCTGCTGATCCCGGTGGTGCTGTTGGTCGCCAAGCGCGGCAACTACTCGCTCATGCGGATCGGCGTCCCCGCGCTCGCCGGACTGTCCGTGATGCACGGGCTCGTCCCGCCCCACCCCGGGCCGCTCGTCGCGATCGACGCGCTCGGCGCGAACCTCGGCGTCACGCTGGCGCTGGGCGTGCTCGTCGCCATCCCGACGGTGATCATCGCCGGTCCGCTGTTCTCGCGGTACGCGGCCCGCTGGGTCGACATCCCGGCGCCCGACCGCATGATCCCCCAGCGGGCCACCGAGGACCTGGAGCGGCGGCCGGGCTTCGGCGCCACCGTCGCCACGGTGCTGCTGCCGGTGGTGCTGATGCTGGCCAAGGCGCTGGTGGACATCGTCGTCGACGATCCCGAGAACCACGTCCAGCGGGTCTTCGACGTCGTCGGCTCGCCGCTGATCGCCCTGCTGGCGGCGGTCGTCGTGGGCATCTTCACGCTGGGCCGCGCGGCCGGATTCACCAAGGAGCGGATCTCCGCCACGGTCGAGACCTCCCTCGCCCCCATCGCGGGCGTGCTGCTGATCGTGGGCGCGGGCGGCGGCTTCAAGCAGACGCTCATCGACGTGGGCGTCGGCCGGATGATCCTGGAGTTCTCCGAGGACTGGTCGATCCCGGCGCTGCTGCTGGCCTGGCTGATCGCGGTGGCCATCCGGCTCGCGACCGGCTCGGCGACGGTGGCCACCATCTCGGCGGCCGGCCTGGTGGCACCGCTGGCGGCCGACATGTCGACGACGCACGCGGCGCTGCTGGTGCTGGCGATCGGCGCCGGCTCGCTCTTCTTCAGCCATGTGAACGACGCCGGGTTCTGGCTGGTGAAGGAGTACTTCGGGATGAACGTCGGCCAGACCATCAAGACCTGGTCGGTGATGGAGACGATCATCTCGGTCGTCGGCATCGCCGTGGTGCTGCTGCTGTCGCTGGTGTTGTAGCCGCCCGTCGCGCAGCCTGCGTGCCGGCGTCCCGGGCGTAGGCTGCGCGCATGGTGCATGTACTCGGCAGCAGGATCCTGCTGCGCCCCATGGATCCGCAGCGCTCGCGCGACTTCTACGGCGGGGCGCTGGGGCTCGCGGTGTACCGGGAGTTCGGCACGGGGCCCGAGCGGGGCACGGTGTACTTCCTCGGCGGCGGGTTCCTCGAACTGTCCGGCCGCTCGGACGTCCCGCCCTCCCCCGGCATGCGGCTGTGGCTCCAAGTGGCCGACGTCCAGGCCGCGTACGAGGAGCTGCGCGGGCGCGGGGTGGAGGTGCTGCGGCCGCCGCTGAAGGAGCCGTGGGGGCTGGTCGAGATGTGGATCGCGGACCCGGACGGGGTGCGCATCGCGGTGGTGGAGGTACCGGAGGACCACCCGCTGCGCTACCGGCCCTGACCGGCCGTCAGCCGCCGAGGGGAAGCTTCCACTGGGCGGTTTCACGGCCCGGATCACCTTCGGTGACGAAGGTCTCGAAGAACAGGGCGTCCGCGTCCGCCGAGACATTGACCTGGAGCGGGACCGTGACGCGCTCGCCGGGCGCGAGCGTCTCGGGGAACCAGTCCCCGCCGGAGCGGGGGGCCTTCTGGTTCACCGCCAGTTCCGCGCCGTAGCCCGAGGTGCCGCCCTCCTCCGTGATCTCGTCGAACGCGTCGATCTCGATGGTCTTGTCGCTGTCGTTGAGGTAGGTGACGGAGAACTCGAACGTCACCTGGCCCGACCTGCGCTCGTCGTTCGGTACGGGCGGGATGCGCCGCGCCTCGCTCACCGTGGCGCGTACGCCGTCCTCGTACGTGGCCGTCCACCCCGGCTCGAGGCCGTAGCCCTCCCCGGTCAGGTCGATGCTCGCCGCGTCCTTCTCCGCCGCCAGGGACCGCTCCAGGTAGACGGCACCCGCCACGAAGACGCCCAGGACGGCGAGGACGACCCCGCCGACCGTCCAGGCCAGGATGCGGAGGAAGGAGCTCAGGGGCGTACGGCCCTCGGTGAGGAGCGGGTCGCTGGTCATGCCCCTGACGCTACGGCCTGCCCACCGCGCCGGCCTGCGGTGTACTACTCAACTCCGCGTGGGGCGCCGTACTCAGGCGGCTTCAGAGACCGCCTCAGCCGACCGCCTCAGCCGACCGCCTCAGCCGACCGCCTTCGCCGCCGCGCGGCCCGCCGTACGGCCGGAGAAGAGGCAGCCTCCGAGGAAGGTGCCCTCCAGGGAGCGGTAGCCGTGGACACCGCCGCCGCCGAAGCCGGCGGCCTCACCGGCCGCGTACACGCCGGGCAGCGGGGCGCCGTCCGGGGTGAGGACGCGGGCGGAGAGGTCGGTGGCCAGGCCGCCGAGGGACTTGCGGGTGAGGATGTTGAGGCGCACGGCGATCAGCGGGCCGGCCTTGGGGTCGAGGATGCGGTGGGGTGTGACCGTGCGGATCAGGCGGTCACCGACGTACTTGCGGGCGCCGCGGATCGCCGTCACCTGGAGGTCCTTGGTGAAGGGGTTGGCGACCTCGCGGTCGCGGGCCACGATCTCGCGGCGCAGCGCGGCCTCTTCGATGAGCGGTTCCTCGGTGAGCGCGTTCATGCCGCGCACCAGGGACGACAGGTCCCGCTCGATGACGAAGTCGGCGCCGTGGTCCATGAACGCCTTCACCGGGCCGGGCACGTCGGCGCGGGCGCGGTCGAGGACGCCGCGTACGGACTTGCCGGTCAGGTCCGGGTTCTGCTCGGAGCCGGAGAGGGTGAACTCCTTGCCGATGATGCGCTGGTTGAGGACGAACCAGGTGTAGCCGTACCCGGACCGCATGATGTGTTCGAGGGTGCCGAGGGTGTCGAAGCCGGGGAAGAGCGGAACGGGCAGGCGGCGGCCGCGGGCGTCCAGCCAGAGGGAGGACGGGCCGGGCAGGATGCGGATGCCGTGCCGGGCCCAGATGGGGTTCCAGTTCTCGATGCCCTCGGTGTAGTGCCACATCCGGTCGCGGTTGATGTGGTGGGCGCCGGCCTTCTCCGTGATGCCGAGCATCAGGCCGTCGACGTGGGCGGGCACGCCCGAGAGCAGCTTCTCGGGCGGGGTGCCGAGCCGCTCCGGCCAGTGGGCGCGCACGAGGTCGTGGTTGCCGCCGATGCCGCCCGAGGTGACGATCACCGCCTGCGCCCGGTACTCGAACGCCCCCGTGACGCCACGGCTGCTGGCGGTGCCGCGCTCGGCGTCCGACGGCTCCAGGATCTCGCCGCTGACGGTGTCGACGGAGCCGGCGGTGCGGCCGAGGGCGGTGACGCGGTGCCGGAACCCCAGGCGTACGAGGCCCTTGGCGACGCCCTCGCGGACCCTCCGCTCGAAGGGGGCGAGGAGTCCGGGGCCGGTGCCCCAGGTGATGTGGAAGCGCGGCACCGAATTGCCGTGCCCGGTGGCGTCGTAACCGCCGCGCTCGGCCCAGCCGACGACCGGGAAGAAGCGGACGCCCTGCCGGTGCAGCCAGGGGCGCTTCTCGCCGGCCGCGAAGTCGACGTACGCCTCGGCCCACTTGCGGGGCCAGTGGTCCTCGGGGCGGTCGAAGCCGGCCGTGCCGAGCCAGTCCTGGAGGGCGAGGTCGCGGCTGTCCCGGATACGCATCCGGCGCTGCTCGGGCGAGTCGACGAAGAAGAGGCCGCCGAAGGACCAGTGGGCCTGGCCGCCGATCGACTGCTCCGGCTCCTGGTCGAGGAGGAGGACGCTGCGCCCCGCGTCGACCAGCTCGGCGGTGGCGGTCAGGCCGGCGAGGCCCGCCCCGATCACGATCACATCAGCGTCGTACGCCATGGGCCTCTTCCTTGTCGGCGCCGGCAGGTGCTCCGATCTTCGGTACGCGGGAGTAACCCGTCAACCACCTGGGGTGGTTTCATGTCGGCATGACTTACCCCGCTGACGAGATCCTGGACGTCGTCGACGAGAACGACGTGGTGGTGGGGCAGGCCCCGCGCGGCGAGGTGTACGCCCGGGGCCTGCGCCACCGCTGCGCGTTCGTCCTGGTGCGGGACGCCGAGGACCGGATCTTCGTGCACCGCCGGACGCCCACCAAGCTGGTGTTCCCCTCGATGTACGACATGTTCGTCGGCGGTGTCGTCGGCGCGGGCGAGAGCTACGACGAGGCGGCGCTGCGCGAGGCCGAGGAGGAGCTGGGGGTGGGCGGCCTGCCGCGGCCCACGCCGCTCTTCCGGTTCCTGTACGGGGACGGCAGCGGGCACGGGTCCTGGTGGTCGGCCGTCTACGAGGTGCGGTGCACACTCCCGGTGGCGCCGCAGCCGGAGGAGGTGGCCTGGCACGCCTTCCTGCCGGAGGCGGAGGTGCGGGCGCGGCTGGCCGACTGGCCGTGGGTGCCGGACGGCGCCGCCGCGTACGAGCGCCTGCGGGCGTACCGGGCGGGCTCCTCCACACCCCGCTAGTGTGATCATGTGAGCGATTTCGTGCGAGGGCTGCGGCTGTGGATCGCGCCGCGGCGGATCCGGGACGAGGGCGACACGCCGGACTACCGCTTCTCCCTCGCCAATGAGCGCACGTTCCTCGCCTGGATACGCACCGCGCTCGCGCTGGTCGGGGGCGGCTTCGCCGTCGACCAGTTCCTGCCCGACCTGCGGTGGGGCGTACGGGTCGGGATGGCGCTCGCGCTGCTGGCCGCCGGGGCGCTGTGCGCCTTGCGGGCGGTGAACCACTGGGTGCGGTGCGAGCGGGCGATGCGGCGCGGCGAGGACCTGCCGATGAGCCGGTTCCCGGCGCTGCTGAGCATCGCGGTGGGGGTGGTCGCCGGCGCGATGGTGATGGTCGTGCTGTTCGGGTGGCGGGACTGATGAGGGCGGGGCCGGCCGGGGCCGCGGGCGCGGACTCCGGCGCGGGCGCGGGCTCCACGGGTGAGGTGCGGGACCCCGGCCTCCAGCCGGAGCGGACGCGGCTCGCGTGGCGGCGTACCACGCTCTCGGCGACGGTCGCCGCGGTGCTGGCCGCCAAGCAGGCGGTGCACGACGAGACCACGGCGGGCGGCCTGGTGGGGGCGGCGCTGTCGCTGCTGGTCTGGCTGGCGTTCCTGGGCGTGGCGCACCGCCGGATGCGGGCCCTGGGCGCCGTCCGGCCCCCGTCGCTGGCGCCGCGGGGCGCGCTCGCGGCGGCGGCCTGTACGGTCGCGCTCGCCGCGTTCGCGGTGGCGGTGGTGGTGTGAGGGAGCGCCTTCAGTCGGTCCGGTCGACGGTGACGACGACCTTGCCGCCGAGGCCGCCCTCCCTGTTCGCCCGCTGGGCGTCGGCGGCCTGCTCCAGCGGGAACGTCTTGGCGACCCGTACGGCCAGCGCGCCCTGCTCCGCCAGCTCGGCGAGCGCCGTCAGGTCCGCCGGGTCCGGGCGGACCCAGCAGTAGCGGCCGCCGAGGCCGATCACCTCGCCGTCCGCGACGGAGGCGAGGCGGCCCTCGGGGGCCAGCAGGTTGGCCGCGTCCTTGAGGGCCTGGCCGCCGAGGGTGTCGAAGGCCGCGTCGACGCCGTGCGGCGCCAGGGCCTTGACCCGTCGGGTGAAGCCGTCGCCGTACAGCACCGGCTCGGCACCGAGCTCGCGGACCCGCTCCTCGCCCGACGCGCGGGCCGCGCCGATGACGCGGGCGCCGAGGTGGCGGGCGATCTGGACGGCCATGGAGCCGACTCCCCCGGATGCCGCATGCACCAGCACGGTCTCGCCCGGCCGCACCTGGAGGGCCCCTTTGAGCACCTGGTAGGCGGTCAGTCCGGCCAGCGGCAGGCCCGCCGCCTCCTCGAAGCCCAGGGTGCGGGGCTTGCGCGCCAGGGTCCGTACGGGCGCGGCGACGTACTCGGCGAAGGTGCCGTGCCACAGGGTGTCCTCGCGGACGTACCCCATGACCTCGTCACCGACCCCGAACTCGGTGACGGCGACCCCCGGCTGGACGACCACCCCGGAGACGTCCCACCCGGGGATGACCGGGAAGACGGCGTCCAGAGCCGTGTCCATGTACCCGGCCTGCACCTTCCAGTCGACCGGGTTGACGGCCGCGGCGCGCACTTCGACGAGCACCTTGTCCGGCCCGACCTTGGGATCGGGATGCTCACCGAACTCCAGGACCTCGGGGCCGCCGTAACGGCTGTAGCTGATCGCCTTCATGGTCCGACCCTCCGGTCCGCTCCGCAGGGGCGCAAGCCGAAAGGGATCAACCACGACAAAGGGGATTAGCCTGGAAGTGTCATCGACCCTCCGTACAGGCTCCCCAGGGGCGCGCCATGACCGTTCCGCTCCACCACGAGCACCTGGCCCACGAGCACGCGCACGGTCCGGCCTGCGGGCACGAGGCCGTCACCCACAACGATCATCTCGACTACGTCCACGAGGGGCACCTGCACCGCGCGCACGCGGGCCACTGGGACGAGTGCGAGCCGGGCGAGCACATCGCCCACAGCGGGCACGCCCATGAGCACGGCACGGGCTGCGGACACCCGGCCGTCGCACACGGCGACCACGTCGACTACGTCCACGAGGGGCACCGGCACGCCGCCCACGGCGGGCACTGGGACGACCACTAGGTGAGCGCCTGGCTCCGCAGGAGGAGATAGGCGTTCTGGACGAACCGGCTGGTCGGGGCGGGGCTGGTGTTGGTGAGGGCGACGACGGCGGTGAGGGGGTGGGGGCAGAAGCCGATGAAGGCGGTGAAGCCCCTGGTGCCGCCGCTGTGGAAGTACAGGTGGCGATCCCGCACGGTCCGTCTGCTCCAGCCCAGGGGCGTGTCCGGTTGCGGCGGCCCGGGGTGGAGCACGGTGTGCAGGGCGGTGCGCAAGGCGGTGCCCCGTGGGAGCCGCTCCGCCGCGCAGGCGTCGGGTGCGGCCAGGCAGCGCAGGTAGTGCAGGAGGTCGCGGGCGCTGGAGCGCACGGCGCCCGCGGCGGGCAGGGCGGGGATGAGGCTCGGCGGGCGGGGGCGGCCGTGCCAGTGGCCGGTGGCCTGGGCGCAGCCGGGGTCGTCGGTGGTGTCGGTGAGCCCCAGCGGGTGGAGGACGTGGTCGCGGAGCAGCGTGGAGTAGCTGCGGCCGGCGGCGTGGGACATGAGGTGGCCGAGGAGGCCGACGCCGAAGTTCGAGTAATGGCGCCGGGTGCCCGGTGGGTGGCGTAGCCGGGTGCGTGCCAGGGAGGCCCACAGGAGGTCGGGGCTGTAGGACTGGTAGGGGTTGGTGGTCCAGGTGGCCAGGGCGGTGCGGAGCAGGCCGGGTGGCAGGCGGGGCAGCCCTGCCGTGTGGGTGGCCAGGCGGCGTGCGGTGATATCGGTGGCTCCGGGCCCGCGCGGGAGTGCTCCGCTCGGGACGTGGCAGGCGAGGGGCTCGTCCAGGGCGAGCGTGCCGTGGGCCGCCAGGGTGGCCAGGAGCAGGGCGGTGAAGGTCTTCGTGGCGGACCCGATCTCGAAGCGGGTGCGGTCGGTGACCGGGAGCGTACGGGTGCGGTCGGTGTGACCGTGGCACAGCAGGGAGGTCACCCCGTGGCCGTGCACCGCCACGACGGTGCCCGCGTGGCGGCCTGCCGCCTCGATCGCGGCCTGGGCGCGTGCCGGTGCGGGCGCCGGGCGCCCGGAGTCAGTCGACGGGTACGGCATCGCTGTCGCGGAGCAGGGTCAGGGCCCCGGCCATCACCGCCACGGCGGTGGTGTGGTGGTGATCGGTGAACGCCTGCCGCTCCCCGCTGTCGACGGGCTTGCCGTCGCGGGGCACGAGTCCGTCGGCACGCTGGACGGACGCCAACCGCCGCCACACGTCCGCCGTGCACCGGGGCTGCGGCAGGCACGCGTCGACGATGACGAGCTCGGCGAGCAGGTCCCATTCGGAGATCTCCGCCCACACCTCCATCCACACCGGCAGCCAGTGCGTCAGGTACTCCACCACAGGGTCGGGCAGCGCGTGCGGTCGCCGGCCCCAGTCGGTGACGTGGAAGACGGTGTGGGTCATGCAGTAGGCCGTCATCCAGTCGAGCAACCACGGTTCGGGCCGCCGTCCGAGCCAGGTCGCCTCCGTGAGCGAGGCCCAGTCGCCGTCGACCGGCAGGCCGGTGAGGCGGGCGGCGTTGGCGACGGCCAGGCGCCGGTTGGGCAGCTGTTCCACCGCCCAGTAGGAACCCGTGGCGGTGAGGTGGGCCAGCAGCCCGTCCAGCCGGCCGTGCCGGTAGCCCGCCGCGGCGAAGGGCGCGTAGACCTCCAGCGGGTCGGTCATGGCCGGGTAGCGCAACTGCCGCTCGTACAGCAGATCACCGCGCCGCAACTGGTCCCAGCCGAACTCCAGCAGTGCTCGCGCGGCGTTCTCCTCGTCGGGCAGGACCCCGGCGGCACGCCGGGCCATGCCGGCGGCCAACGCCGATTCGCCCAGCGGCTTGTACACGCCGTCGGGGTCGGCGAGCTCAGCCGACGTGTCGGCGGGGAAGGAGCCCAGGTGGCGGTTGCGGTGCAGCCATCCCAGCGCGCGTGCGGACACCTGACGCGCCAGGTCCCGCCGCTCCACGGCCTCGTCCCGACTCATCCTTCCTCCTGCCGGGCCGGGCTCAGACGCTGGAGGACGGCCACATCCAGCGCCATACGGGCACTGCTGCTGCCGCACTGGACCACGTGCGCCACCACGGGCTCCAGCCGCAGAGCCTCCGCCGCGCCACGCCCGTTCACCAGCGCCGACCAGCGGGCCAGCCGGGCCGCTGTCGGGTAGTCCCGCCGCAGCATCGCCCGCACCACTCCCCTGCTCACATCCAGGCTCCGCCGACGGGCCAGTTCGGCGACGGCACTCTCGCAACCCGGCAGAGCCAGGGGGGACATCCGCGCGAGACACTGCGCAAAGGAGACCCAGTCCGCGTCGGCGAGGGTCCTGGCGTCCGTCCGGTGCTGCCGGGTCCCGGCGTCCGGGCGCTCCGGGCGCGCGATCACCGCGGCCTGCGCCTCGGCCAGGACGATCGCCTCGACCGGCTCTCCCGGACCGACGGGGAACGCGCGCAACGCCTCCGCGACCGCCTCGCGATCCAGGGGGCCGGGCAGCACGCCGGCCAGCAGCGCGGGTGCGAAGACGTCCGGTCCCAGCACCCGCACCGCGGCCAACGCCGCCTTCGTGTCGGCGGCCCGGCGGACGTGCCCGGCCACCACCCCGTCACTGGGCACGGGCTCGCGCAGAGCTTCGTGCAGGCACTCCGCCAGGCTCTCGACCGATGCGGCGTACGCCGCCACCGGCGCGTTCGAAAGCGGCATCTGCTCGTGGTCCTCCCCTCGGCAAGCTGTCAGGCCCCCGTCGCCGTCACCGCTCCCCGGGCTCCTTCGGCTCCTTCGGGGAGAGCAGCACCAGGCTGAGGAGCAGGCCGGCTGCTTCCGGTGCGTAGACCGGTGCACCGCTGACGGCGGCTTCCGGGGCGCTGATCAGCGCGGTGACGGCGGCCTGTTCCTGTGCGGTCGCCGGGGCCACGGGGCGCGAGAGCAGAGTTGATGTGGACATGTTGCCTCCCAACCGGTGTACCGGGACGCGAGCCCGGTCACCGTGATCGGTCAAGGTGCGGAAGATGGCGCGGACGCCCATCTCTCACCGGAGCGTTTCCGCTGCACCGAGCACGAATTTCCCCAGAGGCCACCACCACCCGGAAGAGTGAAGAGGAATGTCGACAACTCGCCTTGACCGACGGTTTGGTGATCTTTCCCCCTCGCGGACTCCGATGCCGCTGTCCCCATCGCCTACGTCAACTGGCAGGCTCGCTCGGAACAGTTGACCAACGACCCCTGGGAGCGCCGGTGCCCGTCACCGATCCGTACACCGTCCAGCTCGCCCCCGGCGTGCACGCCTACGTCCAGCCGGACGGCGGCTGGTGCCTCAACAACGCCGGTTTCATCACGGACGGCGAGACCACCGTCCTCGTCGACACCGCCGCCACCGAGCGGCGTGCGCTGTGGTTGCGCGACGCGCTGCTGGAGCACGGTGCCGCTCTGCCGCGGTTCGTGGTCAACACGCACCACCACGGGGACCACACGTACGGCAACTCCGTCTTCACGCCCGGCGCGACGGTCGTCGGTCACGGGGCCTGCCGGCGGGAGGTGCTGACGGCGGGGAAGCAGCTGCACCTGGTGTGGCCGCAGACCGACTTCGGCGACATCCGGGTCACCGCGCCCTCGCTCACGTACGAGGACCGGCTCATGCTGCACGTCGGCTCCACGGAGGTGGAGCTGATCCACCCGGGCGTGGCGCACACGCCCGGGGACACGATCGTGCACCTGCCCGAGCAGTCCGTCGTCTTCACGGGAGATTTGGTCTTCGAGGGCGGTACGCCGTTCCTGGCCTCCGGCTCGCTGCGGGGGTCGCTGCGCGCGGTGGAGCTGCTGCGCTCGCTGGGCGCGCGCACCGTGGTGCCCGGGCACGGCCCGCTCACCGGCCCGGCGGCGTACGACGCGACCGAGCGCTATCTGCGGTACGTCGCCGAGCTCGCCGAGGAGGGGCACGCGAAGGGGCTGACGCCCCTGGAGGTGGCGCGCCAGGCGGACCTGGGCGAGTTCGCCGAGTGGCGCGAGAGCGAGCGGCTGGTGGCCAACGTGCACCGGGCGTACGCGGAGCTGGACGGCGAGCCGGAGGGTGCGCCGCTCGACATAGCGGCCGTCTTCGGGGACATGACGGCGATGAACGGCGGGGTGCCGGTGGCCTGCCACGCCTGACCGCTTCCGAGTTCCACGTTCACCAGCGCGGCACGGCGGGCGTGACCCACGTGGGGTCCGCCCTGCGCATCGCCGCCGCGTCGTCGCGCTCGCGCAGCGTGCCGTCGTCGTCCAGCCAGCGGCGGTGGAAGGCGGCGAGCCGCTCCCGGTCGAGCTCCACGCCGAGGCCCGGCGCGTCGGAGACGGCGAGCCGACCCTCCTCGAAGACATGGCGGGCGGTGATGACGTCCTCGGACTGCCAGGGGTAGTGGGTGTCGCAGGCGTAGTCGAGGCGGGGGACGGTCGCGGCGACGTGGTTCATGGCGGCGAGGCTGACGCCGAGGTGGGTGTTGGAGTGCATGGACAGGCCGATCCCGTACGTCCGGCAGATCGCGGCCAGTTCGCGGGTCCGGTGCAGGCCGCCCCAGTAGTGGTGGTCGGAGAGCACCACCTGGACGGCGTCGCGGGCGAACGCGTCGGGGATCTCGGCGAACGTCGTCACGCACATGTTCGTGGCGAGGGGCACGCCGGTGCGGGCGGCGGCGATCTCCGCCATGCGGTGGGTGCCGCTCGCCGGGTCCTCCAGGTACTCCAGGACGCCGGCGAGCCGCTCGGCGACGTACAGGGAGGTGTCCACGGACCAGGCGCCGTTCGGGTCGAGGCGCAGCGGCAGGCCGGGGAACGCCTCGGCGAGGGCCTCTACGGCGGCGATCTCCTGCTCCGGCGGGAAGATACCGCCCTTGAGCTTGAAGGAGCGGAAGCCGTGGTCGCGGACGAGGCGCCGCGCCTGGGCGACGATGCCGGGCGGGTCGAGGGCGGCGCCCCAGTCGTCCCGCTCGCCGCCGGCGCCGGCGGGGTGCTCGGCCCAGCGGTAGAAGAGGTAGGCGCTGTAGTCGACGTGGTCGCGGACCTTGCCGCCGAGCAGCGCGTGGACCGGCAGGCCGAGCGTCTTGCCGAGGGCGTCGAGGCAGGCGACCTCGAAGCCGGAGACGACGGAGAGGCGCAGCTTCTCGACGGTGCGGACGCCGCGCAGACCGCCCGCGTCGACGCCCGCCTCGGAGAGGTCCTCGGTGACACGCGCACCGCCGCCCACCCCGTCGGCGATGAGGAACAGGCCGTTCATGTCCGTGACCGAGCGCCCGGGAAGGATCTCGGCGATCGACCGGGCGAGGTCGAGGTACACCCCGTCGCCGTAGGTCTCACCGACGCCGGTCACGCCGCCCCGGGTGACGACCTCCACGATGAGGCGCGGCGTGTAGGGCTGGTGCACTCCCTGGGTGTTGAGGAGGGGCGGGTCGGCGATGAGGACCGGGGTCAGCCGGACGTCCTCGATCAGCAGCGCAGCGCTCGTATCCATACGTGAACCCTATTCATGGTCACGACCTTGGGGCCAGAGCCGCGCAGGCGGTTTCCGGCCCGGCACTGGACGACATACCGACTGGTCGGTCATGCTGCTCCGTACGACCGCCGTACGACTGGCCGTACGACCGGCCCCAGCGGCCCAGCCCCAGTCCCTTCACCCCGGAGGTGCGAACGATGAGCGCAGTCCATCCACCAGGTCTCGACCCCGAGCAGTTGCGCGGCTTCCTCGACCGCGAGCGGCCCGGACTGGTGAGCGGACCGCTCAGCGCCCGGATCGTGGAAGGCGGCCGGTCGAACCTCACGTACGTCGTCACCGACGGCACCGGCCGGTGGGTCGTGCGCCGCCCGCCCCTCGGCCACGTGCTGGCCACCGCGCACGACATGAAGCGCGAGCACCGGGTCATCAGCGCCCTGCACCCGACGCCCGTCCCGGTCCCGGAGCCGGTGGTGCTCTGCGAGGACGAGTCGGTGCTCGGAGCGCCGTTCTACGTCATGGAGTTCGTGACCGGCACCCCGTACCGCACGGCGGAGCAGCTCGCCCCGCTCGGCGCCGAGCGCACGCGCGCCGCGCTCCTCGGGCTCGTCGACACGCTGGTCGACCTGCACGCCGTGGAGCCGAAGGCGGTGGGCCTCGGTGACTTCGGGCGGCCCGACGGCTTCCTGGACCGGCAGTTGCGCCGCTGGGGCAAGCAGCTGGACGCCTCGCGCAGCCGCGAGCTGCCCGGGATCGACGAGCTGCACGCCACACTGGGGCGCCGGCTCCCGGCCTCGCCCGCCGCCACCGTCGTCCACGGCGACTACCGCCTCGACAACGTCCTGCTCGGCGAGGACGACCGCGTCAACGCCGTACTGGACTGGGAGATGTCCACGCTCGGCGACCCGCTCACGGACGTGGGCCTGCTGTCGATGTACAGCGTCCGGCTGGACCTGCCCGGCTCGCCCATCTCCACCACGGCGGCCGCCCCCGGCCACCCCTCCCCCGGCGAGCTGATCGAGCGGTACGCCGAGCGCTCCGGCCGCGACGTCTCCGCCCTCCCCTGGTACACGGCGTTCGCCTGGTTCAAGCTCGCCGTGATCCTGGAGGGCATCCACTACCGCTACACGCTCGGGCAGACCGTCGGAGCCGGTTTCGACCGGATCGGCGAGCTGGTCCCCGTCTTCATCGAACACGGCCTCACCACCCTCCGCCGCCAGGAAGGCTGACCCACCCATGGACTTCGCATTCGACGCGCGTACCGAGGAGCTGCGGGCCAGGCTGCTGGCCTTCATGGACGAGCACGTGTACCCGGCGGAGGCCGTGGCGCACGCGCAGCGGGCGGAGCTCGCCTCGCCGTGGGACACCCCGCCGGTCGTGGAGGAGCTCAAGGCGGAGGCGCGCAGGCAGGGCCTGTGGAACCTCTTCCTCCCCGACACGGAGTACGGCGCCGGGCTGACGAACCTCCAGTACGCGCCGCTCGCCGAGATCACCGGCCGCTCGCCGCAGCTGGCGCCCACCGCGCTGAACTGCGCGGCGCCCGACACCGGGAACATCGAGGTGCTCGCCCAGTTCGGCGACGAGCGCCAGAGGAAGCAGTGGCTGGAGCCGCTGCTGGCCGGGGAGATCCGTTCCGCCTTCGCGATGACGGAGCCGGAGGTGGCCTCGTCCGACGCGACGAACATCGAGACCCGGATCGAGCGGGACGGCGACACGTACGTCGTCAACGGCCGCAAGTGGTACATCTCCGGGGCGATGAACCCGGACTGCACGATCTTCATCGTCATGGGCAAGACGGACCCGGACGGCGAGGACATCCGGCGCCAGCAGTCGATGATCCTGGTCCCGCGCGACACCCCCGGCGTCCAGGTGCGACGCGCGATGCAGGTGTACGGGTACGAGGACCACTCCCACGGCGGCCACGCCGAGGTGGTCTTCGACGGCGTCCGCGTCCCGGCCGCCAACCTGATCGGAGAGGAGGGCGGCGGCTTCGCCATCGCCCAGGCGCGGCTCGGTCCCGGCCGGATCCACCATTGCATGCGGTTGATCGGCATGGCCGAGCGGGCCATCGAGCTGATGTGCCGCCGGGCGGTGTCCCGTACGGCCTTCGGCAAGCCGCTGGCCGCGCAGGGCCAGGTCCAGGCGTGGATCGCGGACGCCCGGGTGACGGTCGAGCAGCTGCGGCTGCTGGTGCTGAAGACGGCCTGGCTGATGGACACGGTCGGCAACCGGGGAGCGCACACCGAGATCCAGGCCATCAAGATCGCCACCCCCCGCGCGGTGGTGGACATCCTGGACAAGGCCGTCCAGGTGCACGGCGCGGGCGGCGTCAGCCAGGACTTCCCGCTCGCCGAACTGTGGGCCGCGGCGCGGACCCTGAAGCTGGCGGACGGGCCGGACGAGGTGCACCAGCGGTCGCTGGCCCGCCGGGAGCTGAAGAAGTACGCCTAGGAGGCCGAGGGCCGGGGATTCACGGCCAGGAAGGCCGGGACCCGGGTTTCACGGCCGCAGGGTCCTCAGCAGGAGGTCGGCCAGGTGGTCGGCCACCTGCTGGGGGGTGAGGGGCCCGTCCGGGCGGTACCAGGTGGACAGGTGGTGGACGGAGCCGAAGTGGTAGTCCACCACCAGGTCGGCCGGGGTGGCGGAGGAGAAGACGCCGGCGGTCTGTCCCTCCTGGATGAGCGCCCGGAACCGCTCGTGGTAGCGGCGCCGCTCGGCCCGTACCTGCTTGTTCTTCTCGGGGCTGAGGTGGTGCATGGAGCGGAAGAAGATGGACGCGTCGTCGAGGTTCTCGATGGTGGTGACCACCACGTCGGCGGCGGCGTCGCGCAGCCGCTCCTCCACGGGCGCGTCGGCGTCCGCGAAGGCGTCCAGCCGCTCCTGCTGGAGCCGCAGCACGCGCGCGTAGACCTCCTGGAGGAGGTCCTCCTTGGAGCCGAAGTAGTGGTAGAGGGCGCCCTTGGTGACGCCGGCCGATTCGACGATCTCCTGGACCGAGGTGCGGTCGTAGCCCTGTTCGGCGAAGAGCCGGGTGGCGGCGGCCAGCAGCCTCTGGGGGACGGGGGTGCCGCTCCCGTCCGTCGTCCTGGCCATGTGCCGCCACCTCTCTCGTGTCTCTCAAGTCCGTCGGTCGAGTGTCCGTCGAGTGTCCGGATCTCGATGCTTCCTACGCGGGGGAACGCAGTTCCCGCCTGAGGATCTTCCCACTCGTCGTCTTGGGCAGCTCCGGCAGGATCTCGACCTCGCGGGGATACTTGTACGCCGCCAGGCGCTGCTCGCAGTAGGCGGAGAGCTCGGCGGGCTCGGCCGAGGCGCCCGGCCGCAGGCTGACGTACGCCTTGACCGTCTCGCCCCGGTACGCGTCGGGGACGCCGACGACGGCCGCCTCGCGCACCGCGGGATGGGTGTAGAGCACGTCCTCGACCTCGCGCGGCCAGACCTTGAAGCCGGACGCGTTGATCATGTCCTTCTTGCGGTCGACGACGTACAGCCAGCCGTCCGGGTCCATGAAGCCGATGTCGCCGGTGCGCAGTTCACCGTCCGGGAAGGCCTCGGCGGTGGCGTCGGGGAGCCGCCAGTAACCGGGGACCACCTGGGGGCCGCGTACGGCGATCTCGCCGAGCTCCCCGAAGGGCACCTCGCGGCCGTTCTCGTCCAGGATCCGGACGACAGTGTCGGGCCCCGGGACGCCGACCGAGAGGGTGCCGGACGCCGGGTCGACGGGGGCCTCCTTCTCGGGCGGGACGGACGCGCAGGGGGCGGTGCACTCGGTCAGGCCGTAGCCGTTGCGGATGTACGGGCCGAAGCCGGCGCGGAACTTCTCGACCAGGGCCGGCGGCAGCGGCGCGCCGCCCGAGGAGATCACCCGGAAGGAAGCGAAGTGGTCCGGCGTGGCGGAGGGGTGGGCGGCCAGCGCCATGAAGGCGGTGGAGGGGCCCACGGTGTAGGCCGGGCGGTGCTCGGCGAAGGCGTCGAGGACGACGCCCGCCTCGAAGCGGTACGCGAGGACGAGGGTGCCGGCGTTGGCGACGCAGGCGCCGAGCTCGCAGACCATGCCGGTGATGTGGAACAGCGGCGCGAGCGCGAAGTAGGCGGAGCCTTCGGCGATGGCGTGGCCGGTGCGCTGCCGTTCGGCGTTGTACGTGATGCCGCCGTGCAGGTTCATGGCGCCCTTGGGCGTGCCGCTGGTGCCGGAGGTGTAGCTGATGAGCGCCACGTCGGCGGCGCCGAGCTCCCGGTCCGCGGGTGCCGGGTGGCCGGCGCGGGCGACGGCGGTGAGGTCGTCGGTGTCGGCCGGCGCGGGGAGCCGTTCGAAACCGAGCACGCGCGGGTCGTCGCGGGTCTGCAGGTCCTTCTCGCACGCGGTGAGGGCGACGCGTACGGAGGAGCCGGCGGCCGTGTCGCGCAGGTACGCCTCCCAGGCGCGGTCCGCGCAGACGAGGGCGGTGGCCCCGGAGTCCTTCAGGACGTGCGCGACCTCGGCGGACTTGTACATCGGGTTGAGCGGGACGACGGTGGCGCCCGCCTTCCAGGCGCCGAGCAGCGCGAGCACGAAGTGCGGGGTGTTCTGGAGCATGATCGCGACCCGGTCACCGTGACGTACGCCGCGGTCGGCGAGGAATCCGGCCACCGAGTCGGAGAGGTCGTCGGTCTCGCGGTAGGTCAGGCGCCCGTCGAAGTAGGCGAGGGCGGTGTGCTCGGGGGCGCGGGCCACGGCCGCGCGGAAGGCGTGCACCACGGTCGGCGCGGGCCGTATCGGTGCCCGCTGGGCGTCGCTGAGCTGTGCGAGCCACGGCTTGGCCGCGTAGATCGAGGTCGCGGTCACTGTCCGGTGCCCTCCCACTTCTGCTGGATGTGGCTCATATTGTTCAGCCAGCGCTCCGGGTCGCTCGCCCGGGCCCGGTAGTAACCGGCCACCTCGGGGTGGGGCAGGATCAGGAACCGGTCGGCCTCGATGCCCTCGAAGAGCGCGTCGGCGACGTCCTCCGGCTCGATGGCGGTGGGCGCGAGGACGAGCTCGCCGGCCGTTCCGGCGGCCGTGAGCATGTCCGTACGGACGCCTTGCGGGCAGATGGCGTGCACCTTGAGGCCGCGGTGGCGGTAGGTGAGGGAGAGCCATTCGGCGAAGGCGTACGCGCCGTGCTTGGAGACGCTGTACGGCGCGGCGCCGACCATGGTGAGCAGTCCGGCGGCGGAGACGGTGGAGACGAAGCGGCCCTGCCCGCGCTCCAGCCAGTCGGGCAGCAGGCCCCGGGCCGCGCGCACGTGGGCCATGACGTTGACGTCCCAGGCGGCCGCCCAGACGTCCTCGTCGGCGAAGGCGTCGCCGGGTGAGGCCAGTCCGGCGTTGGCGCAGTAGACGTCGACGGTGCCGCCGAGCGCCTCACGGGCCTCCTCCACGATGGCGGAGGCGTCGCCGGGGACGGGCGTCGCGCCGATCTCGTCGGCGATGGCCTTGGTGCGGCCCGGGTCGATGTCGTTGACGACGACACGCGCGCCTTCGGCGACGAACCTGCGGGCGAGTGCGGCGCCGATGCCGCCGCCCGCTCCGGTGACCACCACGCCCGCGCCCTGGACCGTCGTACTCATCGAGACCCGCCTCTTTCGTCGTGACTGCGGCAACGGCCACAGACTAACCAGTCGGTATGTACGGGGGGAAGGCCACGGCGCGCGCTTCGTTCCCTGCGGCCGGGGCGCGCGCTAGCGTGCGTGACCGGATCGGTCGAACGTCACGGAGGTGTGCGGATGAGCGTGTCCAGACGGGGTCTGCTGATCGCCGGCGGCGCGGCGGGGGCGGCGGCCGCCGCGCCCGCCCGTGCCGGCGCGCACGAGCGCGGCCGCCGGGTGCGGACCGGTTTCGACCGGCTCGCGGCGGACGGGTACGCGGCGCTGGCGGGGCAGCGCGTGGGCGTGGTGACCAACCCCACCGGGGTCACGGCCGAGGTGCGGCACATCGTGGACGTCATGCACGCCGACGAACGGGTGGACCTGGCGGCCGTGTTCGGCCCCGAGCACGGCTTCCGGGGCACCGCGCAGGCGGGCGGCTCGGAAGGCCGGTACGACGACCCGGCGACCGGGCTGCCGGTGTACGACACGTACCTGAAGAGCGGGCAGGCGCTGGCGGACGTCTTCACCGCCTCGGGCGTCGACACGGTGGTGTTCGACATCCAGGACGTGGGCGCGCGGTTCTACACGTACATCTGGACGCTGTACGACTGCATGGTGGCGGCCGCGCTGGCGGAGAAACGTTTCGTGGTGCTGGACCGGCCGAACCCGGTGACCGGGCGTGCGGCCCTCGGGCCCGTACTGGACAAGGCGTTCGCGACCTTCGTCGGCCGCGAGCCGATCGCGCAGGCGCACGGGATGACGGTGGCGGAGCTGGCGCGGCTGTTCCAGGCCGAGTTCCTGACGCGGCCGCTGGAGCTCGCGACGGTACGGATGTCGGGGTGGCGGCGGACGGACTTCTTCGACTCGACGGGTCTGCCCTGGGTGCCGCCGAGCCCCAACATGCCGACCCCGGACACCGCACTGGTGTACGCGGGCACCTGCCTGTTCGAGGGGACGAACCTGTCCGAGGGGCGGGGCACCACCCGCCCCTTCGAACTGCTCGGGGCGGAGGGCGTCGACCGGCGCTGGGCGGAGGCGGCGAACGCGCTGGAGCTGCCCGGAGTGCGGTTCCGGGAGGCGTACTTCACCCCCACCTTCTCCAAGTTCCAGGGCAAGACGGTGGGCGGGGTGCAGCTGCACGTCCACGACCGCGCGGCGTACGACCCGGTACGGACGGGGATCGGGCTCCTGGTGACGGCGAAGCGCACCTGGAGCGGCTTCACGTGGCGCCCGGACCACTGGATCGACAAGCTGACCGGCTCCGCGAAGGTGCGCACCCTGATCGACGCGGGCGCGGGAACGGACGACGTCGCGGCGGCCTGGGAAGCGGACCTGGCGGCCTTCCGGGCGGTACGGCGGCGGTACTTGGCGTACCGGTGAGGTGAGCGGCCGTCACTTTTTGCCGCTCGCCCCAACCGGCGCGACGGGCACGTTTCGCGCCAGATGTACCGATGATGGCTCCCATCCGTTTTTCGATGGAGCCGGAACGGGCACTCGTACGTCCATTCATCGACGCCGAAGTACGAGCGACGGAGGTGGCAGTGCGATGGCCGGTTTCCGCAGTCTTGCGAGACAAGTACGCGATCCGGGGTGCGATCTGGCGCTGCGGCGGTATTCGCTGCGCAAGTGCCTGGAGCGGTTCGCCCCTTACGGGCACCGCGCCACTTGGGACCACCTGTGCGGCAGGCACAGGTTCGGGCCCGAGGACCGGGCGCCGGATCCGGCGCGGCTGGTGGCCGCGCTCGACGAGGTGGAGGAGGCGCGGGCCGTGTGGCTCGCGTACGAGGAGGAGTTCGCGGCGCGCCGCAAGCGCGAGAAGCACGACGGGCTGCGCCGGCCGGGCTGGATCGACGACTGGCACCGGCGTACCTGGGGCGGCAACGGCATCGCCCGGTGCGACGACCCGTCGCTGCATCCCACCCTGCCGCTGGCGGAGGCCCTGCGCCGACTGATCACGGCACTGGAGTCGGCGCCCGGGGAGAACTGCCCGGTGTGCGCGGACGACCGGATCGTGTGGCGGCCCGAACTGGGCGCGGAGCCGTGGTTCGGGCCCGTCTGCACGGGCTGCGGGATCGTGGTGCCGCAGCCCGTGCTGAGCCCCGAGGCGCTGGCGGAGGCCAAGCGGCGGATGCGGATGGGAGTACGGACGGCGCCGCGACCGCGCAGGGAACTCGTGTCGGTGGGGTGAGACGAGTCGACACAACGGGGCAACGGGGGCACGGGGGACACACGGGGTTTACGGGGGGCGCACGGCCGCGGGGGCCGCGGGGGCGTGGTGCGCGCGCCGGGCCGGGTGGGGTCCCGGCGCCGGCGTACCGGTCCGTTGTCAGTGGTGGGTGCCACCATCGAGGCATGATTCAGGTCTGTCTCAACGGGCCGCGCGGCGCCGGTGATTCCGCGGCCGTGCCCATGTCTCCGGCGGCCATGGCCGAGTCGGCGGCCGCGGCCGTGGCGGCCGGCGCCGCGGAGGTGCACGTGCATCCCAAGACGCCGTGCGGTCTTGACACGCTGTCAGCGCGCGTGCTGGCACCCGTCCTCACGGCGATACGGGACGCGGTGGACGTACCGGTCGGGGTGACCACCGGCGCGTGGGCCGAGCCGGACCCGGAGTGCCGTGCGCAGCGGGTGCGTTCCTGGACGGTGCTGCCCGATCACGCCTCGGTCAACTGGCACGAGCGCGGCGCCGAGGAGGTCGCGGCCGCGCTGCTGGAGCGCGGAGTGGGCGTGGAGGCGGGCATCTGGTCGGGTACGGACGCGGCTCGCCGCTTCCTGGCCTCTCCCCTGGCTCCCCGCGTGACACGCGTGCTGGCCGAGGTGACGGACCCGGACCCCGCGACCGCGAGTGCCACGGCCCGGGCCTTGCTGGACGAGCTGGGCTCGGCCCACGGCGTACCGGTGCTGCTGCACGGCGAGGACGGCGGGGCGTGGCCCGTGGCGCGGCTGGCGATACGGCTCGGGCTGGACACCCGCATCGGCCTGGAGGACACCCTGTTCCTGCCGGACGGGCGGCCCGCCCGGTCCAACGCCGAGTTGGTGGAGGCGCTTCGGCGACTGCGGCTGCCCGAAGGCGCGTGACCTGGTGCGTGCCGCCGCCGAGGGGACGGACGTCGCGGAGCTGCTGGGCATCACCAAGTGGGTGCCGCCGGTGCCGACGACGATGGACGGCGAGGTGGAGGCGGCGCCCGACCTGCTGCCGTGGGTCGACATCGAGAACGTCCAGCGGTATCCGGACGTCTTGGAGCCGGGCGAGCCGGCGAGCCCGGTCGTGGGCGGGAGGGCCATCGCGAAGGCGGTCAGCCCGGCGTATCTCACCCGGAAGGGCGGCACGGAATACGAGTGAGCTTTCTTGAGTCTCCTCTTGTCAACTTCGGAGTGGCGCGCTATAGAAGAAATGTAACGGTCAGCACCATCTGTGAGGACGTTGGAGCAGACAGAGGAGGGACCGATGATGCTGATGCGTACCGACCCCTTCCGTGAGCTCGACCGGCTCACCGAGCGGCTGATGGGCACCGCCGCGCACCCCGCTGCCATGCCGATGGACGCGTACCGCGAGGGAGACACCTTCGTCGTGAGGCTCGACCTCCCGGGTGTCACACCGGAGAGCATCGACCTGGACGTCGAGCGGAACGTCCTGACCGTCCGGGCCGAGCGCCGTACGGCCCCGGAGGAGGGGGCCGAGATGGTGATCGCGGAGCGACCGGCCGGCACCTTCAGCCGTCAGCTGTTCCTCGGCGAGACCCTGGACACCGACCGTATCGAGGCCACCTACGACATGGGGGTCCTGACGCTGCGGATCCCGGTCGCCGAGCAGGCGAAGCCGCGCAAGATCTCCGTCAGCGGGGGCGGCGACCGCAAGGAGATCAGCGGCTGAGCCGGGCCGCCGCATCCCGCCGTACGGGGCGGGGCCCGGTCCGAGCGGGCTGCTCCCCGCGCCGGGCCACGCCCCGCCCCCGGCCCCATCGTCCCCGGCCCACCGGCCGAAAGGCCCAGGGAGAACGCCAGGGAGAACCATGCGCATGCAGTGGGACGCGTTCCTGACCGCGGTGCAGGAACGCGGCGAATACCCGTCCACACGGGAGGCCGACCGCGCCGCCCGTGTCGTCCTCGCCCTGCTCGGCGCCCACCTGGTGGGCAACGAGCGGGCGGAGCTGGCCGCCGGGCTGCCGGAGACGTGCGCCCTGGTCCTGCTCAACCCGCTCACCGCGGCGGAACCCCTCAGCCCCGAGCGGTTCGTGCGCGCGACCGCCGCGTGGATAGAGGGAGCCACCGAGGAGACCGCCAAGTGGGACATCGGCGCCGTGCTGAGCGTCGTGGCCGACACGGCGGACGAGGACCTGATGCGCCGGATCCTGCTCCAGCTGCCGCCGGGCTACGACCTGCTCTTCGGCCGGCCCGGCATGACGGAGCGGGAGCCGGAGCCCGAGCAGCCGTACCGGGACCGGGCCGAGCCGCCCGAGCGGTTCGCGGCTTCCGAGTAGCCGGCCGGCCTCGGCCCGGTCAGCCCTCTGCCGGCTGTCCGGGCTTCGGTCGGCCGGTTTCGGGCATGAGGCGTGAGCCGGTCATGCGCTCGCCGAAGACGTCGTCCGGGTTGGAGAGCACGCAGGTCTTCAGCGACAGGCAGCCGCATCCGATGCAGTCGGTGAGGTGGTCCCGCAGCCGGCTCAACTGCTTGATGCGTTCGTCCAGCTCCGAGCGCCAGGCCTCGGAGAGGCGGGCCCAGTCCTCCCGGGTCGGCGTGCGCTCCTCGGGGAGTTCGGCGAGGGCGTCCCGGATCGTGGCGAGCGGGATGCCGACGCGCTGCGCGGCGCGGACGAAGGCCACGCGGCGCAGCGCGTCCCTGCCGTAGCGGCGCTGGTTGCCACTGGTGCGCCGGCTGCTGATCAGGCCCTTGGACTCGTAGAAGTGCAGGGCGGACACGGCCGCGCCGCTGCGCGCGGACAGCTGTCCGACCGTGAGCTCGTGGATCTTCTCTGGAATCTTCGGCACCCGCCGCACCCTACTGGCCGCGCCGGAGCGTCCGTTGACAGGAGTACCTCCCCCCGACCATGCTGAGCAAGCGCTTAGACACCCGAGTCGAGTCAGTGAGAGTCAGGTCAGGGGAGCTGGGACATGGCAGAGCCGAGGATCTTCACGTCCGCCGACGAGCTGCGCGCCGCGGTCGGCGAACAGCTGGGCCACAGCGACTGGCTGGAGATCGACCAGAAGCGGATCGACCTCTTCGCCGAGGCGACCGGCGATCACCAGTGGATCCACGTGGACCCGGAGCGCGCGGCGACCGGGCCGTTCGGCACGACCATCGCGCACGGCTACCTCACGCTGTCGCTGCTGCCGCTGTTCGTGCCGCAGGTCCTGCGGGTCGACGGCGTGAAGATGGGCGTCAACTACGGGGCCAACAAGGTCCGCTTCCCCGCCCCCGTGCCGGTCGGCTCGCGGCTGCGCGCGACCGCCGTGCTCAAGGCCGTCGAAGAGGCGGGCGGCGGCGTGCAGGTGACCGCGCTGGTGACGGTGGAGCGCGAGGGCGGCGACAAGCCGGTGTGCGTCGCCGAGTCGGTGTCCCGCTACTACTTCTGAGCCTCGGGGGTCGGCTGGGCCCCCACCATGCGCAGGACGAGGTCGGCGTAGAGCGCGCCGACCTCGTCGGGCGTCCGGCGCCCCGCGGTGTTGAACCAGCGGGCCACGTCGATGCAGAGCGAGAGCACCGCGAGGGTGGTCCCGGAGACGTCGGGCACATCGAACTCGCCCGCCGCGACGCCCTCCTTGAGGATGCGGCGCACTACCGCGTCGCTCCTGCGGCGCAGCTCGAAGATCTCGGCGCGGTGCTCCTCGCTCAGCGAGTCGAGCTCGTACTGGACGACCCGCGCGGTGGTGCGCCGCCCCGCGTGCCAGCGGACGAAGGAGCGGACGGCGTCGGCGAGCCGCTCGGCGGCGGTGCCGGGGCCGTTCTCCGCCGCTTCCAGTATCTTCAGGGCCTTGTCGTGGCCGATCCGGCTGATCCGGTGGAGCAGCTCTTCCTTCGTCTTGTAGTGGATGTAGAGCGCGGCCGGGCTCATGCCGGCGCGGCTCGCGATGTCACGCGTGGTGGTGGCGTGGTAGCCGCGCTCGGCGAAGGCGTCGACGGCGGCGACCAGCAGCCTCCTGGCCGCCTCGGGTGTGACCTCGTCCCACGGCGTGTCCTCGCCGCCGGCCGTCTCCTCCGCCGTGCTCATCGTGTGCGCCCCTTCCATGACCTCCAGGACGAACACCATACCGCGACGGTGAGCAAGCGCTTAGATGATGTAATCGCTTACGACCCGGTCCGCGATTGGGGTCGGGGCGTGCCGACCTGCCGATTCGGCTGGTGGTTGATCAGTAGGCGGTCTGTCGAGCGAGGACCAGTTCGTCGCTCGGCTTGCGTGGGGTCAGTTCGGCATGGGCGTGCTCGACGCGGATCCGATCAGAGGACTGTCGTCGGGTTCTCAGCCGGATTCCCTCGGCTTCGGCGTAGGCAGCGAGCACGGCGTGCGGGAGCCCTGTGCGCAGGTGGACCAGGGTGACCAGCACCCGGTCGGCGAAGACCAGGTCGTGCTTGGGGCGGGCACCAGCCACCCGCCGCCGCGCAGCACCTCGCCGCCCACGCAGTGCCGACTCGCACCGTGCCAGCCACGGGTCTGCCAACTCTCGATCAGATAGCCGAGATGTGCATGGGAGACGCCGCAGAAGGCGGGATGGGACAAGGCCGCACGGGCCCACTTCTCGGTCACACTCGAAGAACCGTGCGGCCGCTGTCACGTCACAGCCGTAGGAGACAGCCTCGCGGACCGAGCCAGGCCGTCGCAGCGGCGCGGGTCAGATTTTCGCAGGAGTGCTCGCCATCGCCCCCGGCGGGCGCATCATGCAGACGTCGATCGGATCCTGGGCTTCCACGACGAATCCGTGGCGCTCGTAGAGCCGACGGGCAGCACTGCCCTGCAACACGTTCAAGCCCACGGTCATGCCCTGCGCATCCGCTCGCTTCAGCACCGTGCGCAACACAGCGAACCCGAGCCCTCGGCCCTGATGGTGCGGAGCAAGGTAGAAGTGCTCCAGCCACTGCCTGCCTTCGGCAGGCCGAACCGTGACGCAACCTGCGAGGTCACTGTCGATCATGATGATCGACATGTGCTGCGGGGAGAAGGAGTCCCGCAGCCGTTGCCGTACCCGGTACTCGTCGTAGCGCCCAAGGCGTTCCAAGTCCGCACGCATGACCGTGGCCCGCAACTCCGCGATCACCTCGATGTCCGCTGCTATTGCAGAACGGAATCCCCAGCCTGCGGCGCGCGCCGACGTGGTCCGTGCAGGCACCGCCACGTCCGATCGCGTACCGCTCCCCGTCACCCCGGCATCCATGGCCTGAGTATCTCAGTCCGCCCGCTCTGGACAGGCGCACGGGCAGCTCAACCCAAAGTACCCAATCCCAGCGCGACCTCAATCGCGGACCGGGCCGTTAGCGAGGAACCGTCCCCGGCGGACGGCCGGTGCCGGGCGGGGTCGATTCCTCTGCGCGCAGGAACCAAGAGGGGCCATCGGGCGTGCCCATCCATACGCGCTGCACGGCGCCGCGTACGGTGAGCCCGAACTCGGTCGGCGGTGGCGCGTCGGCCGCGTGCCACAGCGCGAGGGCTTCCTCGACATGGTCCCACAGCCGGTCGGTGCCGCCCTGCTGTACGACCCAGGTGCCGTCGTCGTTCTGCGTCAGCACAGCGAAGGCGTGCGTTACCGCGTCGAGGACGTACGTCCTGGTGGTGCCGTTCTCGTCCAGCATCGTGAAGCACCGGGCGTCGGGTAGGGCGAGTTGTGCGACGAACCCGCTGTCGGTCATGGTGAGCAGCTCGGGGCCGTACGACGTTTCCCGCGCCTCTCCGTCGTCGGGCTGTGGGATCATCCCGAAGGACGTCGGGCCCGACTGCTGCCGCGCGATCATGAAGGTCGGGCCCGGGTCGAGGAACCGGCCTTCGGCGTTGTCGTCGGCGCCGACCGTGAGCCGAACGAGCCCGAGCGAGCGCATCCAGCCGCGCACGGTGGCGACGATGAACCCGCCCGGCCGGGTCTGCTCGACCCACGCTTTGGGGATGCTGCGCACACCTACCGTCGCGATCGTCCGGTCGTACGGGGCGCCGCCCGGGTCGCCGGCGAGCCCGTCGCGAGTCAGCAGCCGGGGCAGGTATCCGCACGCGCTCAGTGCGTCGCGCGCTCGTGCGGCGACGCCGTGGTCGGTCTCGATCGAGGTCACGTGGGCTGCGCCGAGCTGGTGGCACATCAGCGCGGTCGGGTAGCCGGTGCCGGTGCCGATCTCCAGCGCATTCTGTCCGTCGTCGACCTGCAGCTCCTCGAGCATCCGGACGACCAGCGAGGGCAGCGTCGACGACGACGTCGGGTTGGCGTCGCTCATGGGCTGCGGGTCCGTCCAATCCGGTTCGTGTCCATCGAACTGGGTGATCAGCGACTCGTCGGCGTACACCAGCCGCAGCCACTCGTCGACGCCGACGAGCTCGCGCGTCACCGGCAGCCAGGAAGACGAGCCCGGCGCGTCCGACGCACGGTAGAACCGGGGAGCGAACGCGTGCCGGGGGACAGCCTCAACTGCGGCTCGCCAGTCCGGCGACCGCAGCCAGCCCTCGGCGGCGAGGTGGTCGGCGAGCTCGTGCCGCAGCTTCGCGGCAGTCACCTCGATCTCGGGGTCACCGATCATGATGTGCCTCGTTCCAGTAGGTCAGCGAGCGCCGAGGTCATCGGCAGCCCGGTCGGCGGTTCCATCCATGCCCACTGCCCCGACGGGTTGCATTCGATGAACGTCCACGTGCCGTCTGCCGACAGCGTGAAGTCGAACGCGCCGAAGACGAGCCCGAAGTGCCGTAGGTAGGCGTGCAGAGCTCGCTCGACGTCGGGGGGAGGGGCGAGCGGGGTGTAGGTGTGCGTGCTGTAGTCGGTGCGCCAGTCGAGCAGACCGCAGTCGATCCGGACGGTGAATACCTGATCACCGATCACGGTCACGCGGACATCGGCGACCTTGTCGACGAGCGCCTGAAACAGGTGCATGGTCCCGGCGACCGACTCGGCGATCTCGGCCGCCTCCACCACGGTGACGGGAATCGTCTGCGCTTGCCCCTCCACCTGGTACAGCGGAACCCACAACGGTTTGTAGATCACCGGTCCCTCTGCCTTGATGAACGCGCGGGCGTCATCGGGCCGGTTCGTGATGAGGGTGGGTGGCAGCTCGAACCCGCACACCGCCGCGACGGCGAGCCCGGCAGGTTTGTACTCCGCGTCGCCGATCCGGTTCGGATGATTGACGTACAAGCAGTCGGGCAACGAAGTGAGAACCCCGCCGAGCCCGTACCGGGCCTGCGTGATGGCGAATCGCTCGTCTTGGACGTCGAGGTGCGGCAAGGTGAACCCGCTCGGGCGCCGGTAATACAGGGAGCGAACCCCGCCCAGTTCCGCGAGGCGGGTCGGGGTCGCGACGCTTCCGCCCCACCGCGTCGTGCCGCCGCCGATGTAGGCGGAACACGACAGGGTGGCGGGGAAGTCACCGGAGTCGAACCGCACGACCGGGACACCCCGGCCGTGCAGCTCGTCAATCACCAGGTCGGCGGTCGGGTCGTCCACGTTCGTGACCACCAGGACCGGACGAACGGACGGGGTCGTCACTGGTCGGTGTCGTTCCCGGTGTCCGTGTCGTGGCCGCCGAAGCCGTCGGGCGAGGTCCCGGTCGGGGGGTTGGTGCCCGACGACGTGCCGTGGTTCGGGTACTCCAAGACGGTGCCGTTCGCGTCGAGGTAGCGGCCGGTCTGCGTGACGGGGTCGAGCTCGACCCGCACGTAGCCGGGCGCCGGTGCGGCGGGGTACGGCGCGAAGTGGTGCGCGCCCCAGGGGCGCGGCGTGATGATTCCCTGTGGGAGCGGTGTTCCGGTGGGGAATCGGTCGGCGTGGATGAGCATCCTGTGCCTTTCCGCTGACGAGGAACGGGCATGTGCTGTAGTGCGTCCGTCGCAGTCGGCTGCAAAGCTGCGGCTGCGACTGGGGACTAGGTGAGAGAGCAGGTAGCGCCCATCAGGACTCGGCCGCTGTACCAGCGACTCGCGATGTAGGCGGCGACCGTCGTTTTCGGCGCGGCCGACGGCAACGGGTCGAGCCCGACGGCGACGACGATCTGCGCCCCGGAGTGCGCGAACTTCGCCCAGTCGCCGCCGATCGGGATGCTCATGTCGAACGAGCAGCCGTCGAGCTCCATGACGGCGGCGCCGTGGTGCATGGAGAGGCGGCGGTGCAGGTTCGGGACGACCGTGCCGGGGCCCGGCGTCGACAGCCGCAGCGCCGCGGCGAGTCCGCGCATCCGCGCCTCGATCAGGTCTGCGGTGCCGTCGGAACGGGGCTCAGGCGGGTGCGCGAGCAGTACGTACGCTGTTGCCGACGTCGTGCGGTCGACCCAGTGAACCGGCTTGAGGCGTCGTAGCAGCCTCTCGTCGGGTTCGATGATCAGGTGCGGTCCGCTCGGCATGCGCGGGTCTCCGTTCTCGAGAGGGATGTCCTCTTGAATTCGCTCCACACGTACTTGCCGGGCGTCACACGGGTGTCGACGCCCCAGTCGTCGGCGAGGCCCTGCACGAGCAGCAGCCCGCGGCCGCTGCGCTCCTCGGCGGTCGGATGCCGGACGTACGGCACTTGCTCGCTGCTGTCGAGCACCCCGACTCGTAGTCCTCCTTCGGTTGCGCGCAGCTCGACGAGGAACTCGCCGTCCTCGACGTGTCGAACCGCGTTTGTCGCAAGCTCGGAGACGCACAGCAACACGTCGTCGGCGCGGTCGGCGAAGTGCTGCCAGCTGGCGAGGGTTTCGCGGACCCAAGCGCGGACGGCCGGTACGGCGGCGTCCTGGTGAGGGAAGCGCTTCGTCGCCGTGTCTGTCATGGCTCGCCGCCCCTTCTCGGCGAGCGGGTCGGCCAGAATGACCGGTGAAGCGGTCTTCGCGTCCATGCGTCGATCTCACCGCAGCCCGGTGTCCACCGGGATCTGACAACCTATGACACGGAGTTGATCTTGCGAACGGTCACCATCACGGGGACGCGCTCGACCAGCCACCGCGAGGCAGCGTCGTACGCCGAGCTCTTCGCGGCATACCTCGGACCCTTCGCCACGTCGGAGACGCACTTCTACATCGGTGGCGCGAAGGGAATCGACAGCCTGACGCTGCTGTGGCTCGCCGGAAACTCGCAGCCAAAGATCACGATCGTGGCTCCCGGGACCGTCGAGCAGCAACCCGCCGAGGCCCGACAGGCGATCAGCCGATGCCGCGACCGGATCGACGAGGTCGTCGAGCTGCGAGCCGAATCGCTGAGCACGCCGGCCTACTTCGCCCGCAACCGGTGGATGGTCGACAGGAGCGACATGGTCATCGGCTTTCCCCTCGACGGCCCACCGGGCGCGTCCGGCACGTGGCAGACGATCAACCATGCTGCCGAGCACGGGAAACCCCGGCTGATCGTGCCCGTATGACGCAGATCGCGGGCATCATGTGCCCATGAGCGCGTACGCAAAGAGCGCCGGAGCCGCCACATTGAAGCGGCTGCGTCAGTCCCGCGGCTGGTCGCTCGCCGACGCGGCACGGATGATCATCGACACGGCACACCGGCTCGGACAGCCTCTCGACAGCACAGCCGCAAGCGTGCAGCGCACGGTCGCCCGGTGGGAATCACCGACCGCACCCCTACTGCCGAGCGAGCGTTATCAACTGCTGCTCGTGCACACCTATGCCCGCACCCGCGACGGGCAGTACCACATCGGACCGGGCAGCGACACCGCTGAAGCCCTCGACGCCCTCGCGTACCTCGGCGAGAGCGAACGGCGCCTTACCGAGCTGCGTGCGTTGCTCGTGCGCACCGCCACGGACAGCGGCGCCGGACTGCTCGCACTGCTCGGCCCCGCCACGCAAGACGCCCTGACAGCGGCACTCGCCGACTCCGACCGCGTCGACGAGCGACTGCTCGCCGCCATGAACAGCGCCGTCGCGGACGTCAACGCGCACGTGGGCAGCGTCCCGTTCGTGCGCCTGCAGTTGCTCCTCGCACCCGTCGTCGAATCGTGCCGCCGACTGCTCGCTGCAGGGGTGCCGACACCCGTCGCCCCGGGCCTGCGAAGCGTCGCCGCACGGGCGTACACCCTCGCCGGCCGCATGGCGTTCGAGATGCGCGACGACTCAGCCTCACGGGGATTGTACGCCGAGGCAACCGCCGCAGCAGGCTCCCTCGCGCCATGGCAGAGAGCGGTCGTGCACATGAGCCACGCCCTGGTCACCCTGTACTCGACACAGGGCCTCAACGGAGCCCGCACCCTCGTCGACGCCGCGGTACGCGACGCTCGGACCGGCGACAGCCAGACCGTGCGGGCTCGAGCGCACGCCCTGCAGGCGGAGATCGCCGCGCGCTCCGGATCGGAGCGCCACGCGCAAGCGGCTCTTTCACTCGCTGCGTACGACCTTGACGCCCCGCGCGACGACGACCCCTCGGCGAGCAGCTTCACCCCCGGACACCTACGTGGCTTCGAGGGCGTGTGCGAGTTGTACGTCGGCGACCCGGTCAAGGCACATGACGTTTTCGCTGGGTCTGCCGCCGCACTCACTGCGCCGCGTGAGCAAGTACAGCGGGCGATCGTCACCACCGATCAGGCACTTGCCCGCATCCGGCTCGACGAGCCGCAAGCAGCTGCCGAGCTGCTGCACGACTGCGTCGACGCCGCGTCCAGCACGGGCGGTCGGGTGGTGATGCAGCGGCTACGGCAGGCTCGGCGCGAGCTTCGGCCGTGGCGCAGCGAGTCGTTCGTCGCCGACCTTGACGATCATCTACTCGACGCGATCTGACCTCGGAACACCGAGGGCACCCCTCCCGGCCGTGAGGTGAGACAGGAGCGGCCTCCAGACTTCGCCGAGTCACACCGTGTTCGTTTCAGCCAACTGCGGGACGAGTAGCGCCTCGCACCAATCCCTTGCCGTATGGCAGCGACGGATTTCGGCCGGAGTTCCATGTGAGGCCCGTTCCCGGCCGGCACGCACGGAAGAATGACACATCGTGGATGCGGGGGCCGCCGCAGTTCTGGCTGCGACTGTTGCGGGTGTTTCGAGCGCCTTGGGCGTGACGTTGAGTGCGCTGATCACTGGACGCACTGCCGTGAGTCAGGCTGCCAACGCCGCACGTATTGAGCGAGACAAGCTGGACGCGGACGCGAGCAAGCGGCTCCAGGAAGCGCGTCAGGCGGGGTACTTCGCCTTCCGCGATGCGGCGATAGACGCAGTGCAGAAGCTCATCGACCTCGCTGGCGAAGGAGCAGCAGGTCCCGGAACTGTGACCCCGCAGGAGACGCGGCACGCAGTCACTCAGGCAAGAATCAGCCTCCTGAAGCACGTGGTCCCCTTGGGCGACACCAACGCTGCGGACGCTGCGGAGAGGCTTTGCAAGGAACTCGAGGCCAGCCTTGAAGCAGCGGCAGCGATCGCTGCCGCTGATGGCGACGCTGGCGGGGCCGCGCTGGCATGGAAGCGGAACTACGCTCTGATCGAAGCCGCGCTGGCCAGCTACGCCACCAGCCTGGGCGTACTCGTCTTCGGAGTGGGAACGAACTAGAGCGCGCCCCGGCCCGCGCCGTCAACGGACCGGCAGGACCGGAATTCGCGCCAAGCGCGAGGAGGCGGGGCTTCAGAGCTTCTGGAACGGGTCGTGCTCGGCGAGCAGCTTCTCCAGGCGGGCCTGGTCGACCCGGCTGACGATCTGGCCGGCCTCCTGCCGGTCGCGTACGACCTTGGCGAGGGTGAAGGCGGAGGTGGTGAGGTACAGGACCGCGATACCCAGGAAGGCCCGCACCCAGGCGTCGGCGTCCAGGTTGAAGATGCCGATGGCCACCGCGCCCAGGGCGATCGCGAAGGAGGCCAGGGCCTGGCCGTAGTAGGCGGCCGTGTTCTGCTGCTTGACCGGTGTGTCGCTCATGGCCACGAGCATGCGCGGCCGCGGCCCGGCCCTCATCCGCTCCCGTACTCAGAAGCCGTACTCAGAAGCCGTACTCAGAAGGCGGAAACCCCTGTCAGCGCCCGCCCGATGATGAGCTTCTGGATCTGGCTGGTGCCTTCGTACAGGGTCATCACGCGTGCGTCCCGCAGCAGCTTGCCGACCGGGTACTCGTCGATGTAGCCGTAACCGCCGAAGACCTGGAGGGCGTTGTTGGCGCAGCGTACGGCGGCCTCGGAGGCGAACAGCTTCGCCTGGGAGGCGGCGGTGGCGAACTCCTCGCCGCGGTCGACGAGGTCGGCGACCCGCCAGGTCAGCAGCCGCGCCGCGTCGACGTCCACGGCGATGTCGCTGATCAGCTCCTGTACGAGCTGGTACGAGGCGATCGGCTTGCCGAACTGCTCGCGCTCGCCCGCGTACCGTACGGCCGCGTCCAGCGCGGCCTGCGCGATGCCGACGCACCCGGCGGCGACCGACATGCGGCCCTTGGCGAGCGCGGACATCGCGATCGAGAAGCCCTTGCCCTCCGGGCCGAGGAGCGCGGAGGCGGGCACCCGCACGTCCTCGAGGACCAGCTCGGCGGTGGCCTGGCCGCGCAGGCCGAGCTTGCCGTGGACGGTGCGGCGGGTCAGGCCGGGGGTGTCGGCCGGTACGAGGAAGGCGGAGACGCCCCGGTGGCCGGGGGTGTCGTTGGTGCGGGCGAAGAGGAGCACCACATCGGCCCAGGTGCCGTTGGTGATGAACATCTTGCTGCCGTTGATCACGTACTCCTCGCCGTCGCGCACCGCGCGCGTGGTGAGGCTTCCGGCGTCGGAGCCGGTACCGGGCTCGGTGAGGCCGAAGCAGCCCAGGGCGTCACCGGCGGTGAGGCGGGGCAGCCAGTGGCGCTTCTGTGCCTCGCTGCCCCAGGCGGCGATGGTCTTGGTCACCAGGCCGAGCGAGACGGAGACGATGCCGCGCACGGACGAGTCGCCGCGCCCGAGCTCCTCGGTGACCAGGCAGTACGCGAGGTGGTCGCCGCCGCTGCCGCCGTACTCCTCGGGGATGGTGAGGCCGAGGAAGCCGACCTCGCCGAGCTTCTTCACGATCGACCGGTCGACGCTCTCGGCGCGGTCCCAGGCGACGACGTGCGGGGCGATCTCGCGCCGCACGAACTCCTCGGCGAGTTGCCGGACGGCTGCCTGCTCCTCGCTCAGCTCCAGGTCCACGGCGGACACCCTCCCCTTAACTATCACTGCTAGTTTCTTTTCGGCAGGGCCTACTATGTGCCGCATGGCCCGACCGCGCAAGCCCCTCCTCAACAAAGAACGCATCGTCACCACGGCGCTCGCGCTCGTGGACGCGGAGGGCCTGGAAGCGGTCTCGACCCGCCGCCTCGCCGCCGAGCTGGGCGTCAGCGGACCCTCGCTCTACAACCACTTCCGCAACAAGGACGAGATCCTGGACGCGGTCGCCGACTCCGTCAGCGCCCAGGTCGACCTGTCGATGTTCGACGAGGCCGACGGCCGCGACTGGCGTACGGCGCTGCACGACTGGGCGGTCTCCTACCGCGCCGCGCTGGCCGACCACCCCCACATCGTCCCCGTCCTCGCCCGCGGCCCCGGCCGCCGCCCGGCCGGCCTGCGCGTGGCCGACGCCGTCTTCGGCGCGATGGTCCGCGCGGGCTGGCCCCCCGCGCACGCCACGCACATCGGCGCGCTCATGCGGTACTTCATCACCGGCTCGGCGCTCGGCTCCTTCGCGCGCGGCTTCGTCGACGACGAGACGGCGTACGACCCCGCCGACTATCCGCACCTGGGCCAGGCGCACCTGCTCGCCGAGCACCAGAAGCAGGTCGACGAGGGCGCCTTCGAGACGGGCCTGCGGGCGCTGCTGGACGGGCTGGCGGTGCGGTACGGAGCCGTACGCGGCGGGCACGCTTCGGCCACCGCCGAACAGTAGGTGCCCCATCCTGGGGGCATGGCTCCCAAAGACCTCGCCGCGTTCGCGGCGCTCTTCGCCGACGAGACGCGTGCCTCCTTCTGCCTCGCCCTGCTCGACGGGCGGGCCTGGACGGCCGGGGAGCTGGCCCGGCACGCACGGGTGGCGGCGTCGACCACCAGTGAGCACCTGGGGCGGCTCGTCGCGGGCGGGGTGCTCGTGGAGGAGCGGCAGGGGCGGCACCGGTACGTGCGGCTGGCCGGGGAGCGCGTCGCACACCTGGTCGAGGACCTGGCGGCGCAGGCGGGGGGCGGGCGGGAGCCGTCGGCGCCGCGCTCGCTGCGGGCGGCGAGCGCGGACAGCGCCATGGCGCGCGGGCGCACCTGTTACGACCACCTCGCCGGGAGGCTCGGCATCGCGATCACTCAGGCCCTGACCGTACGGGGGCTGCTGCGGCAGGACACCGGGTTCGCGCTCACCGACGCGGGCGTGGGCTGGTTCGGCGCGCGGGGGATCCCGCTGGAGCCGAAGGGGCGGCGTCCGATGGCACGCGGCTGTCTGGACTGGACGGAACGCCAACCCCATCTGGCGGGGATCGCGGGCGCGGCACTGTGCCGGCACGCGCTCGACGCCGGCTGGTGCGTACGGATCGGGTCCGAGCGCGCGGTGAAGGTGACGGCGGACGGCGAGCGGGCGCTGTACGCGCTGCTCGGGATCGAGCCCGGGATATTGCGGTGAGTGCCGAACGGTTCCGCCCGTACGGTCGGCCCATGACAAACCCCCACTCCCCGGCCCCCTCCTCAAGGGTCCTTCCGCTCGCCGCCGCCGGTGTCACCGTCGTGCTGTGGGCCTCGGCCTTCGTGTCGATCCGCAGCGCCGGCGCCGCGTACTCGCCCGGCGCCCTCGCCCTCGGGCGGCTGCTCGCGGGGGCGCTCACGCTCGGGTGCGTCCTGCTGATCCGCCGCGAAGGGCTGCCGCCGCGCGCCGCCTGGCCCGGGATCGCGGTGTCCGGCCTGCTGTGGTTCGGCGTCTACATGGTGGTGCTCAACTGGGGCGAGCAGGAGGTCGACGCGGGCACCGCCGCGATGATCGTGAACATCGGGCCGGTCCTGATCGTCCTGCTGGGCGCGCGGCTGCTGGGCGAGGCGCTGCCGCCGCGCCTGCTCGCCGGGATGGCGGTGTCGTTCGCGGGCGCGGTCGCCGTGGGCGTGTCCATGTCGGGCCGGGACGGCGAGGGGCACGCCTCGGTCCTCGGGGTGCTGCTGTGCCTGCTGGCGGCGGTCGGGTACGCGGCCGGGGTCGTGGCGCAGAAGCCGGCGCTGGCGCACGCGAGCGCGCTGCAGGTGACGGCGTACGGCTGCCTGACCGGCGCGGTGCTGTGCCTGCCGTTCGCCGGGCAGCTCGTCGACGAGGCGGGCCGCGCGCCGCTGGCCGCCACGCTCAACATGGTCTACCTGGGCGTCTTCCCGACCGCGCTGGCGTTCACGACGTGGGCGTACGCGCTGGCCCGTACGACGGCGGGGCGGCTGGGCGCCACGACGTACGCCGTGCCCGCGCTGGTGGTGGCCATGTCGTGGCTCTTCCTCGACGAGCTGCCGGGGGCCCTGACGCTGGCCGGTGGCGCCCTGTGCCTCGCGGGCGTGGCGGTGTCGCGCTCCCGGCCGCGGCGCGCGGCGCGGCCGGGAGCTCCGGAGACCAGGGCATGATCCGAAAGAGGCCCTAGAAGACGACCAGCGCCCGGCCGCCCTTGCCCGCGATCATGTTCTCGAAGGCGGCGGGGATGCCGTCCAGCGCGATTCGCTCGGTCACCAGGGCGCCCAGGTCGAGGCGGCCGGCCCGGATGTGCCCGGCGAGGAGCGGCAGGTCCTCGGCGGGGTTGGAGTTGCCGTACACGCAGCCGGACAGGGTGCGCCCCCAGTGGAAGATCTCCAGGGCGTTGAAGGTGACCTGCTGGTCCTTGCCGCCGATGCCGACGACCGTGGTGCGGCCGCCGCGCCGGGTGGAGTCCCAGGCGGTACGGATGGTGGCGGCGCGGCCGACGCACTCGATGGCCACGTCGGCGCCGTGGCCGCCGGTGAGCTTGCGGATCTCCTTGGCGGTGGTCTCGGAGGCGACCACGTACTCCGTGGCACCGGCCCGGCGGGCCAGCTCCTCCTTCTCCGGCGACACGTCGACGGCGATGAGGGGGCCCGCTCCCGCGATCCGCGCCGCCTGGAGGGTGGCGAGGCCCACGCCGCCGACGCCGAACACGACGACCGACTCGCCCGCGCGGACGCGGGCGGAGTGGTGGACCGCGCCCCAGCCGGTGAGGACGGCGCAGCCGAGCAGGGCGGCGTCGACGAGCGGGACGCCGTCCGGGACGGGCAGGACGCAGTTGGCGGCGACGACGGTCTCCTCGGCGAACGCGGCGACGTTCAGGCCCGGGTGGAGCTCCGTGCCGTCCTCGGTGACGGCGTAGACGCTGCCCGCGCCGCTGAGGGCGTCGGCGCACAGCCACACCTCGCCGAGCGAGCAGGGGTGGCAGGAGCCGCAGGACGGCGCCCAGTTGAGGACGACACCGTCGCCGGGGGCGACGTGCGTGACGCCCTCGCCGACGGCCAGGACGGTGCCGGCGCCCTCGTGGCCGAGGACGGCGGGGACGGGCACGCGCATGGTGCCGTTGGACAGGGACAGGTCGGAGTGGCAGACACCGGCGGCGGCGAGGCGGACCCTCACCTGGCCGGGTCCGGGCTCCGGGAGCTCGATGCCGGTGATCTCCAGCGGAGCACCTATGGCGGGCAGGACGGCGGCGCGGACCACGATCTTCTTCTCCCGGGCGGTCAGAACTGGAGGGACTTGGTCTGGAGGTACTCGGCGAGGCCGTGGGTCCCGAGCTCGCGCCCGACGCCCGACTGCTTGTAACCGCCGAAGGGGGCCAGCGGGTTGAACCGTCCGCCGTTGATGTCGACCTGGCCCGCCTCCATGCGCCGCGCGAAGGCGGCCGCCTCCGCCTCCTCGCCGGCCCACACCGCGCCCGCGAGGCCGTACACCGTGCCGTTGGCGATGCGCAGGGCGTCGTCCTCGTCCTCGTACCGGAGGAAGGAGACGACCGGCCCGAAGATCTCCTCCTGGGCGATCGTCATCTCGGGCGTGACGTCCGCGAAGATCGTCGGGCTGACGTAGTAGCCCCGGTCGAGGGGTGCCTCGGCGCCGCCCACGACGAGCCGCGCGCCCTCCTCGACGCCCTTCTCGATGTAACCGCGCACGCGCTGCAGCTGCTTGGCGTTGACCATCGGCCCGATCCGGTCGCCCGGGGTGTACTTGGCGACGGCCTCCGCGGCGAGGGCGACGGCCTCGTCGTACTGGTCCTTGTGCACCAGGACGCGGGTGAGGGCGCTGCACCGCTGGCCGGAGTTGGACAGGGCGTTGGCGAGGCCGGTGTGGACCGCCTTGGCCAGGTCGGCGGAGGGCAGGATGACGTTGGCGGACTTGCCGCCGAGCTCCAGCGCGACCTTCTTGACGGCGGCGCCCGCGATCGCGCCGATCTTCCGGCCGACGGCGGTCGAGCCGGTGAAGGAGATCAGGTCCACGCCGTCGTGCTCGGCCAGGGCCTGGCCGGCGACCGGGCCGAGGCCCGTCACCAGGTTGAACACCCCGGCGGGGAACCCGGCGTCGTGGACGGCCTGGGCGAAGAGCTGCGCCGTCAGGGGGGTGTCCTCGGCGGGCTTGAGGACGACGGTGCACCCGGCGGCCAAGGCGGGCGCCACCTTGGCGACGACCTGGTGCAGCGGGTAGTTCCAGGGCGTGATCGCGCCCACCACGCCGACCGGTTCGAGCAGCACGGTGGAGTTGCCCACCTTCTCCTCGAACGGGTAGGTGGCCGCCATCTCGGCGTACGTGCCGGTGACCATGACCGGCAGGCCGACGTGCACCTGCTGGGCGAGCTGCCGGGGCGCGCCGAGCTCCGCCGTCACGGTCTCGGCGATCTCCTCCTGGCGCGCGGTGAGTATGTCGCGCAGGGCGGCGAGCAGGGCGGCCCGCTCGGCGGGCGCGGTGGCGGCCCACGCCGGGAAGGCCGCGCGGGCGGCCCGTACCGCGGCGTCGACGTCCTCGGCCGTGCCGGCCGGGACGTGGGCGATGACCTGCTCGTCCGCCGGGTTCACCACGGCGATGGTGTCGGTGCCGGCGGCGGGCCGCCACGCCCCGCCGATGTACAAGCCGTCGTGGGCCTTCATCCGCTTCTCCTTCATGGGCCTTCGGAGCTGTGCCACTGAGTCGTCCCCACCCAAACTAGCGATGGTAGTTTTCTGGCGCCAGGGGGTGCGGGACCGACCACATCACATCAGAAGTCCACGGAGGTGCGTTCGTCGAGGCGGGCCACCGACTCCTGGCCGAAGGCGGCCCGGTAGGCGTCGCGGATGCGCTCGATCCTCGGGTGGCGGGCCTCGGCCTCCGCCGCCGGGTACAGCAGGACCAGTTCGTACGACCGCTCCCGCTGGATCCGGCCGCTCGTGTCCCGCCACTGCCCGCGCCCGACCCGCACGGTCAGCCCCTCCGGGAAGGCGGGCGTGACCTCCCGGTCGACGAACGCCGTGAACTGCGCGTCCGTGACGTCCGGGCCGCCGTCGGACCGCTCGGTACCGAAGAGGAGCCGCGTCTCCAGATGGGCCGCGCCCCGGACGGTCGTCACCGTGGCGGCCGGGGCCGGCTCGTCGCCGAGGGTCGCGTACGCGGCGGGGGCGCCGGCGGCGAGCAGCACGGTCGCCGTGGTGACGGCCAGGCGGGCGCGGGTGCGGGCGCGGGTGGTGGTGAGGATCGGCATGGCGGGCCCTTTCCGTGCGGGGGTACGCGGGCGTGCGCAGGGTGCGCGGGCGCCGATCACTCTGGCAGTCCGCCGCCGCGCGGTCCGGCCCGAACCGCGGGTTCGGCCGGATCCCACCGCAGCGGCGCGCCGTTCACGCCGCCCGGTGCGTCACCCGCCCCGCCGTGACCGTGAGCCGGATCGGCGCGTCGGCGACCTCGTCGGCCGGCGCCTCCACCGGGTCCACCGCGAACGCGGTGAGGTCGGCGCGCAGGCCCGGCGCGACGCGGCCCGCCACGGACTGCTCGCCCGCCGCGACCGCCGCGTGCGTGGTGCACCCCTCCAGGGCCATCAGCCCCGTCAGCCCCCGGCCCGCCGACGCGGCCCCGCGCGGCGCGCGGCCGGTGGCGAGCACCTGCCGGGCGTCGTAGTGGGCGATCGGCCAGTCGGAGCCGAGCGCGAGGTACGCCCCCGCGTCCCGCAGGTCGCGGCAGCGCCACGCCCGCGCGGCGCGCTCGTCGCCGAGCCGCCTGGACCACTCGTCGGTGTGGTCGGCGCGCGTGTACGCGGTGTGCGGCGGCTGCATGGAGGCGATGACGCCCAACTCGGCGAAGCGGGGGAGCTGGTCGGCGGGGAGTGTCTCGATGTGCTCGATCCGGTGTCTGAGCCACCCGCCCTCCCCCAGTGACGCGACGGTGTCGAGGACGTGCCGTACGGCGGCGTCGCCGATCGCGTGGGTGGCGGTCCGTACGCCCGCCGCGTGCAGCCGGCGTACGGCGGCGCTGTACGCGGCCGGGTCGGGCCAGAAGGCGTCCGTGCCCTGGCCGTGGCAGTCGGCGTGCTCCAGCCAGGCGGTGCCGCCCTCGACGGTGCCGTCCATGAAGAACTTCACGCCGCCGACGAGCCAGTCCCGTCCGCGCAGCCGCTGCAGGGCGACCAGTTCGTCCAGCGCCTCCTCGTCGGCGCCGGGCATGCACCAGGGGGCCAGGCGCAGCCGCAACGGCAGGTCGGCCGCCTCCTCGACGGTCGTCAGCAGCTCCGGTACGTCGCCGTCGCCGAGGTCCATGACATGGGCGCCGGTCAGGCCGGTGGCGGCCATGGCGGACAGCAGCTCGACGAGCCGGGCGCGCCGCTGCGCGTGCGACGGCTTCGGCATCACCGCGGTGACCAGGGCCATGGCGGCGTGCTCGATCAGATGGCCGGTGGGCCGGCCCTCCGCGTCGCACACGATCTCGGAGCGCTGGTCGAAGGAGCGGGGCCCGTCGATGCCCGCGGCCCGCAGCGCTGCTGCGTTGGCGAGGGCGGAGTGGCCGTCGTACAGGCGGATGAAGACGGGGACGCCGGGCAGCGCCTCCTCGATCAGCGCCCGGTCGACGGGGCGGCCGCCGAAGGCGTTGTGGTCGAGGCCGTACGCGACGACCCAACCGCCGGTGCGCTCGGCGCCGCGCAGCGCCGCCCGCAGGCCGTCGAGGTCGGTGACGGCGGAGAGGTCGAGTCCCGTGGCCATCTCCAGGCCCCAGACGGGGTGGCTGTGGGAGTCGGTGAGGCCGGGGGTGAGGGTGGCTCCGGCGAGGTCGAGCGTCTCGGTGCCGGGGCCGGTCCACGCGCGCGCGTCGGCGGCGTCGCCGACGGCGGCGATGAGGCCGTCCCGTACGGCCACGGCGGTGGCGTGCGGACGGGCGGGGTCGAGGGTGCGGACCCGGGCGCCGGTGAGGACGAGGTCGGCTGCGGTCACGTGCGTACTCCCCTATTCGGTGCTGCTGGTCGTGGTGTCCGCCGGCTCCTCGGCGAAGCGCGCGTACACCTCAGGGCGGGTGCGCCGCAGCCGGAAGGCGAGCAGCACGCCGAGGACGAAGACGCCCGGTACGAGCGCGACCAGGATGGTGTTGACGGTGGTGGAGGCCCCGGTGAAGACGTCGATCTTCGAGACGACCAACGCGATCGCGGCGGTGAGCAGGACGGCGGCGGCGACGGGCGCGACCACCGTCCGCACCACGCCCTCGCTGTGGCGGACGCGGCGGAAATAGAACGGGATGGCGAGGGCGGCGAGCAGCTGGAGCGCCATCAGGCCGATGCCGCCGGGGGTGTTGAGCCACAGCAGGAGCTGGGTGTACGGGTCGGCGCCGGCGAGCGCGAAGGCGAGGACCAGGGCCAGGCCCAGGGCGGTCTGGACGGCGCCGACGACGTACGGCGAGCGGTGGCGCGGCTGCACCTTGGCGAGGGCCCGGGGCAGGACGCCCTCCTCGGCGAGGGCGAGGCCGTAGCGGTTGATGGCGTTGTGGAAGGCGAGCAGCGAGGCGAGGATGCTGGTCACGATGAAGACGTGCATCAGGTCCGCGGCCCAGCCGCCCACGAAGGTGGTGATGGCGGCGAAGAACAGCCCGCCGGGGTCGTCGCCCGCCGCCTTGACGACCTGCGCGTCGCCGAAGGCCTGGATCACGGTCCAGACGATGAAGGCGTAGAACAGCCCCAGGAAGCACACGGCGATGTACGTCGCCCGGGGAATGGTGCGGCCGGGCTCGCGGGCCTCGCGGCGGTAGATCACCGTGGACTCGAAGCCGGTGAAGGCGGTGAACGCGAAGGCGAGGACGGCGGCCGTGCCGGGCACCAGGAAGCTGTCGGGCGCGAAGGACGCGAGCGAGAGCCCGTCCGCGCCCCCCTTGAGGAGGACGCCGCCCGCGAGGAGGACGAGTATGCCGGTCTCGGCGACGAGCAGGACGCCGAGGACCTTGGCGCCGAAGTCGATGGAGCGGTAACCGCCGTACCAGATGAGCAGCAGCCCGGCGAGGGAGACCGGCAGCCACGGGATGTCGACGCCCCACAGGGCGTGGGCGGTGTCGGCGGTGGCGGTGCCGAGGAGCCCGTACACCCCGATCTCCATGCCGTTGTAGCCGATCAGGGCGAGGAGCGCGGCGCCGACGCCGACGGGTTTGCCGAGGCCCTGGGTGATGTACGCGTAGAAGGCGCCGCCGCTGCGGACGTGGCGGCTCATGGTGGTGAAGCCGACGGCGAAGATCGCGAGGGTGACGCCGGCGATGAGGTAGCCGACGGGCGCGCCGATCCCGCCGAGTACGAGGGCGATGGGGGCGACGCCCGCCATGACGGTGAGCGGGGCGGCGGCGGAGACGACGAAGAAGGCGATGTCGGAGGTTCCGAGCGTGCCGGTACGGAGCCGTACGGCGGGCGACGCGGGACCGTCGGCTCTCTCCGGGGAGGCCTGGTCGGAGGTCACGGACATGGATGTGGGTGAGCCCTTCTGCGTACGAAAAGGGGGGCTACGGCCTGGGGGAAACGAAAACCTAAAGGCTTTCGGTTGCGGCAATGTAGCCTCCGTGAGGGCATCCGGGAAGACCTCACGAAGGGGACGCGACGATGGGACGGCCGCGCACGCCACTGCTCGACCGGGCACGCATCACCACGACGGCTCTCGAACTCGTGGCGGAGCAAGGGGAGTTCAGCGTTCCGCAGATCGCCCGGCGGCTCGGGGTGCAGACGGCCTCGGTGTACCACCATGTGGACGGGCGGGACGGCATCGTCGAGCTGATGCGCGAACGGGTGTGCGCGGCCGTCGACACCGCCACCCTCGAGGCGGCCCCGTGGGACGAGGCCCTGACCGCCTGGGCCCGCTCCTACCGCGCCGCCTTCGCCGCGCATCCGCGCGTCATCCCGCTGCTCATGACGTCACCGGTGCGCGCGCCGAAGGTGCTGGAGCAGTACGAGCAGGCCGTCGGCCTGCTGCTGGGCGCGGGCTTCGCGGCACAGGACGTCATGCCCCTGCTCACCGGCCTGGAGAACCTGGTCCTCGGCTCGGCGCTCGACCTGTCGGCGCCCGAGACGATGTGGGAGCTGCCCGACGAGACGAGCACGCCCCGGCTGGCGCGCGCCCTGGCGGCGGTGGGTGCGGGGCGCGCCGAGGCGGCCTTCGAGGCGGCGCTGGAGGGGCTGGTGGCGCACTGCCGGGCGGTGCTGGCGGCGACGAAGGCGGCGCGCCCGGAGCCGCACGGGCCTCAGCGGGACGGCTGACGCGCCCGACGGCGCCGGGCGGCCGGCTCAGGCTCGCCGTCCGCCGCGCCGGGCTGCCGACCCACCCGTACCCCCAGGCCCGCCGCCACCAGCAGCAGCCCGCCGAGCACCACGAACGGTGCGGCCGGGCCGGCGGCGCCCGCCACCAGGCCCGCGGAGGCGGGCGCCGCGACCTGGCCGAGGCGGTTGCCGGTCAGGCGCAGGGCCAGCGCGGTGGACCGGGCGCGGTCGGGGGCGGCCCGGACCACGGTCGTCATCGACAGCGGCTGGCCGACACCGAGGCAGAAGCCCAGCGCCAGCAGCATCGGCGCGAGCGCGGACACCGGGACGGGCAGCGCGATGGCCGCGCACAGCAGCCCGGCGAGCAGACAGGTGCCGGTCAGCAGCACCGTGCGGCCCAGCAGCCGGATCATCGGGGGCATGACCAGGCGGCAGGCGATCGTGGCGGCGGCGCGCAGGCTCAGCAGGAGCCCGACGGTGGCGGGGGCGATGGAGCGGCGCTCGCCGATGACCGGCAGGTAGGCGGTGAGGATGTCCGTCGCCGACAGCACGGCGAGGCTGATGAAGATCCCGGCCGGCACGCCGCGCGCCCGCAGGATGCGGCGGACGGGGACCTTGCCCGCCGCCGCGCGCGCCTGCGGCCGTTCCGTACGGTGCTCGATGCGCCAGAGCGACGCCAGCGACACGGCGCCGACGGCCGCCGACACGACGAGGGCGAGGGCGCTCGTACGGCCCAGGGCGCCGTCCTCGCCGGAGATCAGCAGCCCGGCCGCGACCGGCCCGACGAGCTGTCCCAGCGAGGCACCGATGGTGAAGTGCCCGAAGTTGCGGTCCTGCTCGGCCGCGGCGGGCGGGGACTGGCGGGCGACGATCGACTGGGCGCCGATCACGAAGCACAGGTGCCCGAGCCCCATCACGCCGCTCCACGCGGCCATCGCGGGCAGGGACCCCGCCGTCCCGCTGAGCGCGCAGCCGCCCGCTATCAGCACCACCCCGGCGGGCAGCAGCGGCGCGCACCGCCCCCGGTCGGTCCTGCGCCCGAGCGGTACGGCCGCGAACAGCGGCAGCAGCGCGTACACACCGGCGATGACGCCGACCGCGCGCTCGTCCGCGCCCAGGGAGAGGGCGCGGTACGAGACGGCGGGCCGCGCCATCGACACCGCCGCCTGCGCGAAGCCGAAGGCGAGGACGAGGCGCAGCAGCCAGTACCGGTTCGGACGCATCAGATGATGCCGAAGAGGATTCCCGCGCCGAGCACCACGAGCGAGGTGAGCGCCGCCCACTTCACGGTGAAGCGGGTGTGGTCGCCGAACTCGACCTTCGCCATGCCGACCAGGACGTAGACCGCCGGCACCAGCGGGCTCGACATGTGGAGGGCCTGGCCGACGAGCGAGGCGCGGGCGATCTCCAGCGGCGACACCCCGTGCGCGGCACCGGCCTCGGCGAGGACCGGCAGGACGCCGAAGTAGAAGCCGTCGTTCGACATGAAGTACGTGAGCGGGAGGCTGAGCAGACCGGTGACGAGGGCCATGTGCGGGCCCATGCCCTCGGGGATGGCGCCGACGAGCCAGTCGGCCATGTGCTTGACCATGCCGGTGCCGGTGAGGACGCCGGTGAAGACGGCCGCGGCGAAGACCATGCCGGAGACGTTGAGGACGTTGTCGGCGTGGGCGGCGATGCGGGCCTTCTGGTCGGGCATGTGGGGGAAGTTGACGGTGAGGGCGAGGGCCGCGCCGATCAGGAAGAGCACCGGGATCGGCAGCACTTCCATGATCATGGCGGTGAGGAGGGCCACCGTGAGGGCCGCGTTGAACCAGTACAGCCTGGGGCGGAGGGTGGGCCGGTTCGGGTCGAGGCCCTGGAAGCCGTCCTCGGCCTCCGGCACGTCCGCCTCCGGTCCGTCACCGACGCCGGGACCCGTGACCTTCGGAGCCTCCTCGCCGCCGCCGGCCTTGACCAGCACGGTGTCGGCCTGCGGCTCCAGCACCTCGTCCAGCGTCAGGTAGCCGAGCCGCTTGCGCTCGCGCCGCCCGAGCACGTACGCCAGGGCGAAGACGAAGAGCAGGCCGACGCCGAGGGCCGGGATCATCGGGACGAAGATGTCGCCGGCGTCCAGCTTGAGGGCGGTGGCGGCGCGGGCCGTCGGGCCGCCCCAGGGGAGGGTGTTCATGACGCCGTTGGCGGTGGCGGCGACGCCCGTCATCACGACCAGGCTCATCTTCAGGCGCTTGTAGAGCGGGTACATCGCCGAGACCGTGATCATGAAGGTGGTGGAGCCGTCGCCGTCGAGCGAGACGATCGCGGCGAGCACGGCCGTACCGACCACGACGCGCATCGGGTCTGCCTTGCAGAAGCGCAGGATGCCCCGGACGATCGGGTCGAAGAGGCCGACGTCGATCATCACGCCGAAGTAGACGATGGCGAACATCAGCATCGCGGCGGTGGGCGCGAGGTTGCCGACCCCTTCGATGACGTAGTCGCCCAGTTGCGCGCCTTGTCCGACGAGGACGCAGAAGAGTGCGGGGATCAGGACGAGCGCCGCGATCGGCGACATCTTCTTCATCATGATCAGGACCAGGAAGGTCGCGATCATGGCGAAGCCGAGGATTGTCAGCATGGAGGACACCTAACGTTCACCCTTGAACTCCACCGGGGGGAGCGGCGGTCCGGATGACGTTAGGTGCCTCGTTCAGCCGTTAACAAGGTGTTGACGCGTGAGCAATACGAGCAAAACCCCAGGTCAATGCAGTGCTGATACGTCGACGGGGAAGCCGTTCAGCACGGCGGTCCCCGACAGCGGGTCGAGCAGGCTCCCGTCGAGGAGCTGGTTGACGTTGACGCCCGGCCGCGCCCCGGCGACCGCCATGCGCGTGCCGGGCCGGTCGTGCCCCCAGCCGTGCGGCAGGCTCACCACTCCCCGGCGCACCGCGTCGGTGATCTCCACCGGGGCCTCCAGCTCCCCGCCGTCCCCCTTGATCCGGGCCGGGGCGCCGTCGGTGAGGCCGAGGCGGGTGGCGTCGTCGGGGTGGACCTGAAGGGTGCAGGTGTTGGTGCCGCTGTTGAGGGCGGGGATGTTGTGCAGCCAGCTGTTGTTGGAGCGCAGGTGGCGGCGCCCGACCAGGACGAGGGAGTCGCCGCGCGGCTCCAGGGCGGCGCGCAGCCGGGGCAGGTCGGCGGCGAGGGGCTCCGGCAGGAGCTCGACGCGCCCGCTGCGGGTCTTGAGGACCTGCGCGAGGCGCGGCTTCAGCGGGCCCAGGTCGATGCCGTGCGGGTGCTCGCGGAGCCGGTCGAGGGTGAGGCCGTCGTACGGGCCGAGGCGCAGCATCAGGTCCAGGCGCCGCTCCGGGCCCGTGCGGCCGCCGAGCCCGGCCGCGTACTCCTTCGGATCCCGGCCGTACGCGGGTGAGTGCGGCTCGGTCACGGCCTTGGCGAGGGTGCGCTCGACGACGAGGGCGTCGACGGTGTCGGGCTCGGCACCGTGCCCGCCGGTCACGGCGAGGATGAGGCGGGCGTGGATCTCGCACTCGTCCATCCGCCCGGGCTCCAGGGGGACGGCCGCCGGGGTGTAGCGGACCTGGTCGCGGACGGCGAAGGCGTTGAACGCGAAGTCGAAGTGGGCGCTTTGGGAGGGCGGCGGCGGGGGCAGGACCACATCGGCGTGGCGGGAGGTCTCGTTGAGGTACGGGTCCACGCTCACCATGAAGTCCAGCCCGGCGAGCGCCCGGTCGAGCCGGTCGCCGTCGGGCGCGGAGAGGACCGGGTTGGCGGCGATGGAGATCAGGGCGCGGACGCGGCCGTCGCCGGGGGTCTCGATCTCCTCCGCGAGGGCGGCGAGCGGGAGTTCGCCCTTGGCCTCGGGGTGGCCGGAGACCCGGCTCTTCCAGCGGCCCAGGGCGAAGCCCCGGCCGGGCCCGGCGGGGCGGGGCGCGGGGGCGGTGGCGGAGAGCGGGAAGAGGGCGCCGCCGGGCCGGTCGAGGTTGCCGGTGAGGATGTTGAGGACGTCGACGAGCCAGTTGGTGAGGGTGCCGTACGCGACGGTGCTGCCGCCGACGCGCCCGTAGACGGCGGCCGAGGGGGCCGTCGCCAGCTCGCGGGCGAGCGCACGGATGGTGGCGGCGTCCACGTCGCACGCGTCGGCGACGGCCTCGGGGGTGAAGTCCCATAGGGCCGCCTCGACTTCCGCGACACCCTGGACGTGGTCCGCGAGGTCGCCCAGGCCGGTGAGGCCCTCGGCGAAGAGCACCTGGGCGAGGGCCGCGAGCAGCAGCGCGTCGGTGCCGGGGCGGATGGCGACGTGCCGGTCGGCGAGGCGCGCGGTGCGGGTGCGGCGCGGGTCGACGACCGTGAGGGTGCCGCCGCGCTTGCGCAGGGCCTTCAGCCTGCCCGGGAAGTCGGGGGCGGTGCAGAGGCTGCCGTTGGACTCCACGGGGTTGGCGCCGATCACCAGCAGGTGCGCGGTGCGGTCCAGGTCGGGGACCGGGATGGCGAACGCGTCACCGAAGAGCAGCCCGCTGGAGACGTGCTTGGGCATCTGGTCGACCGTGGAGGCGGTGAAGACGTTGCGGGTGCGCACCGCCCCGAGCAGCACGGGCGGGTAGAGGGCGCCGGCCATGGTGTGGACGTTGGGGTTGCCGAGGACGACACCGAGGGCGTCGGCGCCGTACCGCTCGACGAGCGGCGGCAGGCGGCGGGCGATGGCGTCGAACGCCTCCTCCCAGGTCGCTTCCCGCAGAGCGCCGCCCTCGCGGAGGAGCGGCGTGCGGAGCCGGTCGGGATCGGCGTCGATCTCGGCGAAGGACGCGCCCTTGGGGCAGATGAAGCCCTGGCTGAAGACGTCGTCCCGGTCGCCGCGGGCGCCGGCGACGCGAGGGCCGTCGAGGGTGAGGGTGAGCCCGCAGGTGGCTTCGCAGAGCGGGCATATGCGCAGGGCGGTGGGCATGGAGGCCTCCGGGACAGCGGCGGTGACGCGCGGGTGCGGCGAGCATACCGACCGGTAGGCACGGTGGCGATGGCCTTGCCGGCCGGAACCGCGCGGACGCGGGACCCGCACCTGGGCCGGGAACCGGGCCCGGCTACCGGGAACCGGGCCGCCGCCCGAGGCCACGCCCGCACTGGGAACCGGGCCGCCGGCCGGAGCCCCGGCCCGGACCTGGAACCGCCCTGCCGACCGGGAACCGCGCCGCGCCCGGAACCGCACCCACGCAGGAAGCCGGGCCCGCGGCCGGGAGCCACACCCGCGCAGGAAACCACCCCCGCGGCCAGAACCCGGGCCCGGGCCGGGACCCGGGCCGCCCTCGCCGCCGGGAACCACGCCCGCGCCGGAAGCCACACCCACGCCGGGAACTGCGCCCGCAGTGGAACCGCCCCCGCACCGGGAACCGCGCCCGCGCAGAGACCGTCCAAGCCGCACGCCTCCCGCCAGTGCCCCGTTGACGGCGGCGCCACGGAATCCTACGGTCTTACATAGGATTCCTTCTGAGCAGGAGCGGGCGATGACGATCAACGACAACGAACGGGCGGCCCAGGCGCGAAAGCTCGCCGACGCCCTGGAGTACTCCCCCGGCTTCGGCAACGAGCACAGCTCCGAGGCCCTGCCCGGCGCGCTGCCGCTCGGCCGGAACTCGCCCCAGCGCGCGCCCCTCGGCTTGTACGCCGAGCAGCTGAGCGGCACCGCGTTCACCGAGCCGCGCGCCCACAACCGCCGCTCGTGGCTCTACCGCATCCGCCCCTCGGCCGCGCACCCGCCTTTCGTCCGCACCGACAACGGCGCCCTGCGCACGGCCCCCTTCACCGAGACCGTCCCCGACCCCAACCGGCTGCGCTGGAACCCGCTCCCGGACCCGGCGCCCGGCACCGACTGGCTGGCCGGCCTGTGGACCCTCGGCGGCAACGGCGACGTCACGCAGCGCACCGGCATGGCCGTGCACCTCTACCACGCGAACGCGCCCATGGACCGCGTCTTCAGCGACGCCGACGGCGAGCTGCTGATCGTCCCCGAGCGCGGCGGGCTGCTGCTGCGCACGGAGTTCGGCGTCCTCGCCGCCCGCCCCGGCGACGTGGCCCTGATCCCGCGCGGCGTGCGCTTCCGCGTCGAGCTGCTCGACGCTACGGCGCGCGGGTACGTGTGCGAGAACTACGGCCAGCCCTTCCAGCTCCCCGACCTCGGCCCGATCGGCGCCAACGGCCTCGCCAACCCCCGCGACTTCCGGGCGCCGGTCGCCGCGTACGAGGACGTCGAGGGCGAGGTCGAGGTGGTGAACAAGTACTGCGGCAACCTCTGGACCGCGACGTACGGCCACTCCCCGCTCGACGTCGTCGCCTGGCACGGCAACCACGTGCCGTACGTCTACGACCTGCGCACCTTCAACGTCATCGGGACGATCTCCTACGACCACCCCGACCCGTCGATCTTCACGGTGCTCACCTCGCCGTCCGACACCCCCGGCCTCGCGGGCGTCGACTTCGTCGTCTTCGCGCCGCGCTGGCTGGTCGGCGAGGACACCTTCCGCCCGCCGTACTTCCACCGCAACGTGATGAGCGAGTACATGGGCCTGATCGAGGGCGCGTACGACGCCAAGGCCGAAGGCTTCGTGCCCGGCGGCGGCTCGCTGCACAACATGATGTCCGCGCACGGCCCCGACCGGGAGACCTTCGACAAGGCGAGCGCCGCCGAACTGCGGCCGCAGAAGATCGACGACGGTCTGGCCTTCATGTTCGAGACGCGCTGGCCGGTCACGGCCACCGCCCAGGCGGCGAACGCCGACCACCTTCAGCGGGGGTACGACGACGTGTGGCAGGGTCTTGAGCGCCACTTTCGGTCGTAGTACGGAGTACACGTGACCGCCTTCGCCCCCGACTCGCTCGTCCTGAACCGGAAGCTCCCGCTCTGGTACCAGGTCTCGCAGTCCCTGCGCGCCTCCATACTCGGGCGCGCGCCGGACGCCTCGCTGCGCCTGCCCACGGAGGAGCAGCTCGCCGCGCACTACGGCGTGAGCGTGCTGACCATGCGGCAGGCGCTCAAGGAGCTGGAGGCGGAGGGCCTGATCAGTCGGCACCGGCGGCGCGGCACCTTCATCGAACCGGGCGCCCGGCGCAGCACACCGCGCCGGCTGCTCGGTTCGATCGACGCCATCGTGGCGCAGCAGTCGGGCGAGCTGACCACGATCCTCGACCACGGCGAGGCCAAGGTCCCCGGCGAACTCGCCGAGCACTTCCCGGACCTGGCGGAGGTGGTCACGTACAAGCGGCTGCGCCGCGACGGCGAGAGCGGCGAGCCGACGAACTGGGCGGAGAACGCCGTCCGCCCCGAGGTGGCGGCCGGAATCGACCTCGCCGACCTGGAGCGCTGGCCGATGACGAAGGTGCTGCGGGACGCGGTCGGCGTGCGGATCAGCCGGATCACCGACACGGTCGAGGCCCGGCTCGCCGACCCGGAGACGGCCGAGCTCCTGCAAGTGCCGCTGCTGTCGCCGATCCTGCACTACACGGGCGTGACGTACGACGAGGGCGGCCGGGTGGTGGATGTGGCGCGGATCCGCTATCGGGGCGACCGGTTCTCCTTCACGGTCACGGTGGAGGCGGACTGAGCGCGGTCACTAGCATGCAGCGCGTGAACGAGGATGTCCCGCTGCTCGACGACCTCATGCCGTGGTCCGTGGCGCCCCTGCGACTCGGGCGTTCCTGGGTCGTCGCCCCGGACGCGCGGACGCTGCGGGCCCGCTGGGACGCGCTGGTACGGGCGGAGGGCGGCGAGCGGGAGGCCCTGTTCCGGCCCAGCCGGGCGCGGACGCTCACGACGGCGGTCGCCGCGCTGCCGGGGCAGCGGACCGGGACGGCCCGGTTCGCGCGGGAGGCGGGGCCGTGCCCGGAGCCGGTGCGGCTGGCGCACGGGCCCTTCGACGAGCAGTGGCTGCTGCCGGATCACCGGCTGCTGGACGTGGCCCGCCCGGAGCTGTGGCGGGTGGCGGACGACCGGCAGCTCTTCGCCGTCGAGCAGGGGTACGTGCCGCAGGGCCCCGGCACCCCGGCGCCGGGGCCGGCGCTGCTAGTGACGGCCGTGCTGCCGGACGGCCGCTCCCCGGCGGGCCGCCCGGGCCGCATCAGGCCGCTGTACCGGCGGCCCGGCAACCGGGAGCCGAACCTCACGCCGGGGCTTCTCGCGGTGCTGAGCGCGCGGTACGGCTCCGAGGTCGGGCCCGAGGACCTGCCGGCCTGGGCGCTGGCCGCCGCCCGCCCCTCCCCCGCCGGGTGCGTCGTCCCGCTCCCCGCCGACCCGGCCGTGTGGGCGTCCGGCGTGGCGCTGGGCCGCCGCATGGCGGAGGTCCAGCTGCGCGGCGCCCGGGGCGGCGACCGCCCCCGCCTGCCCGGCGGCCGCCGGCCCTACGTCCGCGCCGCGCTGCCGCCGCGCCCGGCCTCCTTGGCGTACGACGCCGAGGGCGAGGCGCTGCTGGTCGGCGACGGCGGCCGCATCGCGCCCGTACCGGCCGAGGCGTGGGAGTACCGGGTGGGCGGGGTCCGGATGCTGGAGCTCTGGTTCGAGCAGCGCGCCGCCCCGGCCGCCGAGCCAGGCTCCCTGGAGGCGATCCGCCCCGCCGCGTGGCCGCAGGAGTGGACGTCCGAGCTGCTGGAGCTGATCACGGTGCTGGCGCTGCAGGCCGGGCTGGAGGCGCAGCGGCCGGACCTGTCCGGCGCGGACCTCATCACCCGCGCCGACCTCCGCGCGGCCGGGGTGCTCCCCGCCCCTGCCCCGACCCGCCGGCCCGCGTCCGTGCTGGACCGGGAGGAAGAGGGCCCCGAGGGCCAGCTGGCCCTGCTGTAGTCGGCCCGAGGCCGGCCGGCGGCTAGCCGAACGAGTCCAGCAACCGCCGGAGTGCCCGGTCGAAGACCTCGTCCGGATCATCCGGCACGGGCCCCTCCGCGAGCAGCGCGGCGAGCCGCGGGTACGCCCCGCCCGCCACCTCCCGCCCGAGGTAGGCGGCACGCACGGCCTGCTCCTGCTCCTCCGACCACGGCAGCCCGCGGCTGCGCTCCGCCATGGCGAGCTCGTTCGCGACGGTGACCATGGCAGTACCGTTGACCATCGCGATCAGCTCCATCTTGGCTCCGCCGGGCGCGTCGAGCGGCGCCAGGACCTCCAGGCAGTGCTCCAGGTAGCGCAGGGCGTGGGGGCTGAAGCCGTACACGGTCGACATCACCCGGGTGAGCCACGGGTGCCGGTACATGATGGCCCGGGTCTGCCGGCCCAGCGTCAGCATGTCGGCCTTCCAGTCACCGCTGGGAGTGTCGGACAGCTCGTACTCGCCGCTGACCGCGTCGACCATCAGCTCGTACAGGTCCTCCTTGCGCGGCACGTAGTTGTACAGCGACATCGTGCCGCAGCCCAGCTCGGCAGCCACGCGCCGCATGGACACCCCGTCGATGCCGTCGGCGTCCGCGATCCCGACCGCCGCCGCCGCGATGTCCGCGCGGCTGTAGGCCGGTTTGGGGCCGCGGCCCGCGCGCTCGGGGCGCGCCCAGATCACTTCCGGTTCGGCCGCTCGGCCCGCCATGGATCATCACCTCGCCCCCCATCCTAGTTACGTACAGCGTACGTAGTGCGCTATGGTCACGCCATGACTACTACGTACGCTGTACTTAGTGAGGGTCTGTGCAAGCGTTACGGCGAGGTGCGCGCGCTCCGCGGGCTCGACCTGGCGGTCCGGGAGGGCACGGTCTGCGGCGTCCTGGGCCCCAACGGCGCCGGCAAGACCACCGCTGTCCGGGTGCTCACCACGCTCACCACACCGGACTCCGGCAGCGCCCGGGTCGCCGGCCACGACGTGGTGCGCGATCCCGCCGCCGTACGCCGCCACATCGGTGTCACCGGCCAGTACGCCTCCGTAGACGGGGACCTGACCGGCGCCGAGAACCTGCGCCTGTTCGCCCGGCTGCTGCGCGCGCCGCGTGCCCGCGCCGACGAGCTCCTGGAGCGGTTCGGGCTGTCGGAGGCGGCCGGGCGGCCGGCGCGCACCTACTCCGGCGGCATGCGCCGCCGCCTCGACCTCGCCGCGAGCCTGCTCGTCCGGCCCAGGGTGCTCTTCCTCGACGAGCCGACCACCGGCCTCGACCCGCACAGCCGCAATGCCATCTGGGACGCCGTACGGGGGTTGGCGTCCCAGGGCACGACCGTGCTGCTCACCACCCAGTACCTGGAGGAGGCCGACCGGCTCGCCGACGACATCGTGCTCATCGACGAGGGCCGGGCCGCGCACAGCGGCACGCCCGCCCAGCTCAAGGCGATGATCGGCAGTTACGCCCACGTCGTCGTCGCCGATCCGTCCGGCCTGCCCACCGCCGCGGCAGTCCTCGACCAGCTCACCGGCTCAGAGCCGGACCTGGACGCCGAAGCACGCACCGCCGGGGCGGTCACGACCGACCCCACCCTGACGCTCCCCCGGATCGTCCGCGAGCTCGACGCGGCGGGCGTCCTGATCGTCGACGCGGCTCTGCGCCCGCCCACTCTCGACGAGGTGTTCCTCCGCCTCACCACCCGTAAGGAGCTCGCGATATGAGCGCCGTCCTCCACGACGGGGTCGCCGTACTCGGCCGTCACCTCCAGCGCGTCAGGCACGCGCCCGCAATGCTGGTGATGACACAGACGATGCCGATCGTCTTCCTGCTCTTCTTCGGGTATGTCTTCGGCAGCGCGCTCGCCATGCCGGGCACCGAGTACCGGGCCTACCTGGTGCCGGGGCTGCTGGTCGCCACGGCCGCGAACGGCGTCATGACCGGGATGTTCACCGCCGCCCAGGACGCGCACCGGGGCGTGATGGAGCGGTTCCGTACGCTGCCGATGAGCCGGGCGGCCGTACCGCTGGGCCAGGCGGCGGCCGACCTGCTGACGACGGCCACCGGGCTCGTGCCGCTGCTGCTGGTGGGTCTCGCGATGGGCTGGCGCGTCGAGGGAAGCACCCTCGAAGCAGCGGGCGCCTTCGGGCTGTTGCTGCTGTTCCGGTTCGCGACGACCTGGCTCGGGATCCTGCTGGGGCTCGCCTCGCGCAGCGAGGAGGCGGCGGGCCAGCTGGGCAGCGCCACGTTCATGCTGCCGCTGCTGTCGAACGCGTACATCCCCACCGACGACATGCCCGGCTGGCTGCGGACGGTCGCGGAGTGGAACCCCATCTCGGCGGTGACGACGGCGGTACGGGTCCTGTTCGGCAACGCCCCCGTGCCGGAGGGCGCCGCCTGGCCGGTGGCGCACCCGGTCGCGGGCGCGATGTGCTGGTCTCTGCTGCTGGTGGCGGTGTGCGCACCGCTGGCCGTGCGGAGGTACGCGGCGCCGGAACGGTGAGGCCGCGGGGGGTGACAAAGGTGGTACGTACACGATAGGTACGGCTGTCATGAGCACTCAGCCGCTGCCCCTGCCCCTCGAAGGCGTCACCGTCGTCGCCGTCGAGCAGGCCGTCTCCGCGCCCTTCGCCACCCGCCAGCTCGCCGATCTCGGCGCCCGCGTCATCAAGATCGAGCGCCCCGACGGCGGTGACTTCGCGCGCGGCTACGACACGGCGGCGGCCGGCCTCGCCTCGCACTTCGTCTGGTGCAACCGGGGCAAGGAGTCGGTGGCCCTCGACCTGAAGGACCCGCGCGGTCTGGAGGTGGCGCGCCGGCTGGTGGCCGGTGCCGATGTGTTCGTCCAGAACCTGGCGCACGGCGCGGCGGCGCGGCTGGGCCTCGACGCGGCGACGCTCTGCGCGGCGGATCCCCGGCTGATCGCGGTGGACATCTCCGGGTACGGGGCGCGCGGGCCATACGCGCACAAGCGGGCGTACGACATGCTCGTGCAGTGCGAGGCGGGCCTGGTGTCGGTCACCGGCACGCCGGAGCAGCCGGTGAAGGCGGGCATCCCGGCGGCCGACATCTCGGCGGCGATGTACGCCTTCTCGGGGGTGCTGGCGGCGCTGCTGCGGCGGGCGGCGACGGGGCGCGGCGGGCCGCTGGAGATCTCCATGCTGGAGTCGCTCGCCGAGTGGATGGGGCATCCGCTGCACCACGGCATGCACGGGGGCGAGGCCCCGGCGCGCACGGGGGTCGCGCACGCCGTCATCGCGCCGTACGACGCGTACGCGACGGCCGACGGGGGCCAGGTGCTGCTGTCGGTGCAGAACGACCGGGAGTGGCGGCGGCTGGCCGAGCAGGTGCTGGAGCGGCCGGAGCTGGGCGACGACCCGGCGTTCGCGACGAACACGGCGCGGGTCGCGCACCGCGAGAAGACGGACGCGGTGGTCGCGGAGGCGCTGGCCCGGCTGGCGACGGCGGAGGCGGTCGCCCGGCTGGAGACGGCGGGCATCGCCTGCGCCCGCCTGAACACGGTCGCCGACGTGGCGGCCCACCCCCAGCTCGCGGCCCGCGACCGCTGGCGCGAGGTCCCCACCCCGGCGGGCCCCCTGCGGGCCATGCTGCCGCCGATCACCCTCCCGGGCGGTCCGGAGCCCCGCATGGGCGCGGTCCCGGCACTGGGCGAACACACGGACGCGGTCCTGGAGGAACTGGGCATCGCGGAGGAGACCCGCGCCCGGCTGCGACGGGAGGGCGTGGTGGCCTGAGGCGGGCGGCCGCGAGTCGGTGGGCCCTGCACCTGCCGGTGGGGTGCGGTGCGGGGCCCCTCCGGCCCCACCCCGGCCGGTGGGCGACCGCGGGCCGGAGGCCGCACCTGGTCGTGGGCCGTCGTTCCGCGCGGCGGAACGGGTGGGAAGCGGGGCGGGGCCTGGGCGCTCGGAGGCCGGGGCTCAGCCGTGGTTGCCGAAGAGCGAGCGGCGCAGGCGGCGCAGCGGCGCGAAGAGGCGAACGCGCGCGCTCTTGCTCGCGCGGGTGTGCACGACGTCACGCGTCGTCAGCTCCCGCATGAGCAACGTCGCCTCGGCCGTCTCCCGCTGCGGCACCGCCGGGCCGCCGAGCACCGAGAGATGGCGGTCGAGGCGCGAACTCGTCGCGCTGCTCCCGCAGGTGATGGCAGGCACACGCGGCCTGCTGCGCACTGTTATCCGTTCCATGACACTCCCCACCCGTACGAAGGCACCCGGCCCGGGCAGGTTAACCCTATCGTTCCCGCAACTCACGCGTGTATCCCGGTGGCGTGATTCACCACCCATGTACGGGTGTTGACGATTACTCTCCGAATACGTCTGATTCCAGGGCGAGTTGGACACATTCCCAGTCGGGCCGACTTCGGCTAGCTTGGAGTGGTTTCCGCCGCATCGTCTGAAGGGGGCCCCGGTGACCGAAGGGACGGGCGGAGAACGGCTGGTGGCGGGCCGTTACCGACTGCGGGGGCCGCTCGGCGAAGGCGGCATGGGCGTCGTGTGGCGGGCCCGTGACGAGGTGCTGGGGCGCGAGGTCGCCGTCAAGGAGGTGCGCGCGCCCGCCGGGCTCGGCGCGGCGGACGTGCGGCGGCTGTACGCGCGGCTGGAGCGGGAGGCGTGGGCGGCGGCCCGGGTGGCGCACCGCAACGTGGTCACGGTGTACGACGTGGCGACCGAGGACGACCGGCCCTGGATCGTGATGGAGCTGGTCCGCGGGGTGACGCTCGCCGAGGTCCTCGACGCCGAGGGCCCGATGCCGCCGCGGCGGGCCGCGCGCGTCGGGGCGGAGGTGCTGGCGGCCCTGCGCGCCGCGCACGGGGCGGGGGTGCTGCACCGGGACGTCAAGCCGGCCAACGTGCTGCTCTCCAACGACGGCCGCGTGGTGCTGACGGACTTCGGCATCGCGGTGGTGGAGGGCGCCTCGAACCTCACCATGACGGGTGAGCTGATCGGCTCGCCGGAGTTCCTCGCGCCGGAGCGGGCCCTTGGGCAGACGCCGGGTCCCGCCTCGGACTTGTGGTCGCTGGGTGTGCTGCTGTACGCGGCGGTCGAGGGCCATTCGCCGTTCCGGCAGCACACGCCGCTCAGCACGCTGCGCGCGGTGGTCGACGAGGAGCTGCCGCCGCCGCGCCGGGCCGGGGCGCTGGAGCCGGTGATCGAGGGGCTGCTGCGCAAGGACCCCGCCGAGCGGCTCGCGGCCGAGGAGGCCGAGCACCTGTTGCGGGTCGTGGCCGCGGGCGGCACCGCGCGGACGGTTCCGCTCGCGTCGTCGGAACCGTACGCGCCGACGGCCGTCGTCGGCACGGGCGAGGGGCCGGTGGGGCGGCCGGTCCCGGCGGAGGAGCCGGAGGAGCGGCATCCACGGGGCGCGGTGGGGGTCCTCGCGGTGGGGGTCGCCGTGCTCCTCCTGGTGGTGGCGGGGCTCGCGTACGCGCTGCTGCGCGATGGCGACAAGGACCCGGCCGCCGCCAACGGCACCACCGCCTCGCCGTCGCCCGTGCCCACGCGGACGACGCCGAGCCCGACGCCGTCCGCGCAGAAGCCGTCGCCGACCTCCACACCGACGGCGACGCCGCAGCAGTCGGTGCTGGTGTACGCGCGCGCCGTACGCGGGAGTTACAGCGGGGCCTGCCCGCCCCCGGCCGCCGAGGTGCCGGCCTTCTCGGGGACGGTCACGGTGGGGCGTACGCCGGCGACGGTCGAGTACCGCTGGGTCACCGAGGGCGGCGAGAACGGCGGGGGCTCCGGGTGGACGTCGCTGGAGTTCGCCGCGGGCGGCCGCGAGGAGCAGCAGGTGCGGCACACGGTGGAGGCGTACCGGGACGGCGAGACGTACCGCGACCGGGTCCGGATGGAGGTCCGGAGCCCGGTCGCGGCGCGGTCGAACTGGGTGGGGTTCTCGGTCACGTGCCACGACGCGAGCCCCACGGGCGGCGGGTCGCCCGGGGGTTCCGCGAGCGGTTCCCCCTCGTCGGGTCAGAGCGTCACGCCGTCGCCCTGAAGACAGGCAGGTAGCCACTGGACTGGCCGGTGGCGGTGGGGTGGTACGACTCGCCGATGTTGAGCCAGTTGACGCTGTGCAGCCAGGACGCGCCCGAGCAGATCTCGTGGCCGGTAAAGGCCCCGGTGACGCCGGCGAAGGTGTAGCCGTGGTCGGCGGCGCGCTTGGCGGTGGCCGCGTTGAGGTGGTCGGAGCCGCTGTTGATGGCGCGGCGCTCGTTCTCGGTGAGGCCGGCGATGCAGCTGCCGTCCAGCTTGTAGAAGCGGGGGTAGCCGAGGACGACGACGCGCGCCGAGGGGGCTTTGGCGCGGATCGCCCGGTACAGGGTGTCGAGGCGGCCCGGGAGGGTGGTGTCGACGTATCTCTTGGCTTCGTTGACGCGGGCGACGCAGGTGGCTTCGGACTGGAGGACGCAGGTGGTCATGACGTCGGCGAAGCCGGCGTCGTTGCCGCCCGCGGTGAGGGAGACGAGGTCGGTGGCGGCGGAGAGCGGGCCGAGCTGGTTGGCGGTCACGTCGGTCGTGCGGGCGCCGGAGCAGGCGGTGAACGCGAACGACGAGGGGGAGTTGGCGGCCGCCCACAGCGCGGGGTAGGCGCGGGGGGTGCGCTTGCAGTCGCCGCTGGCGCTGTCGTAGTTGCCGGCGCCGACTCCGGAGGAGTACGAGTCGCCGAGCGCCACGTAGTCGACGGCCGATGACGAGGCGGCCTGTGCGGCCCCCGCTCCGGTCAGGGCGAGGACGGCGCTCAGGAGCAGTGAGGATGAGAATGCCGCGGCTCGGGACAGTTTCATGGAACCTCCCTTGAGCAGTGTTTCTGCCTGCTCTGGTGGTAGCAGCGTGGAGTGTCCATGCCAAGACTTGCGGGAGGCTCCCGGATGGCCGGCGGACGGCGCACGGAAGCACGGGAGTTGGGGAGCGGGCCTCCGTCAGCCGTCACCGGGCGGCATGAACCGGGTGTAGCGAGGAGGGCGGCGCCCTGGACACCATGCTCGACCGGGGCCAGGTGTGCGAACTGGCCGCCTCGGGAACCGAGATCGGCGGCCACACCCACACGCATCCGCAACCGCCTACCCGTACGGCTACTCAAAGGGCGGGCCGTCGGGCGGACGTTCGCGAAGGACCGGGCGCTCACGAAGGAGTACGCGGTGGTGCGCGCGGTGCGGGCGCGCCGGGGCGGTCCCGGGGCGCATCCGCGACATCCGTACATAAACGCCGTGCGGTGACGGCGGGCATGCCGGATCATGGGGCCATGTCTGCCAACCCGCATGAGGCCCTGCCGATCCGGCTCAACGTCGACGACAGCGACTCCCCCGCCGATGTCGTCGACGCGCTGTTCCTCGGGCGCTTCGCGACGGGCGAGCAGCCGTACGCGCGAAGCACCACCATCGACCGCGTCAAGCCCGGCGTGGAGCTGCTCCCTCCGGGCGGCGCGGTGCTGCGCGCGGCGCGCGACGACGACCGCAGCGCGACCCTCGCCGAGGGCGACGGCTGGACGCTGCTGGTCTCCCGCTGGAGCCGCGGCGCCGACGTCACCGTCACTGCGGTCGACGCGGAGCTGGCCGAGCGGATCCTCACGCAGGCGACCGAGGGCGCCCAGGACGAGCCGGAGCCGCAGCCCGACGACGTCACCATGGGCTTCTGGTACGTGTCGCCGCGGCGTGGCCCGCACCGTACGACCCGCCGGATCGCGGCGGGCACGTGGGAGGAGGTGCGGCCCAACTACACGGCTCCGGTGGCCGACACGATGGACCGGCTGATGAAGGTCACGCCGGACGACATCGCGGGCCGGCTGCTGCTCCTGCACGGCCCGCCGGGCACGGGCAAGACGTCCGCGCTGCGCACGCTGGCCCGGTCGTGGCGCGACTGGTGCCAGGTGGACTGCGTGCTGGACCCGGAGCGGCTGTTCAACGACGTCGGCTATCTGATGGACATCGCGATCGGCGAGGACGAGGGCACGGCCAACGGCCGCTGGCGGCTGCTGCTCCTGGAGGACTGCGACGAGCTGATCCGCGGCGAGGCCCGGCACACGGCGGGCCAGGCCCTGTCCCGGCTGCTGAACCTGACGGACGGCCTGCTGGGCCAGGGCCGCAACGTCCTGGTGGGCGTCACCACCAACGAGGACCTGGAGCGCCTCCACCCTGCGGTGGTCCGCCCCGGCCGCTGCCTCGCCCGCATCGAGGTGGGGCCGCTCACGCGCGAGGAGTCGATGGCCTGGCTGGGCGACGAGGTCCCCGGCCGGGAGGAAGCCGTCGGCCGCGACGGCGCGACCCTGGCCGAGCTGTACGCCCTGCGGCGCGGCACGGGCCCTGCGTCGATCCCGGACCAGCCGAAGGGCCGCGACGCGGGGCTGTACCTGTAGGGGTCGGGTGGTGGCCGGTGGTTGGCTAGGGGGTGTCGTCGTCGCCGTACGCCGCGCGCAGCGCGTCCGTGACCGCCGCGAGGGCCTCGGCGCGGGTGAGGCCCAGGCGGTGGGCCGCCGTCGCGTACGCGGCGGCGGCCGTGGCGGCCTGGCGGGCGGCGGCGTCGGCCGCCGGGGCGATGAACGTGCCGGCGCGGCCGCGGGTTTCGATCACGCCGTCCGCCTCCAGCACCCGGTACGCCTTGGCGACCGTGTTCGCGGCGAGGCCCAGCTCCTCCGCGAGGCCGCGGACCGTCGGCAGCTTGTAGCCGACCGGGAGGCCGCCGGAGCGGGCCTGCTCGGAGATCTGGGCGCGGAGCTGTTCGTACGGGGCGGTCGGGGAGCCCGCGTCGATGGAGATCTTCAAGGTCACGGGGCCGATTGTCCCCCACGGAGCGGGCGGCGGGCGGAAATTGGGAGGCGGTCGTCGTCGGGCCGCGCGTAGCGTGCGGCCCCATGACTGTGATCGTGCGTGACTTCCGTCCCGAGGATGCCGAGGCCGTGGCGGCGTCGCGGCGTGCCCTCCTGCCTTTCATCGCGGTGACGCCCCGCTCCGTCCTCTTCGACGTGGAGACGGCGAACGCCGCCCAGAAGATGCGGCTGCTGGTCGCCGAGAAGGACGGCGAGATCATCGGTACGGCCTATGCCGGCGTCGCGTACGACAGCAGCGAACCGGGCCAGTCCCACGCGACCCCGCAGGTCCATCCGGACCACCGGGGCCAGGGTGCGGGCGGCCTCCTGCTGCGCGCGGCCGAGGAACACCTGGCCGCCGAGGGTGCCACGACGATGTACACCTGGGTGATGGACGCACCCGAGAACCGGGCGTTCGCCGAGAAGCGCGGCTACCGCCCCACCCGGACCGCGCACTTCCAGCGCCTGGACCTGGCGCGCGCGGCCCTCCCCGAGGTGCCCGGCACGCTTCCGCCGGGCGTCGAGCTGCGTACCGCCGCGGACTACGAGGCCGACCCGCGCCCGATGTTCGAGGCGGACGCGGAGGCCACGTCGGACGAGCCGAGCGACATCGCCACGGACCTCGACGACTACGAGGACTGGCTCGCCCACGTCTGGAACAACCCGCTGCTGCACCGCGGCCTGTCGACGGTCGTGACCGTGGACGGCCGGGTGGCGTCGTACACCGCCGCCTACACGGACGGCGGGACCCGGTACGTCTCCGGCATGACCGGCACCCTGCGCGCGTACCGCGGCCGGGGCCTGGCCAAGCTGGCCAAGACGGACTCGCTGCACCGCGCCCGCGCGGCCGGCTACACCGACGCGTACACCAGCAACGACGGGGCGAACGAGCCGATGCTGGCCATCAACAAGTGGTTCGGGTACGAGATCTGCGCGACGGAGGTCCGGCATGTCCGCGCGCTCGGCTGAGATCGCCGTCCGGCTCGTCAAGGCGGGCCGGACGAAGATCCGCTACCCGGCGGAGCTGGTCGCGGACGACGGCACGCGCCTCACCGTCCGCGCGCCCTGGGCCGTGGACGGGGTGCGGGACTTCGGCTTCGTACGGTTCGAACCGGGGGACGTCTTCACGGAGCACTACTGGCGGGACCGGTGGTACGCGGTGAAGGAGGTCCGCGACGGGACCGGCACCCTCAAGGGCTGGTACTGCGACATCACCCGGCCCGCCGTCGTCGAGGGCGGCGAGGTGGTGGTCGAGGACCTGGACCTCGACCTGTGGGTGTCGGCGGACTGCGGTGAGGTCCTGCGCCTGGACGAGGACGAGTTCGAGGCGAGCGGCCTCGCGGAGCGGGAGCCGGCGGCGGCCGCCGCGGCCCGCGAGGCGCTGGACGCGCTGGAGCTTCTGGCCCACGACGGCCGCCTGCCGGGTGCGGGGCCCGTTGAAGAGCCCGTTCAGGAGACGGGCTTGCGGTAGTGGATCCGGTCGTACGGGCCGTCGAGGCGCCGCTCGACGACCTCGTAGCCGTACCGCTCGTACATCTTCTGGTTCTCCCACATCATCGCGTTCGTCAGCAGCCGCACCTCGGGGAGCCCGAGTGCGCGGGCGCGCTCCTCCACGAAGGCGAGCAGGCGCCGGCCCAGGCCGGTGCCCTGCGCGTCGGGGTGGACGGCGAGGTTGTCGAGGTACAGGTGGTCGGCCTCGGTCCGCACCACCACCAGGCCGGCCACCGGGTCACCGAGGACGAACACCCGGCCCGCCGCGACATCGGCCGCGTGGTCCGCCTCCATCGGGGCCGGTACGAGACCGATCCGCTCGATGTAGTGGTGGTAGGCCGCGTCCGTGACGGCCTTCACGCGGTCGGCGTCGGCGGCGGTCGCGAGCCGGATCTCAAGATCGTTCATGCCGGTACGTTACGGCGGCGGGCGAGCGCCTTCCTCAGGAGGGGCCAGGCCAGCAGCAGCACGATCACCGCGTACACGGCCACCGAGAACGGGGTGTTGACCAGGCCGGTGACGCTGCCGTCGCTGATCTGGAGCGCCCGGCGCAGCTGCTGCTCGGCGGCCGGGCCGAGGATGACGCCGATGACGGCGGGCAGCACCGGCAGCCCGTAGCGGCGCATGCCGAACCCGATGAGCCCGATGACCAGCAGGATCACCAGGTCGAGGGCCTCGCCGCCGACCGCGTACGCGCCGACCGCCGCGAAGAACAGGATCCCGGCGTACAGGTACGGGCGCGGGATGCGCAGCAGCTTGGCCCACAGGGGCGCGAGCGGCAGGTTCAGCGCGAGCAGCAGCACCATGCCGACGAAGAGCGAGGCGATCAGGCCCCACACCAGGTCCGGTTCGCGCTGGAAGAGCAGCGGTCCGGGCTGGATGCCGTACTGCTGGAAGGCGGCGAGCATCACGGCGGCGACGGCCGTGGTGGGCAGCCCGAGGGTGAGCATCGAGACGAGGGTGCCTGCGGCGGAGGCGGAGGCGGCGGACTCCGGTCCGGCGACGCCCTCGATGGCGCCGCGCCCGAACTCGTCCTTGTGCTTCGACAGCCGCTTCTCGGTGACGTACGACAGGAAGGTCGGGATCTCCGCGCCGCCGGCCGGGATCGCGCCGAAGGGGAAGCCGATCAGCGGTCCGCGCAGCCACGGCTTCCACGTGCGCCGGATGTCCGCCCTGCCCAGCCAGGGCCGTCCGACGGGGATCGCGTCGCCGCCGGTACGCCGCAGATGGGCGGCGACCCACAGGGCCTCGCCGATCGCGAAGAGGCCGACCGCGACAATGACGACGTCGATGCCGTCGGCGAGCTGGAGCGAGCCGAAGGTGAGCCGCTGCTGGCCCGTCATCTGGTCCAGGCCGACGAGGCCGAGGGTGAGGCCGATGAGGAGGGAGGCCAGGCCCCGGACGCGGGACGAGCCCAGGACCGAGGTCACGGCGATGAACGCCAGCACCATGAGGGCGAAGTAGTCGGGCGCGCCGATGTCCACCGCCAGGTCGGCGACGGTCGGGGCGAGGGCGACGAGCAGGATCGTGCCGATCATGCCGCCCGCGAAGTGCCCGCCGGCCGCGGCGGCGAGCGCCTGGGCGCCGCGCCCCGCCTTGGCCATCGGGTTGCCCTCGATGGCGGCGACGACGGCGGCGCTCTCGCCCGGGGTGTTGAGCAGGATGGAGGTGGTCGAGCCGCCGAACATCGCGCCGTAGTAGATGCCCGCGAACATGATGAACGCGCCGGTGGGCTCCAGCCCGTACGTCACGGGCAGCAGCAGCGCGACGGCCATGGCGGGGCCGATGCCGGGCAGGACGCCGATGGCGGTGCCGAGCAGCACCCCTGTCGCCGCCCACAGGAGGTTCATGGGGGTGAGGGCGGTGGAGAAGCCGCCGAGGAGGGAGTTGAGGGCATCCATCAGAGCACTCCCATCAGCGGGCCGCCGGGGAGCGGGACGCCGAGCAGGTGGGTGAAGACGACGTAGGTGAGGAGGGAGAGGACGGCCGCGATGAGCGGGTCGCGGTCGAGGCGCCGGCTGCCGAGCGCGTACGCGGAGCCCCAGAAGAGCAGCGCGCCGGAGACCGGGAAGCCGAGCGGGCCGATGAGGACGGCGTTCGCGAGGAACACCCCGGCGAGGAGGAGGACCGTGCGCCAGTCGCTCGGCTCGGACAGGTCGACGTCCTCGCCGCCCTCGGCTTCGCCCCGGCCGCCGCGCAGGACGTCCACGGCGAGGAGGACGGCGACGGCGAGGAGGCCCGCGCCGACGACGACGGGGACGGTGGTGGGTCCGACGGGCCCGCGCTGCGCGATGTCGACGTCCATCGTCAGCGCGTCCGTGAGGACGAGGACGCCGAGGACGGCGAGGAGCAGGCCGACGCCGAGCTCGGAGTGCTCGCGCAGCCAGGCACGTCCTGATGTGGTGGGTGTGCTCACAGCCCCAGCTCCTTCAGCACCGAGTCGACCCGCCGGTCCTGCTCGTCGAGGAACGCGCCGAACTCGTCCCCGGCGAGGAAGGCGTCGTCCCAGCCGTTCTTCTTGAGGGAGTCGCGCCACTGCGGGGAGTCGTGCAGTGCGGTGACGAGGCCGATGAGCTTGTCGCGCTCGGCGGCGGAGAGGCCGGGCGGGGCGACGACGCCGCGCCAGTTGGTGAACTCGGTGTCGAGGCCCGCCTCGCGGAGGGTCGGCGCGTCGAGGCCGGGGACGCGCTTCGGGCCGGTGACGGCCAGCAGCCGCAGTTCGCCCGCCTTGATCTGGTCGAGGTACTCGCCGACGCCCGAGACGCCGAAGGCGACCTTGTTGCCGAGGATGGAGGCGAGCAGCTCACCGCCGCCGTCGAACGGAATGTAGTTGACGGATTTCGGGGCGATCCCGGCGGCCTGCGCCATCAGCATGGGCGCGAGGTGGTCGGGCCCGCCGGGCGACGAGCCGCCGCCGACGGGCAGTTTGCCGGGGTTCTTCCGCCAGGCCGCCAGCAGGTCCTGGATGGTCTTGTACGGGGAGTCCTTGCCGACGACCACGATGTCCTGCTCCTCGGTGAGCCGGGCGATGGGCGTCGTGTCGGCGAGGGTCGCGGGGGTCTTGTTGGTGTGTACGGCTCCGACGACGCCGAGGCCCATGGACATGGCGAGCTTGCCGTTGCCGTGCTCGCCGACGAGCCGGGTGAGGCCGACGGTGCCGCCGGCGCCGGGGAGGTTGAAGACCTCGATGTTGTGGGTGAGGCCCGCGTCCTCGGCGTTCTTGGCCGCGGTGCGCGCGGTGATGTCGTAGCCGCCGCCGGGGGTGTTGGGCACCATGAGGCGCAGGCCGGGGATCTGCGTGCCCGTGTCGGAGCCGCTGCCCGTCGTGAGCAGCGGCGGTCCCACGAGGACCAGCAGCGCCGCGCCGAGCAGGGCGAGCGGGGTGCGCAAGCGCAACGGAGCCGCCTTTCTTCGGAAGGGTGTGAAGTGGCCCACATGTTGCCCGCGCGTTAAGAAGCTGTCTCCCTTCCGCAACCAACGGACGTTGTGGTCCTTGTGGTCGCGACCTAGCGTGTCGCCGTGACGAAGGTGCTGGTGGTCGACGACGACTTCATGGTCGCCAAGCTGCACGGCCGCTATGTGTCCGCCGTGGACGGCTTCGAGGTCGTCGGGGTCGCGCACACCGGCGCGGAGGCGCTGCGCGCGGCCGGCGCCCTGCGTCCGGACCTGATCCTGCTGGACGTGTATCTGCCCGACATGGACGGGATCGGCGTGCTGCGCGCGCTGCGGGCGGCGGGGCACGGCGTGGACGCGCTGTTCATCACGGCGGCGCGGGACGCGGGCACGGTCCGCTCGGCGCTGCGCGCCGGGGCGCTGCACTATCTGATCAAGCCCTTCAGCCAGGCGGCGCTGCGGGAGCAGTTGCTGCACGTGGCGGCGTTGCGCAGCCGGCTGGACGCGCTGGGCGAGGCGCGCCAGGAGGACGTGGACCAGATCTTCGGGACGCGGCCGCCGGGCTCGCGCGAGCTCCCGAAGGGCCTGGCGCCGCACACGGCGGAGCTGGTGGACCGCATCCTGCGAGCCCACCCGTCGGGCCTGTCGGCCACGGAGTGCGCGGAGGCGGGCTCGCTGTCGCGCGTGAGCGCCCGCCGCTACCTGGAGTACTTCGCGGAGACGGGCCGGGCGGAGGTGACCCTGCGGTACGGCGGCACGGGCCGGCCGGAACGGCGGTACCGGAGGGTGGGGTGAGACACGGCCGAGGCCCGCCCTGCCCCGGGGGGCGGGACGGGCCTGGACGGGCCGGACGGGGTCCGGCGGTGGTGTCAGCCGCCGAGCTTCTCCAGGTCGACGATCTGGTCGGCGGGCGGCGCCGTCACGGTGACGGGCTTGCCGAAGTCGCGGAAGTCGCCCGAAGCGGGCGCCTCGCCGCCCACCACGGTGTACTTGAGCAGGTACGGCTCGCCCTTGGCGGCGACGTAGAGCGTCGTGGTCTCGGCGCCGTCCTTCTTGGTCAGGACGGCCGCGGGCTGCCCGTCGACGGTGGTGTCGGCGCCCCGGGTGAGGCCGGTGACGTCGTCGCCGACGTCGAGGAGGCCGTCGGAGTCGCACATCTCGGCCATGCCCTCCGCCTCGGCGTCCGCCTGCGGCATCTCCACCCAGCGGCCCTTGAGGATCTCGACCATGGCGTCGACCTCCTCCTTGGGGCTGTCCTCCTCGCCCTGCCGCCAGTACTTCTCGTCGCCCTTCAGGTAGTAGGCCTTCGCGGCGTGCCGGAACTGCACGCTCGCCCCTTCGCTGGTCAGCGTGCCATCGCACTCGCCGGTCTTGCTCACCACGACCTCGAAGGTCTCGGGCACCTTCTCCACCGTGTCGGTGACCTTGGCCTTGAGGGAGTCGACGGCCTTGGTGACGTCCAGCGACTTGTCGGCGATCTGGTCGGCCGTCATCCCCGCGAAGGGGTCGACCGGCTTGGCCGGCGACGGCGACGCGCTCGGAGCCGCCTTGCCGGCCTTGTCGGACGAGCCGCCGTCACTCTTCGAGCACCCCGTCAGGGCCAGGGCCACAGCGGCGCACACGGCCGCGCTCACGAGCGTCTTGTTGATCGCCATGATTGTTCTCCTCATTCGCATGCGCTTCAGCGCGTCATGCCAGACCCTTGAGGTCACACCAGGGATGTACGCCTCAAACGTGATGTCCGACACAGGCGGCGAAGGGCCGTCTCGGCAGCCTGCCGAGGCCGACGCGGGGCCGGGGCGGGGGGCGGGGCGGGGGGCGGAAGGCGCCGCTACCTGAGGCTGCTCTTAGCGCCTCCTTAAGTGGAGCATAAGAATCCCCATCAGCCGCTCCCAGCAGGCGATTTCGCGGTTTCGAGGGGCTAGCTTGCTGATCACCGGGCTGATCCGGGCCGTCGGCGCCGAGCTCATCGGGGGGCTGCGCCGCCCGTCCGGATCCGTTTCCGTAGCCACCCCCCACATCGCCGTTCCCTCGAAGGAGTACGTCACCATGAGCCCTCGCCGCCGTACGGCCGCCGCAGCCGCCGTCCTCGGGGCCGCGCCGCTCGCGCTGGCAGGACTGGCCGCCTCCCCGGCCGCCGCGCACGGGACGATGACGGACCCCGTCAGCCGGGTGTCCGCCTGTTACGCCGAGGGGCCCGAGAGCCCCGACTCGGCAGCCTGCAAGGCGGCGGTCGCGGCGAGCGGAGCGCAGGCGTTCTACGACTGGAACGAGGTCAACATCGCCAACGCCGCCGGGAACCACAAGCGGCTCATCCCGGACGGCAAGCTCTGCAGTGCCAACCGCGACAAGTACAAGGGGCTCGACCTGCCCCGGGCCGACTGGCCGTCCTCGCCGCTCGCCGCCGGCAGGCACACCTTCCAGTACAAGGCGACCGCGCCGCACAAGGGCTCCTTCGAGCTGTACATCACGAAGGACGGCTACGACCCGTCCAAGCCGCTGAAGTGGTCGGACCTGGAGGCCAGGCCGTTCGCGACAGTCACCAACCCGAAGCTGGAGAACGGCTCGTACGTCTTCGACGGCGTCGTCCCGGCGAAGTCCGGGCGCCACCTGATCTACTCGATCTGGCAGCGCTCCGACTCTCCCGAGGCGTTCTACACCTGTTCCGACGTGGTCTTCGGCAAGGACAGCGGCGGCTCCGCCCCGGCGCCGACCGCCTCGGCCCCCTCCGACCAGCAGATCCAGGACGGCGCCGACCAGTCGACGGTCGACCACGGCGGCCACGGCGGCGACGACCACCACCACACCCCGCAGCCGTCGACGGAGCCCAAGGAGCAGGAGCAGGCGAAGGACACGAACGACACGCCCGAGGCCAACGCGCCGCAGGCGAACGGTGCGGGCACCCCGTCGCCCGCCGCCGCGCCCGCGACCGCGCCCGGCGGGGAGAACCTCGCCGAGACCGGGGCCGACGGCATGACCCCGTACGTGGCGGTCGGCGGCGCGGCCGTCCTGGCGATCGGTGCCGCGGTGCTCTTCGGCGCCGCGCGCCGCAAGTCCGCCCCGGCGGGGCGGCACGGCCGCTGACGGCTGGCAGACCGACGGTGCCGGGGTCCGCGCGGAGGCGGGCCCCGGCACCGTCATGTCCGCCGGGCGCGGGCGCCGGGGCGTCAGCCGAGGACGGACCCGCAGGTGGTGGGCGTCGCGTGCGCCGGGTCGAGCGCGTTCACGACCTCGTGGAACGTGATCCGGTCGGACAGCCCGATCGCCACGTGCTCGGAGAGGTCCAGCGGGCACAGGTCCTGAAGCAGCACGTTGCGGACGTTCGGGCCGTCGAGGAACTGGGAGCGGTACGGCGTGACGACCTGGTCGTACTTGGTGGCGATGACGGTGTAGTCGACGCCCGGGACGGTGTCGCCGCCCTCGTTGAGCTTCGTCATGAACGGCGAGCCGGCCACCTGGTCGGCGAGGGCCGGGGTCTTCTCGTTCAGCAGGTCGGCCACGCCGGGGAAGTACGGCAGCAGCGCGGTCAGGCCGAGCAGCGTGGTGCCGTGGTTGTCGGGCGCGATGCCGACGAGGGCGTTCACCTTCTCCGCGCCGCCGAGGAACTTGAGGTAGTAGCGGGGCATCATGCCGCCCTGCGAGTGGCCGACGAGGTCGGCTTCGGCGGCGCCGGTCGCGGCGAGGACCTCGTCGACGTACGCGTCGAGTTGTTCGGCCGACTTCGCGATGGGGCCGAGGCCGTGGACGAACGGCACGCCGGGCAGCTGCCCGTAGTCGAGCGAGAAGACGCAGTAGCCGCGCCGGACCAGGTACGGCGCGAGGCCGAGCCAGTTGTCGACGGAGTTGGCGAACGTGCCGTGGACGAGCACGACGGGCCGGGGGTGGGCGGCGGACGGCTTGCAGGAGTAGTCGTTCCAGCCGCTGCTGGGCGCGGTGGCGGCCTGGGCGGTTCCCGCGCCCGGGGCGAGGGTCGCGGCGGCGAGGGCGAGGACGGCCAGCGTCGCTCTGAACGCGCGCCGGAGGCGCGAGGGCATGCGTGAGGGCAGCATCGAGTGGTCTCCCTGCGGCTCAAGGAATGGGTGAGGCGTCGGCGGGACGCCCCGTGGCCCGGACCACTGATGGGGGACGCGACATGGGGACTGCCGCGTTCATGCCAAGTTACGTGCGGGTAGCGGAGGGTGGGAAGTTACGCGTCGGTAAAAAAGAAGCGGAGTTACCACGTCGACCCCGCCCGCGCGTGACGGGACGACAGGAGGCGCGCCGGCGCCGCCTCGACCGCACCGCGCGCCCCGCTGACCGTACGCCGCGTCGACCGCACCCCGGCCCGCGCCGACCGTACGCCGCCCCGCTCGCCCCCGACGCCTACGCCTACGCCTACGCCTACGCCGCCAGCGAGCCCGGCCCGATGATGCCCGGCCCGAACCGCGCCCGCGCCTTGTCCGCCACCGCCTCCAGCCGCCGCGCCTTCTCGTCCGCCGCGTCGAACGTCAGCTGGTGCGCGGCGTGTTCGGCGGGCATCAGCCCCTCCGCGCGCAGCCCCACGGCCCGCACGCGCGCCCGCTGCAGCCCGAGCGCCTCGTGCATCGCGTACGCGGTGGCGGCCAGGTCCGCCGAGTGGGCGCTCGGTTCGCGCAGCGTACGCGTCCGCGTGGTCGAAGTCCGGTCGGCGTACCGCACGGTCAGCGTCAGCGAGCGGCACACCTGCCCCTCGCCCCGCATCCGCGCGCCCAGCTCCCCGGCGAGCGACAGCAGGGCGCGCCGGTGCCGCTCCTGGTCCAGCTCGTCGCGGTCGAAGGGCCGTTCGGCGGCGACGGAGCGGGAGGCGGCGTTCGGGACGACGGCCGTGCGGTCGACGCCCCGCGCCCGCTCCCACAGTTCGCGCCCGGCCCGCGCGCCGACGATCCGCTGGAGCACGGCGAGCGGCGCGGCGGCCACGCGCCCGATGGAGTCGAGCCCGTACGAGCAGAGCGTGCGCGCGGTGGCGGGGCCGACGCCGTACAGCGCGGCGACCGGCTTGTCCCGCAGGAACGCCTCGGCGTCCTCCACCACCAGCGTCGTCCCGGGTGCCGCGTCGCGCGCCGCCATGCGCGCGAGCATGGGGTTCGGCCCGGCCCCTATGGCGCACTCGACGCCGTACAGGGCGAGCGCCCGGACGCGGATCACGGCGGCCAGCTCGGCGGGGCCGCGCCCGAAGTACCGTACGGCCCCGCGTACGTCGGCGAGCGCGGCGTCGGGCGGCGCCGCCTCGACGACGGGTGTGAACTGGCCGAGCATGCCCACGAGTTGCGGCAGCAAGGCCTCGTACATCGGCTCCAGCCGGAATCGTACGTAGAGGATCATCCCGCGCTCCCCTGACTCTGGTGCCACAGCTTCTTCGGGACCTTCGCCGTCCCCTCGCCCGCCGGGCGCAGGTCTGCCCAGGGGTTCATCTCGTAGCCCGTCGGCATCGTGATGCGCCGCCCGCTGTCGGAGGGCGACGGCGGGGCACCGCCCGGCGCCGGCTCGGCCAGCCGCGCCGCGACCGCGTCCAGGCCGCCCTCGCACCGCAGCTCCACCAGTTCGGCGAGGTTCCAGGCGGCGGAGCCGACCACGCTGAGGCTGCGCGGGCCGCGCCGCTGCACCACGCCGCGTACGAGCAGCAGCCAGGAGTGGAAGACGGTGTGCGCGCACCGCTCGTGGCTGTCGTCGAAGAAGGCGAGGTCGACCAGGCCGGTCCCGTCGTCGAGCGTGGTGAAGATGACGCGCTTGCCGGACCGGATCGGCGGGGTCTGGGTGGCCGCCTTGGCGCCCGCGACCAGCACGGTCTGCCCGTGCGGTGCCGTGCGCAGCCGCTGCGCGGAGACGACGCCGAGCTCGGCGAGGAAGGCCTGGTGATCGCTCATCAGGTTCCGCGAGGCGTCCATGGACAGCACGCCCAGCTCGGCGCTGAGCCGCTCCTCTTCGGTGAGGTCCGGCAGCCCGATCGGCGCGGACCTCCGGCCGCCGGCGAGCGGCAGCTGGTCGCCGTAGGAGCCGGAGCCCCGCTGCATGCGGTGGAGTTCGGAGAGGTGCAGCAGCAGGTCGCGGCGGTTGCCGCCGAAGGCGTCCAACGCGCCGACCTGGGCGAGCCGTTCGGCGACGGGCCGGCTGGGCCTGGCCCGCTCCCAGAAGTCGAGCAGCGAGGCGTACGGCTGCCCGGCCTCGATGCGCGCCGCCTCCGCCTCGCTCATCCCGTGGACGTCCGCGAGGGCGAGCCGCAGGCCCCACTTCCCCAGCGAACCGGACACCAGTTCGATCCGGTGGGCGACCGCCGACCGGTTCACATCCACCGGCAGCACCGGCACCCCGCGCCGCCGCGCGTCCGCCAGCAGCAGCCGCTTGGGGTACATCCCGGGATCGTGCGTGAGCAAACCGGCGTAGAAGGCGGCCGGGTAATGCGCCTTCAGCCACGCCGACTGGTACGTCGGTACGGCGAAGGCCACCGCGTGCGCCTTGCAGAAGCCGTACGACCCGAAGGCCTCGACGATCTCCCAGGTCCGGGCGACCACGTCCTCCGCGTACCCCTTCGCCCGCGCGTGGTGCTCGAACCAGACCTTGATGCGGCCCTGCGACTCGGGGTCGGACAGCCCGCGCCGCACCGCGTCGGCCTCCTCCCGCCCGCAGCCGGTCATGATGTCGAGGATCTTGATGATCTGCTCGTGGAAGACGACGACTCCGTACGTCTCCTTCAGCGCGTCCTCCAGGTCCGGGTGCGGGTAGCGGACGGGCGCGCGGCCGTGCCGGGCCTCGATGAACGGCCGCACCATGTCGGCCGCGACCGGTCCGGGCCGGAAGAGGGAGATGTCCACGACCAGGTCGTGGAAGGTGGACGGCTGGAGCCGTCCGACCAGGTCGCGCTGGCCCGGCGACTCGATCTGGAAGCAGCCGAGCGTCTCGGCCGACCTGATCAGCCCGTACGTGGCGGGGTCGCCGGGCCGCACCTGCTCCGGGTCGTCGATGTCGACGACCTCGCCGCTCGCCCGCTCGACCTCGGCGACCGCGTGCGCCATCGCCGACTGCATCCGCACCCCGAGCACGTCGAGCTTGAGCAGGCCGAGCTCCTCCACGTCGTCCTTGTCGAACTGGGACATGGGGAAGCCCTCGCCGCTGGTCGGCACCACCGGCGTACGCCGCAGCAGCGAGGCGTCCGAGAGCAGCACCCCGCACGGGTGCATGGCGACGCCGCGCGGCAGCGCGTCCAGCGCCTCGACCAGCTCCCACAGCCTGCCGTACTTCTCCTTCTCGCCCGCGAGCGCGCGCAGCTCGGGCAGCTCGTCCAGCGCGGCGCGGGCGTCGCGGGCGCGGATGTGCGGGAAGGACTTGGCGATCCGGTCGATGTCGGCCGGGTCCATGGACAGCGCGGCGCCCACGTCCCGTACGGCGTGGCGCACCCGGTACGTCTCGGGCATGGCGACGGCGGCGACCCGCTCGGGGCCGAAGCGGTCGAGGATCGCGCGGTAGACCTCCAGGCGGCGCGCGGACTCCACGTCGATGTCGATGTCGGGCAGCGCGGGCCGTCGCACGGAGAGGAACCGCTCCATGAGCAGGCCCTGTTCGACGGGGTCGGCGTGGGCGATGCCGAGGAGGTGGTTGACGAGCGACCCGGCGCCGGAGCCGCGCGCGGCGACCCGGATGCCCATCTTCCGGGTGTCCTCGACGACCTGGGCGACGGTGAGGAAGTACGTGGCGAAGCCGAGCCGCTCGATCGTCCGCAGCTCGTCCTCCAGGCGGGACCAGTACGCGCGCTTCCGGTCGTGGCCGCGCAGCACCATCCCGGCGGCGCAGCGCGAGCGCAGCACCCGCTCGGCGGTGCGCCGGTCCGCGCCGACGAGGTGCGCCTCGGGGAAGTGCACGCTGCCGATGCCGAGGTCGTCCTCGGGGTCGACCAGGCACGCGGCGGCGGTCTCCTCGGTGAGGGCGAGCAGCCGGTGCGCGGTGCCGCGGCGGAAGCCGGCGGCCTCGGCGACGCGCTCGGCGGTGGCCGCCATCGCGGCCGGGTCCTTGAGCCAGCGCTCCCCGCTGTCGAGGCCCTTGCGGGGGTCGATCGGCACCAGGCGGCGGGCCGCGTCGAGGACGTCGGCGACCGGGCCGAGGCCGGGGTCGGCGTACCGCACGGCGTTGCTGAGCACGGCCCGGACGCCCTGTTCGGCGGCGAGGCCGAGGGTGCGGGCGGCGTGCCGCAGGGAGCCGGGGCCGGTGCCGGTGCGGCCGTGGTGGACGACCTCCAGGCGCAGGGCGTCGCCGTACGTCTCGCGCCAGGGGGCGAGGAGCCGGGCGGCGCGGTCGGGCCGTCCGGCGGCGAGGGCGCGGCCGACCTCGGAGTCGGGCCCGAGCAGGACGGTCACGTCGTCGCCGTGGTTCTCCTGCCACGGCAGCAGCGGGCAGGGGCCTTCGGCGGCGTGCGCGGCGGTGATCAGCCGGCACACGGTGGCCCAGCCCTCCCGGGAGCGGGCGAGGAAGAGCGCGCGGGGCGCGGACTCGTCGACGAAGGCGCCGCCGCGCACGGGGGTGCGGCGGCGCTCGGTGCGCGAGCCCTCCTCCCGTACGGGCGCGCCGATCGCGAGGTCGACGCCGAACAGCGGGCGGACGCCCTCCTTGGCGCAGGCCAGGGCGAAGCGGACCGCGCCCGCGACGGTGTCGCGGTCGGTCAGGGCGACGGCGTCCATGCCGCGCTCGGCGGCGCGCGCCGCGAGCCGCTCCGGGTGGGAGGCCCCGTATCGCAGGGAGAAGCCCGAAACGGTGTGCAGATGCGTGAAGCCTGGCACCCGCACCTCCTGGATCGATCCGCTCTCACCTCCCCCACTCACCACCATAGACCAATTTCGAACGCCTGTACGACACCCTTTCCGAACGCCGCCGCCGAACGCCTCCGCCCCTCCGGGTCCGCCATTCAGCCCACTCCACCTGCGAAGACGCGGACCGCCCCGGAGCGTGGGGGCATGAAGTTCGCCGACGAGGTCAAGAACGCCGTCACCCCGCGGGCCGCGCTGCTGGTCGTCGGCGTCCTCGCCCTGCAGCTGCTCTTCATCGCCTCCTACGTGGGCGCCCTGCACCATCCGAAACCTCGGGACGTGCCCTTCGGCGTGGTGGCCCCCGGCCCCGCCGCCGCCCAGGCGGCCGACCGCCTGGGCCGGCTGCCCGGGGACCCGCTCGACCCCCGGGTGCTCCGCGACGAGGCGGAGGCGCGCCGGCAGATCATGGACCGGAAGATCGACGGCGCCCTGCTCGTCGACCCGCGGGGCACCACCGACACCCTGCTGGTCGCCTCCGGCGGGGGCGCCGCCCTCGCCAACGCCCTGACCCGGATCACCACCGAGGTCGAACAGAACCAGCGGCGCGCCGTCCGGACCGTCGACGTCGCCCCGGCCTCCCCCGGCGACTTCAACGGCCTCTCGGCCTTCTACCTCGTCGTCGGCTGGTGCGTGGGCGGCTACCTGTGCGCGTCGATCGTCGCGATCAGCGCGGGCTCCCGCCCCTCGAACCCCCAGCGCGCGATCATCCGCCTCGCCGTCCTCGCGCTCTCCGGAATCGCCGGCGGCCTCGGCGGCGCGCTCATCGTCGGTCCCGCGCTCGACGCGCTGCCCGGCAGCATCCTGGGCCTGTGGGGCCTGGGCGCCCTCGTCGTCTTCGCGGTCGGCGCGGCCACCCTCGCGCTCCAGGCGGTCACCGGTGTCGTCGGCATCGGCCTGGCGGTCCTGCTCATCGTGATCGCCGGAAACCCGAGCGCGGGCGGCGCCTTCCCGGCCCCGATGCTCCCCGACTTCTGGCGCGCGATCGGCCCCGGCCTGCCGCCGGGCGCCGGTACGTGGGCGGCGCGCTCGATCGCGTACTTCCGGGGCAACGCGGTCTCCGGCCCGGCGCAGGTGCTCGCCATCTGGGCGCTGATCGGCACGGTGATCACGCTGGTGGCGTCCGCCGTGCGCAGGGAGAAGAACCTGCCGGCATGACAAGGCCCGGGTCGCCACCAAGACGACCCGGACCTTGTGACCGTGTCAGCCGAACGGGTCGGCTGATGCGTGTCAGCCGATCCGCGCGCCGTACGCCGCCAGCGCCTCCGTCACCGGCTGGAAAAAGGTCGTCCCGCCTGTCGTGCAGTTGCCGCTGCCGCCGGAGGTCATACCGATCGCGGTGTCGCCCGCGAAGAGCGGGCCGCCGCTGTCGCCCGGCTCGGCGCAGACGTTGGTCTGGATGAGGCCGTGCACGATCTGGCCGTTGCCGTAGTTGACCGTGGCGTTGAGGCCGGTGACCTCGCCGGAATGCACCTGGGTGGTCGAGCCGCTGCGGGTCACCTTCATCCCGACGGTCGCCTCGCCCGCCTTGGTGATCTTCTGCACGCTGCCGTTGTAGAGGTTCACCTCGCTCGGCTCCGGGGCCATGCTGTGGTACCTGACCAGCGAGAAGTCGTCGCCCGGGAAGCGGGAGTCGACCATCGTGCCGATCGCGGGGCCGCCCGCGGTCGCCGACCAGCGGCTGCCTGCCTCGCCGCAGTGGCCCGCGGTGAGGAAGTACGGCTGGCCGTCCTTCACCACGTTGAAGCCCAGCGAGCAGCGCCCGCCCCCGCTGTGGATGGCGTCACCGCCCCGGAGGAACGGCCGGAACACACCCGAGGTGCGCTTCAGTTCGGCCTTCGACCCCAGGTCCCGCACCACGCCGCTCAGCTTCTCCCACGACGCGCCCTTCACGGTCCCGTCCGCCGTGACGACCATCTTGTTCGTCACCGGGTCCAGGGCCCAGGAGGTGCCCGGTATGGTCGCCCGCTCCCGCAGTGTCCGACCGGCCTCGGTGAGCTCGGCCAGGCTGTGCTCGACGACTCTCGCCTCACCGCCCGCCTCGCGTACGGTGTCGGCCGCGGCCTCGTCGACCACGTTGACCACGAGCGCCCTGGACTTCGCGTCGTAGTACGCGCCGGCCGCGTCGCCGCCGAGCCGCTCGGTGAGCGTCGAGGCAAGGTTTCCGGCCGCCGTCACCGACAGCGGCCTCACCTCCGCGTCGCTGGCGTTCGCCGTCTGGAACGTGATGCCCGCGCCCAGCAGGGCCACCGCGGCTCCGCCGGCCAGCGCCGCACGCCTTTTGGGTATGCGTCGATGCTTCAACTTGGACCTCCTGTGGGGGGCCGTACCAGGACAAGTGGGGTGACCTGACACGGAGGATGGGAGTCCACTATCCCGACGCAAACAGGTAGCACACAAGGTCGACTTCGGGACGCGCACGCGATTTTCACTATGCGCCCCCGGCGCTCCCACGCCGGTAAGGCGCCAATGCGTCCCCCGCGCGCCCCCTCTGATGGGTCATCATCAGACCTGTGACCCAGCGGAGGAGGCGGGGGCTTGCGACGTCGCGTACGCACGGCGGACGGCCGGCATCTCATGGTGGAGCGCCTCGGGGACCCGCGGGGCCGTCCCGTCTTCCTGCTCCACGGCACACCGGGCAGCAGACTCGGTCCGGCACCCCGCGGCATGGTGCTCTATCAGCGCGGAATGCAGCTCATCGCCTACGACCGCCCCGGCTACGGCGGCTCGGACCGCCTGCCCGGCCGCAGCGTGGCGGACGTGGTCCAGGACGTCACTGCCATCGCCGACGCGCTGGAGCTGGAGCGGTTCGCGGTGGTGGGCCGCTCCGGCGGCGCCCCGCACGCGCTGGCCTGCGCGGCGCTCATCCCCGAGCGGGTGACGCGCACCGCCGCGCTCGTCACGCTGGCGCCCCGTGACGCGGACGGGCTCGACTGGTTCGAGGGCATGGCCGCGTCGAACGTCATCGAGTACACGGCCGCCACCACCGACCCCGACGGCGTCGCCGCCCGCCTCACCCCCCGCGCCGACGCGATCCGCAAGGACCCGGTCCGGCTCCTGGACGACCTGCGCCGCGAACTGACCGCCTCCGACCGGATGGTGGTCTCCGACGCGGGCGTCCGCTCGATGCTGCTGCGCAACTACCAGGAAGCGCTGCGGACCTCGGCGTACGGCTGGATCGACGACGCCCTGGCCTTCTGCAGCCCGTGGGGCTTCGACCCGGCGGACATACCGGGCGAGGTGCTCCTCTGGCACGGCGAGCAGGACGTCTTCTCGCCGGTGGGCCACTCACGCTGGCTGGCCGCCCGCATCCCCGGCGCGACGGCCGTACTGGAGCCGTCGGCCGCGCACTTCGACGCGCTGCACGCACTGCCCCGCGTACTGACCTGGCTCCTGGAGGAGCCCCCGGCCCGGCCGGTGCCCTAGGGCCCGGGGCTCCGGGCCGTCAGGCGTCTGGAGTGGGCAGGAGCGGTTCCGCCCGCTGCCGCAGTTCTTCGGCCTCGGGCACGTGTCCGTACCGGTCCAGTCGGACGTGCATATCACTCACAGCGCCCGCGATCTTCACGGACCGAATGCCGTCCGCGCAGTCGAGGAAGGCGGTCCACGTGGACAGGGCCGCGTCGAGGTCACCTTGCCGAAGCTGGACCTGTCCGAGGTCGGCGAGGACGATCGCGCGGCTGCGGCGGCGGTCGAGTCCGTGGATCTCCAAAGCCTGGTGCAGGTGCTCGGTTGCCCCGTTCAGGTCCCCGAGCCGGGCGAGGATCATCCCGGAGTGATGAGCCCACCGGCCGATGCTGAAGTGCGACGCCCATGTTTCTCCAGGCGAGGCGTCCGGCATCTTCTCGATTGCCGTCTGGGAGGCGGCCAGCGCGCGGGTGGCAAGCCGCCGGTCGCCGTCGAGTGCGGCGGCGTCCGCCAAGGTCGTCTGGTAGTACGACACGACCCTCGGGTCGTCGAGTGTCTTGGCCTCCTCCACGCACCGCTCGGACAGCCTCAGAGCTACGGCGTGGAACTTCGGCCCCAGCTCGATTGCCTGCACGGCCAAGCCGCGCAGAGCCGTGGCGGCGAGCTCGGGATCTCCTGCTTCGGCTGCCAGCCGGTAGGCGTGCGCGTAGTACCGCTGGGCCATACCTTCGTTGCCTTCGTCCTGGGCCATCCACCCAGCCAGGTGGACGAGTTGGGAGGTCTCGGCGAAGAGGGCTCGGCCCACCTTTTCGGTGTACGTACCTTCAAGCCACGGTCCCACGTCCTCAATGAGGTAGCGCACGGCCAGGTGCCGCGCGTGACCACCGCCCAGCTCGGCCGCAGCGTCACCGAGACCCTTCGTCATCTGCCGGATCGCAGCCACTTCACCCGCACCGACCCGTGGAGCACCGGGCCGGTTGGTGCGGCGCGTGATGCTCTCCGGATCCGGCAGGTTCAGAGCGCCGAGGGCGTATGCGCTCGTCGCGGCGAGGAAGTTCCGCCGTAGCACGTCGCTCCTTCCCAACTCGATGACTGATGCCACGGTATCCGCGTCCGGGTCTGCCGTCCCCGCAGTTTGCACGGCGTGCACCGGGTCCGCGTCCAGGTCCAGGACTTGGACAAGGTAGGGCAGCCAGTACGTCGGCTTGCGTTTCCCGGCCATCCACCGTCTGACCGACTGCCGGTCGAGACCTTCGGGGCCCCGGCCTTCGACGATGCCTAACTCACGGGCGAGCTTGGCCGGACCCCAACCCCGTGCCGTGCACGCCTGCCGGATCAGCTCGCTGATCTGTGGATTCCCGGGCACCTCCGCCCCCTTCTCCGTTTGCCGGGCTGGCCTACACGGGCCTACGCGGGCCTACAGCCTGGCACCTCCTCACCGTCCGTGGTTGGCCGTTGACTCAACACCACACCGAAGAACGGCGTCGCTCAACGGAAAGGGACGGTCACACCCGTGCAACCCACCGACAACAACCCCGTCCACAACGTCCTGGCTACCGCAAGCCGCCTGCCCCAGATGCCCATCAGCCCCGCCGCAGTGGCCTCAGACGTCCGCCTGGCGCTCGACCTGGCCAATGGCCGACCCACGGGTGAGGCCGCAGATGCGGTACGCGCCCGTTTGCGCGGCTACATCGCCGTCCTGGCGGATCCGGCGGACGTGTACGCGGCCGGCCTCGCCGACACCCGCGCCCGCGACATCGCGACGAACACCATCCGCCACGCTCGCGCAGTCGCCGAAGACCCGGTGCATGACCCGGCCGCGAACTTGCGGCTGCTCGCCAAGTCCGTCGACCACCTGTTCCGCTACGCGGTTTCCGCAGCCCGCCGGTCGGGTCAGCGATAGCCGGACCGGACAGACCCCCTGGTCCGCCCCGACACCCCCTACCACTACCGAGGAGGACGTGCATGAGCACGGAACCGAACCGGCTGCGCGTCGTCATCGGCTCCGACGACGCGGGCCGCCACTACAAGGACGAACTAGCCGACGACCTTCGGGCAAGCGAACTGGTCGCCGAGGTCATCGACGTGGGGATCGACGTCCCCTCCCGGGCCGGCTACCCGGGGATCGCCCTCGCAGCCGCTCAGATCATCGCCGACGGGCGGGCGGACCGAGCCCTGCTGGTATGCCATACCGGCCTTGGGATGGCCATCGCCGCCAACAAGGTCAAGGGCATCCGGGCCGTAACCGCGCACGACTCGCTGTCCGTGCGAGCCGCGGTGTGCTCCAACAATGCCCAGGTACTCGCCTTGGGCCAAGGCATCATCGGCCTCGGCCTGGCACGCCGTCTGGCTGCCGAATGGCTCACGCACCGCTTCGACTCGCATTCGTCGGCCGCCGTGAAGGTGGAGGCGATCAGCGCCTTCGAGCACCACGGCCCCGCCGCCCCGGCCGCGCGGGGGGAACGCTGATGCCCACGAACCCGGACACCGTGCCGAGCATCACCGCAGACCTGCGCTGGCCGGTCGAACCTGCCCAGGGCGGCTGGTACACCGACGCCGAGCACGAGGCCGTACGGGAGGTGCTGGACGAGTCCGACGACTGGCGCACGGGTTGGAAGGCCCTGCCCTACACCGACGCCTTCGAGGGCGCCTTCGCCGAGCACACGGGTGTCGGCCACGCTGTGGCGTTCAACTCCGGCGGCACCGCGATGGAGATGGTCCTTCGCTACCTGCAACTCGCGCCGGGGGACGAGGTGATCTCCTGCGCGCTCAACTTCGTCGGCCCGCACATCGCCGTAACCGGGCAGGGCGGCCACTTGGTCCTGGCTGAACCAGATCCGGTGACGCTCAGCCTGGACCCGGCCGACACCGAGCGGCTGATGTCCCAGCGCACGCGTGCGATCCTGCTGACCCACTGGAACGGGGCCGTGGCCGATCTGCGACCGTTCCTCGACCTCGCCACCGCCCACCCGCACCCGGTGCACGGGCCGCCGGTCGTCATCGTCGACGCCGCGCGGGCCTGTGGCGGCCGCACAGCGACCGGCGCTCGGGTCGGCGGGGAGGGCTGGGCCACCGTGTTCAGCTTCGAGTCGAAGAAGCTCATGACCACCTTCGGCCAGGGCGGCATGGTCACCACCAATGACCCTGCGCTTGCCGAACGGCTGCGGTGGCTGCGCGCGTACGGCGGCCGGGACCACTGGGGCACCAACCAGATGATGTCCAAGGTCCAAGCCGCGGTGGGCCTGGTCCAACTCGCCCGGCTGGACGAGATGAACACCGCCCGCATCGCCCGCGCCCACCTCCGCACCCGCGCGCTCGCCGACATCGAGGAGCTGACGCTGCCGCCGACGCTGGACGACGGGCAGCACCTGTACTACCGGCACAACCTCCTCGTGCCCGAGACCTGGGCAGGCCGGGGCCGCGACGAGCTGATGAACGTCCTCGCCACCCGGTACGGCGTCGGCTCCATCATCAACGACCCGGTGACCTACCTCGGCCACGGCCTGATCCGCGAGCACACCCACGGCCAGCACTGCCCGCGCGCCGAACAACTCGCCGCCCGCCTGCTGTGCCCCGTCCTCCACCCACGTATCAGCGCCGACGAGGAGGCCGCGATCTGCGACGCCATCCGCCAGGCAACCGCCGACGTCGCTCGCACACGCGCCACTGACTGAAAGGAGATCCGCATGTCCCTGCTCCAGCGCGAGATCGACGGCATCCGTGCCCGTGAGATCCCGCTCGCCGACCCGTACGAGCCCAAGGACCCGGATGGGTTGCTACGCATGGTGTTCCTCATGCCGTTCGGGCACGCCTACAGCCTGATGTGCAACGGGCCCATGTCGCTGCGCGACCTGATCAACCGTACCCCGGACATCCCGGCCGTCGCCGAGCGCGCCATCGAGTACGACTGCCTCGTACGGGACGGCAACCGGCTGACCACACCCGGCGGGGAGCCGTACCGCAGCATCGAATCCCCGCTGCCGGTCGCTCAGGCCGACGTCATCGGCATCTCGGTCATCAACTCCGGTGACCTGCACAGCGTGCTCCGCCTCCTCGACCTCGCGGGCGTCCCCCGGCGCACGGCCGACCGCGTGCCCGGACTGCACCCTCTGGTCGTGGGTGGGAACAGTGGCCTCGCGGACCCCGAGCCGCTGGCCGACTATCTCGACGTCGTGGCCATCGGCGAGGCCGAGCAGTCGTTGCCCGAGCTACTGCGGATCGTCTACGCCCACCGCGAGAAGCCCGCCGACCGCGCGTCGCTGCACGAGCAGATCGCCCGCGTCCCCGGCCTGTACGTGCCCTCGATGTACGAGTGCGAGTTCCTGCCCGGCGGTGGCGTCTCCGCAGTCCGCCCCACCAGCCTCATGGTCCCGGACCGGGTGTTCGCCCAGTACCTCACCGTCGACACTCTGCACCCTGCCCACTTCTGCTACCCGGTCACCGACGGCACAGCCGCCGGCCTCTACCCGGTCCTCGGCTGCCTCCACGACTGCGGGTACTGCAACCTCGGCGTCCCGCCGTTTCGGCAAGCTCCGCTCGACCTGCTCAAGGACTACGTGGACCGGCTCGAAGCCCACAAGATCCCCAAGATCATCATCAGTGCGCCGACGTTCACCCAGTACAAGTACCGGCGTGAGCTGCTGGACCACATTCGCGCCTATGCCGACCGCGCGGCGGACCAGGGTAGGAAGGTCACCACGATCATCGGCTCCATCCGCGCCGACGAGATCAGCGCCGACTACCTGAAGGCAGTGACCGAACTCGGCGACTTCGGCCACCTGTTCACCGAACTGAACCTGTCCCAGGCGCGTGGCATCGTCACCATCGCCCCCGAGTGGGCGGCGCCCGACCTCGTCGCCCTGTACGGCAAGACGCAGAAGCGCGAGCGCGTGCACAAGGCCATCGACCTGTGCCGCGAAAGCGAGCACGTCAACACGGTGATGCTGTACTTCATCATCGGCGCACCCGGCGAGCACGAAGCCGACCGGCTCGCCATCGCCGACTACGCGCTCGATGTCCGCCAGCGGCTCGGCCACCCTGACGGGGCCGTGATCGTCAAGCTCCACCAGTTCATGCCCAAGCCCGGCACGGTCAGCCAGCGTCTCCGCATGGCGGACCCGGACCTGGTCCAGGAGTACGGAGACCGGGTCGCCGCCCGGCTCCGCCAACTCGTCGGTGACGAGGAGTACGAGCAGCACTACCGGGTGGAACAGTTCGCAGTGAGTCGGATGCATCTGGAGGTCGTCTGTTCACGCGGCGACCGGCGCGTCGGCCACGTGCTGGAAGACCTTTACGACGCCGGTATCGACCTGCATACCATCACCAAGGACCAGCTCGTCACCGCGCTGGCCAAGCATGGCCTGGACTACGACCGCCACCTCCGGCACATGGAGGAATCCACGTTGCCGTGGCACGTGGTGAACCACGTCAGCGTGGGCGCCGAGCAGCAGTTCGCGGCCGCGCTCGTCGAACGGGAATCCCGAGCATGAGCTTTCCGCTGTACCTCGGCAAGCACGCTCTCCCGGCGGTCACCGATCCGGGAGAGCACGCCGACTACCTGCGGGCTCGACTGCCCACCGCGACGCTGGCCTACGTTGACGGGGTGGTCCTGGTCTACCAGCGGCGCGTCCTCGATCACGCCGCATCGGCCTACCCGAGTCGGCGCTTGAACTGGGTCCGGGGAGGCCTCCTGGTACTGGAACGCCAGGGCCGCCGACTCGGTGTGTGCGGCGGTTTCGGCCTCGGGGCACCGGCGGCCGCCCTGGTACTGGAACAGCTCGTCGCCCTCGGTGTGAAGCGGGTCATCACCGTCGGCACCGCCGCCTCCCTCCGCACCGACCTGCCCGCTGGCGAGCTGGTGGTGTGCGACAACGCACTACGCGACGAGGGAGTCTCCTACCACTACCTCCCTCCCGGCACGCACGTCAGGCCTTCCATGGACCTCAGCGAGCGCGTCGCCGAGGCTCTGCGCGGCCGGGGTGTCACCGTGCGGCGGGGAACGGGATGGACGACGGACGCCCCGTACCGGGAAACGGCTGCCGAGGTCGCCCGATACAGCGGCCTCGGCGTCCTGACCGCCGACATGGAAGCAGCAGGGGTCTTCACCGTCGCCGAATACCGGGGCATCGACGCGGCAGCCGTCTTCGCCGTCACCGATTCACTCGTGGATCGCCGACCGCGTCATGACCGGCCCGAGACCGACCCAGCGCTCTTCACGGCCCTGGAGTGCGCCCTGAGTGCCCTGAGCTCGGCCGCCCGGGGTCGACCGAGCCAGGGCTAAGGTAGCCCGGTCCATACGGTCATCGCAGTGAAGGACCCGTCCTCATGAGCCCTGGTGTACACCGCCCGACCGTCGGCGCCGTGGTCTTGACCATGAACGACCGGCCCAAGGAGTTTCCTCGGGCCATGGCGTCGCTCCTCGCTCAGGAAAACATCGAGCTGGACGTGATCGTCGTGGGCAACGGCTGCGCGCCCCAGCAGGTGCCACCCGGCGTGCGGACGGTCGAGCTCGCCGAGAACGTCGGCATCCCCGAGGGACGTAACGTCGGGGCCGCGAACGTCACCGGCGACTACCTGTTCTTCTTCGACAACGACGCCCACCTGCCGGACACCGATGCCCTGGCCCGGCTGGCCGCCGCGCTCGACGGCGAACCCGGCCTGGCGTACGCGCAGCCGCGCATCGCCGACCCGGACACGGGCGTCACCCTGCGCCGCTGGGTGCCCCGGCTGCGAGCCTCCGACCCGGCACGGCCCGGCGTCGTGACCGTCATGGCCGAAGGGGTCGTCATGGTCCGGCGCGCGGTGTTCGAGGCGGTCGGCGGCTGGCCCGGGCACTTCTTCCTGTTCCACGAGGGCATCGACCTGGCCTGGCGACTCTGGAACAAAGGCGGAACGGGCAAGTACCTGCCGGACATTGTCGTGCACCACCCCGCGACCGACCCCGCCCGGCACGCCACGTTCTACCGGCTCAACGCCCGCAACCGAGTGTGGCTGGCCCGCCGGAACCTGCCTCGCGTCCTGGTGCCGCTCAACCTGACCACCTTTGTCCTGCTGACCCTGTGGCGGTTCCGGGACAAGGCCGCGCTGCGGGCCTCCTTCGACGGGTTCCGGGACGGGCTGCGCGGCGGGTACGGGCAACGCTCGCCGATGAGCTGGGGCACGGTGGCCCGACTGACTCGCGCCGGCAGGCCACCCGTCCTCTGAGCGGACCGGCCTCACACCGCCAGCGGCTCCAGGTCCCGGTGCACCCGGCGCTCGTCGCGGGCCAGGCGCGTCAGCGCGTGGTCCTCTCCGAGCTGGCGCGAGAGCTCCTCCGCGGTCTCGGCGCGCAGGTGCGACGCCTCGTCCTTGCGGCCCAGCGCGCCGAGCGTCACGGACATGTTGGAGGCGACGGCCAGCACCTCCGGGTGGTTGCCGCCCAGCACCTCGCGCAGGGCGCCCACCGTGCGGCGCTCGATGCCCAGCGCCTCCTCCAGCTCGCCGAGATCCGCCTTGGCGTTGGCGAGGTTCACCGTGCAGAACAGCACGTGCGGGTGCCGGTCGCCGAGCACCTCCCGCAGCACCCGCAGCGTGGCCTGGAGGGTCTGCTCGGCGGTGTCGGGCATCCCGCAGCCCCACTGGTAGATGCCGAGGTTGTTGAGCGCGGCGAGGGTGTAAGGGTGCCGCTCCCCCGGCACCTTCATGTACTGGTCCACGACCTCCTGCGCGAGGTCCCGCGCCGCCACCGGCTCCCCGGCCGCGTACAGGTCCGCCGCCAGGTTGAGGTCGCAGGCGAGGGAGTCGGGGTTGGCCGAGGTGTACTTGGCGCGGTACCGGTTCCGGGTGGCGGTGGTGAGCCGCCGCGCGTCCTCCAGGCGCCCGGCCCGCCGCAGCGACACGGCGAGCGACTTGGCCGCCGCGAGCGTGCCGGGGAAGGCCCGGCCGAGGGTGTCCTTGTAGATCTGGTACGTCCGGCTCAGCAGCGTCACCGAGTCCTCGTACCGCCCGACCTCCCGCAGGTCGCGGGCGAGCGAGGTGGCGGACGACAGGGTGTACGGGTGCTCGGGCCCCAGCACCTCGGTGCGGCGGTCGAAGACCTCCTGGTCGATCTCCCGGGCCCGGGCGTACTGCCCGACCATGCGCAGGTTGAGCGCCAGGTTGTTGGCGGCGGCCAGCGTCCTCGGGTGGGCCTCGTGGAAGATCTGGCTGAAGCCCTCGTGCGCCTCGGTCGCCAGCTCCATGGCTCTGCCGTACTCGCCCAGCGTGCCCAGGTCCATGGCGAGCCCGCTGGTCGTCATGTACGTGTGCGGGTGCGAGGGGCCGAGGACCTCCCGCTGCCGCTCCAGGGTGACCTCGTCGAGCTCCCGGGCCTCCACGTAACGGCCCTGCGACCGCAGGATGTTCGACAGGTGGAAGCGCAGGTAGAGGTACTGGAGGTCGTCGTTGCCCAGCATCTCGCGCCACGCGTCACGCAGCTCGGTGCCGAGCGACCACGCGGTCTGCCAGTCGCCGCGCTTCCACAGGTAGCGCACCCGGTCGATGAGGAGCCGCCGGGTCTCGGGGTCCCGGCACAGGCGCGCCTCCGACGGGCCGAGGTGGGGCCAGATGGTGGCGAACCGGGGCCAGGTCTCGGGGTTGTCGATCGGCTCGTCGTCGTCGGGGCGCGCCCCGGCGAGGATGCGGTGGACGGCGTGCCGGGCCTCCTTCTGCTCCTCCTCGGAGAGCTGGGCGCGGATGACGGCCTGCACCAGCCGGTGCACCTGGATGGAGTTGGAGACCTGGTCGACCTTGGCGAGGGCGAACCGCCCGATCTCCCGGATCACCCGCCCCAGCACCAGCTTCTCCTGGAGCGACGCGTCGTACGGCTTGAGCGCCTCGATCATCTGCTTGCTGTACAGCAGGTTGGCGTGGATCGGTTCGGGCGCGAAGAAGGCGCACAGCTGGAGCAGCCGCACGGCGGCCGGTGAGCGCTCCTGGAGCCGCTCGATGGAGACGTTCCAGGTGGCGGCGACCGGCTCCGGGTAGCCGGCCGGCTGGTTGAGGGCCAGGGTCCTGGCGGCGGCCTGATCCAGCTGCTCCAGGTAGGCGGAGACGGGCGTGGCGGTCTCCGCGATCCAGGCGGCCGCCTGCTCGACGGCGAGCGGCAGGTCGCCGACGGCGGTCGCCACCTTGTCGGCGTCCTCGACGCTCAGCCCCTTGGCGCGGCGCTGGAGGTGCTCGATGGACTCCTCGCGCAGGAACACGTCGACGGGCAGCGCGTCCCCGTACTGCGACCACGTCTGGTTCCGGGAAGTGACCAGGATGTGGCCGCCCGTGGGGAAGAAGCGCTTCAGCGCGTCGGGGTCGTCGGCGTTGTCGAAGACGAGCAGCCAGCGGTTGGTGGGCACCCCGCGCCGCAGCAGGTCGATGGCCTCCTGGGACGCGGAGGCCATGTCCTCGCCGACCTGCGCGCCGAGCCGTACGGCGAGCTCGGCCAGCGAGGCGATGACGTCGTCCGTCTGCTCGGCGGAAATCCACCACACCAGGTCGTAGTCGGCCATGAAGCGGTGCACGTACTCCAGCGCCACCTGCGTCTTGCCGACGCCGCCGAGCCCGTACAGGGTCTGCGGCTGCGGCAGGACGACGGCCAGCCCGCCGCCGAGCTGGTCGCGCATCCGCTCCAGCACCATCGACCGGCCGGTGAAGCCGGGGTTGCGGGGCGGCGCGTTCCAGATCTTGGGCACGGTGCCGGGGAACCGCGGCCCGGGCGGCACGCCTTCGTTGAGCTTGACGGGCCGGTCCAGGGCGCGCAGCAGCGCGGCGGTGGCGCCCACCTCGTCGAGCCGGTACAGGTCCACGGGGTTCCTGTCGATGTACGGGGCGGTGAGCCGGACGTCGCCGACGCGCACCGGCAGCAGCTGGCGCCGCCCGCCGCCCGGGTCCTCGGCGGCGGCCCGCTCCCAGACCTGCACGGCGCGGGAGGACTTCAGGTAGGCGCTGGAGAGCAGGACCACCGTGCGGGCGGCGCTCTCGGCGGCCTCCAGGGGATCGCTGCCGGAGACGGCGGGGTCGGCGGAGACGTCGCGGGGGACGACGCGGAAGCCGGCCCGGGTGAGGACGGACTCGATCCAGTCGGCCCACATGCGGTTCTCGGCGACGTACGACAGGAACAGGTCGGCGGGCTGCGCGGGGCGGCGGCGGGTGAAGGCGTCCCGGATCCGCAGCCGCACCTCGTCGTTGACGGACGGCATGGCGGTGACCTCGCCGTCGGTGATGACGGCGGTGAGCCGCTCGAAGGCGGAGAGCAGCGAGTTGGCGATGCCGGCGTCGTCGCCGAAGGTGGCGAGGGTCTCCTCGTAGGCGTAGTAGGGCCGGTACGGGATCTCGACGGCGCCCCAGTAGGAGGCGAGCTCCTCGCCGGTGAGCCCGCTGGGGAAGCCGTCGAACTTCAGCCGGGCCAGGGCGCGCCCGGCGTCGGCCTTCTCCTTCTCGCCCTCGTCGATGCGCATGGGGACGGGGAAGATCCGGATGCCGCGGCCGCCGTACCGCTCGTCGATCTGGCGGGCGACGGCGGCGGCGCCGTCCATGGACTGGTCGCTCAGGGTGAAGCAGTCGACCAGGGCGTCCGGGAGGTGGACGGTGCAGATGTCGGCGATGTCGCTGAGGCCGGTGCGGCTGTCGATGAGGACGTAGTCGTAGGCGGCCTTCATGTCGTCGCGCAGGGCGTCGAAGAAGTGCCCGCCGCCGAGGCGGTCGTAGAAGTTGTCCCAGTCGAAGGTGGAGACGGTGGCGGAGTACTCGCGGTTCTGCCGTCCGGCGGAGACGAAGTCGAGGGTGCCGCCGTCGGGGAACTGCCAGCCGAGCGCCTCGGGGGTGAGGGAGACGGCGTGCGGCTGGATGCGCGCGTAGTCGCGGTGCCAGTCGTCGGGCCGCTGGACGGGGCTGGTGGCGGCCCAGGCGTACTCGGTGATCAGGTCGATGACGCCGGTGGTGGCGCCGAGCGTGGACGGGTCGAGGAAGGGGTGGAAGAAGCGGTGCAGGCCGGGCGCCTCCAGGTCCCAGTCGACGGCCAGGACCCGCTTGCCGTTCGCGGCGAGGATCCAGGCCGTGTTGGCCAGGGCCATCGTCCGTCCCGTACCACCCTTGTACGAGTAGAAGGTGACGATGCGTCCGTCACGGCGTCCGTCACGACTGGCGGTCATCCAAGTCCTCCGCATCGGGCGCGATCTCGTGCGTCTCGGGGATGAAGTGCGTGGTGCCGAACTCGCCCGCCATCGGGCCGCGCAGCCGTGGCCGCTCGGTGTGGCGGCCGCCGGCCGGCGGGTAGACCGCGGCGTGCCGCAGGTACTGCTGGGCGGCCGCCTCGACCACCTGGGGCAGGATCTGGCCGAAGGCCTCCATGCTCGGTACGCCGCGGGCGGCGGCGCGGCTGGCGGCGCGGCCCTGGCTCATCTTGACGGGCATGGTCGCCTCGAGCTTCTGGGTGAGCTCGGTGTCGGCGGCGCGGCTCTGGTAGTCCATGTGGTTGCGGGGGACGACGACGCTGACCCAGGGCCGGTGTTCGGCGTCGAAGGCGGCCAGCCGCTCGCGGCGGTCCTCGTCCTGGAGGGCCCAGCGGTCGACGAGGAGTATCTCGGGCCGGGTGGGGGGCTGCTTGGCGTCCAGCGGCCCGGTGTCGTGGTCGAAGGAGGCGACCGTGGCCTGGTAGTTGAGCGCGCGGACGAGGTCCTGGGCGACGTAGGCGAGGGGCCGGGAGGATTCGGGGTGGTACGGGTTCCAGTCCTGCGGCAGGTCGCCGTAGTACTCGGGGGCGCGGCCCTCGGGGAGGTCGTGGCGGGTGGGGGCGGCGACGGTGACCTGGATGGGGCGGGGGCCGCCGCCGGGCTGGCCGAAGGCGCTGGGGGCGAGCCGGTAGTCGACGGGTCTGCCGGGTCCGATGGCGGTGGAGTCGGCGACGGAGACGATCCGTTTGGCCAGTTCGTAGACGGCCCTTTCGTACTCCTCGGCGAATATGCGGAGTTTGATCAGGCCGTACAGTCCGTCGGTGACGTAGCGGTCGCCGAAGGCGCGGTGGTTGAACTGGAGCCGTTCGGCGGGGCCGGGGAGCTGTTCCGGGGGGACGGGGACCCAGAGGGCGGGGACGATGGCGTCGGCGGGTCTGTTGTGTTTCGCCTGGTGGTAGATGGCGCGCTGGGCGAAGGCGAACCATTCCTTGCCGCACATCTCGCTGGCGAAATAGCGCGGTGAGAAGAGCGGGACGAAGACCCGGCAGTTGGCCAGGACCTCACCCAGCCGTTCCGACCAGCCTTCTCCGGAGCGTATCTCCCGGTCCATGAATCCGGCTTCGGCCCCGGCCGGCAGATCGGTCATGGCCATTACATGGCCGCACAGATCGCGGAACAGCCGCTCCACCCACATGTCGGGATCGGGGCCTCCGGCTCCGTACCTCGGCGTGTGCGCGTAACTCAGAAAAAAGTACGGCCGATGGTCCGCCCCTCGCCGCTGCGGTGACGTCACGCGACCCCCGTCCTGTGTGAACCACTCGCATCAAGGATGGGAAGGATACGAGCGAATCAATCATTCCGGAGCAGGTTCGCTCCGCCCCCACGACGTTCAGTCAATCAACGCCGCTTTTCAGTCATCCGTGGCCATGGCGCAGCTCTTCCCGCAAGGCGGCCACCAGCGCTTTGCCGCTGACGGTGAGCTCGGCGGCGCCGTCGAGTCGGTCCAGGGCCCGCTCGGCGTGTGCGGCGTGTTCCCGGTGGCCGGGTTCGTACGCCGCGAGGCCGGCCCGTTCGTACGCCCCGGCGAGCAGCGCGGAGACCGGAACCGGCGCCTGCTGCCAGGGTGCGGGGTGGCTCCAGGCGCCGTCCTGCGCGTAGAGGTCCGTCACGTCGCACAGCGCCCGCAGCTTGGCGCGCCGGAAACCGCGCAGCAGCGCCCGTGCCAGCTCGTCGGCGCCGCCCCGCATCGGCAGCCCGAGCGCGCCGTAGCCGTGGCGTCCCACGCAGGGCGCGGTCCCGGTGACCGGGGTCAGGGTCGTCAGATGGGCGGCGGCCTCGGCGGCCTGGCCGGGCACGGTGTCCCGCAGCAGCCGCCAGGCGGCCTCCAGGCGCCCGCTCCAGTCGGCGGCGTCGGCGGCGGTGAGCCGCCCGGTGGCGGGCGCGGCGAAGCGGTCGCGGTACGGGTCGAGGTCGTCGAGCGCGCGGCCGCCGCCCGCGGGGCGCCGCACGGGGAGCCAGCGGGGGCCCTCCTCGTCGAGCCGTTCGACGCGCTGCTCGGCGCGGCCGGCCCGGACGACGAAGCCGTCCGCGGTCGCCCGTACCTCCACGGCGCCGGAGGCGTGGCCGGCCAGCACGCCGAGCGTCGGCAGGTGCAGCGGGCCGCCCGGGTGCGGGACGCGGACCCGGGTGTCGACCCGGCCGCGCACGGCCGCGGCGGCGACGTACCGCGCCAGCTGGCGGGCGAGGGCGGGTGCGGTGGGGCGGTCCTCGTGCAGGGCGTCGAGGGATTCGAGGAGCCAGGTGCGGGTGTAGGGGTGGGCCAGCACCTCGTCGAGGCCGTCGGAGCGGTGTTCGACGGCGGCGGCGAGCTCCCAGGCCTCGTCCCACGGCTCGCCGCCGCGCCCGTCGAGCCGGCTGTGCAGCTCGGCGAGGAGGACGCGGGTCAGGTCGTGCTGTTCGGCGACGAGGGCGGCCGGGTCGGCCACGGCGGGGGACGCCGTCCGCGCCGCCGTGCGGTCCTCGATGCCGCGCACCAGTGCTTCGAGGTCGGCGCAGTAGACGGAGGGGTTGGCGAAGCCGGTGCCGTCCGCGCGGTAGCGGTGGGTGTAGAGCCCGCCGCCGCAGGAGCGGACCACGGGGCAGCGCCGGCAGGTGGCGCTCACCCCGGCGAGCCCGAGCTGGCGGACGCGGACGCCGGGGTGGGCGGCCACCTCGTCGAAGGAGTGCCGGTACACGTCGAACCCGGTGGCGGCGGCGCCGTCGTAGGCGCTCTTGAGCGAGTCGACCTGTTCGAGGGTGCCGTCGGTCTCCACCACGACGAGGTCGGTGGGGGCGAGGCCGAGGGATTCGGTGAGGCTGGGGCCGCCGCTGAGGGTGGAGAGCACCGACTCGAAGAGCCGTACGGGGACGGGCCTGCCCTGCCGGTCCCACCGGTCGAAGACGGTGAGGATCCAGTCGGCGTACGCGGTGGGCGAGCCGTCCGGGCGGGGCGGCGGGTTCTGCCAGGTGGCGTGCGGCAGCAGGAAGTCGATGCGCGGCGGTTCGAGCGCGGCCAGCGCGTCGTAGACGGCGACGGGGTCGTTGGCCACGTCGATGGTGCAGAGCAGCCCGAGGTCGAGGTGGCGGTAGCGCTCCTGGCGCAGCAGCCCGACGGCCCGGAGGACGAGGGGGTGGCTGGAGCGGCCGTCGGCGAAGCGGCGGTGGCGGTCGTTGGCGGCCTTGTCGCCGTCGAGGGAGATGCCCACGCGGACGTCGTACTCGGCGAAGAGGTCGAGGTAGCGGGGGCCGAGCTGGAGGCCGTTGGTGTGGATGCGCAGGTCGAGCGCGGTATGGGGGCCGAGCGTCCGGGTCAGTTCCTCACAGACGCGCCGCAGCCGGGCCGGTCCTGCCAGCAGCGGCTCCCCTCCGTGCAGGATCACTGTCACGGAGGGCAGGGCATGTTCCTTCGCATGCTCGGCCAGTCGCAGAGCTGTCCAGGAAATCGCCTCGTCAGAGATCGCCTTCGGGCGGGTACGCCAGCTCTGATCAGCGTGTTCGTACACATAGCAGTGGTCGCATGCGAGATCGCACCTGCTGTGCACTTTCAGAACGATCTCGCGGAAAGGGACCAGCGGTCCGGTCATTCCGCCAGTTTAGAGCTACTTCAGGGCTGTTTTCGGCCGCTTCAGAGCGCGGAGTTGAACGTCGCCCCGCGTCCGGTACGGTCACCGATGGCGGGCATCACCCGGCTGATCTTCTTGGCCGCTTCCGCCGCCCGCACGTCGATCTCGGCGAGCGGGACACGATTCTTCTTCGCGACAGCGAATGTCATAGAGGTCTGAAAGCTCACGGCGGCCGTCCTTGGGCATATGTGGCGATCTGAGGGGAACCGCACCGTTGCAGTGTCGGCGGCACGACTTTACTCTCGTGGCCACTCACGGCAAATCAGCGCGAACAGTTGAAACAAATGCGTTGCGCCAGTATTCCCCGACCTCCCCGGAACGATCCATTCCACCGAAAGAGTGACACAAAACCGCAGACGGGGGTGCGTATGACCGGGTATCAGGGCCCACTGCAGAGCATGGTCTTCCGAAACGCGGATCTGCCGGCGCTGTTCCACCGGGCGGACGAGATAGCCATCGCCCGGCAGCGCGAGGCGGTGCGGGACACCCGGACACAGCTGCTCCTGCTGGTGCTCGGCGCCTGCCTGGCGGCGATGCCCGGTGGCTGGCGGATCGGATCCACCTTCCAACTCGCGGGCGCGCTCAGCGCTTTGGCGTACGCCGGCGTACTCCTGGCCGGCTACCGCGCCTCCAGGCGCCGCGCGAAGTCGCATTGGCAACTGAACCGTTCCGCGGCGGAGTTCATCAAATCGATGTGCTGGCGGTACGCGGTCCACGGCGCCCCCTTCGACGCCGACTCCCGCGACCCGGAAGGGGAATTCCTCCTCCGCCTGGAGGAGGGGCTCGCCGAACTGCGCAAGGTCGGCTGGCTGGACCCCCGGGAACAGGGCCACGACACCGGAGCCGACCTCATCACCCCGGCCATGCGGATGCTGCGCGACAAGCCCTTCCGGGTACGCAAGGAGACGTACGTACGGGACCGGCTGATCGAGCAGCGCAACTGGTACCACCGGCGGACGGAGGTGTCGCGGCGGGCCACCGCCCTGTGGCGGGCCAGCACCGCCGTGCTCACCCTCGTCGCCTTCCTCCTCGGGCTGTTCCAGACCTTCTCCGCCGGCGGGTCGGCCGTGCTCGCGGGCCTGTTGTCCGCCGCGGCGGCCTCCGGTGTCGCCTGGAGCGAGATCCGCCGGCACCAGCCGCTCATCGCCGCGCACTCGCTGGTGGAGGAGGACCTCGCGGCGATGCACACCGCGATGGAGACGACGGTCGGCGAGGACAGGTGGTCGGCGGCGGTGTACGAGACCGAGCGCATCGTCTCGCCGCAGCACACGGACTGGCTGGTGCAGCACCGCAGGTAGGGATCAGGGCTGCCGTCAGCGCCGCGGCCTCAGCGCCGCGCCCTCAGGCACGCTCGACGCCCGCGCGCCAGATGACCGTCACCGGTTTGCCCCGCTCGCGGGCGTACCGCACGATGTCGCCCGTGCCGCCCAGGCCGCGCGCCGGGCGGCCGTCCCAGACCGCGAGCAGCCGGTCGCAGTGGTCGGCGATGTACGTGCCGGCCGCGTAGTACGCCTCGTCGGTGGAGTGCGGGAACGCCATCCGGACCTCCCGGGTGGCGCGCTTCCTCAGGCACCGGTAGCGGGCCAGTTCGGCGGCGTCCGCGAAGCCGTCCTCGTAGTCCCCGCTCGGGATGACGGCGACCAGCTCGGCCCCGCACGCCAGCGCGATGTCCGCGAAGAGCTGGTCCGCCCCGGTGGCGAGGCTGGAGAACGCCTCCAGGGCTCCGTCGTGCCCCAGGAACGCCGCCTGCATCGCGGCGCGGACATGGGCGTGGAGCTCGTCGGGGATGTCCCTGTGGCCGGTCACTCCGATGCGCTTCATCCGCCCCCCGCTCCCCTGTGCCCGACCGTCCTGTGCCCGACCGTCCTCACATCCCCTCAAATGTGGACGACCGCGGGCAGCGCGTCGAGTCCCCCGGCCGGATTCCGGCCGGGGGACTCACCCGGAAGGGCGCGTCGGCGGACCGATCAGTAGACGCTGACGCCGTACGCGCTCAGCGCCTCGGTGACCGGCTGGAAGAAGGTGGTCCCGCCGGAGGAGCAGTTGCCGCTGCCGCCGGAGGTGAGGCCGATGGCGCGGCTGCCGGAGTAGAGCGGGCCGCCGCTGTCGCCGGGCTCGGCGCACACGTTCGTCCGGATCATGCCGTAGACGACGTCGCCGCCGCCGTAGTTCACCGTGGCGTTCAGGCCGGTGACGCTGCCGCTGTGGGTGCCGGTGGTGGAACCGCGGCGGGTGACGGACATGCCGACGGTGGCGTTGGCGGCGCTGGTGATGTCCACGTTGCCGACGGTGCCGGACTTGGTGACGGAGCTGTTGGTGTAGCGGACGATCCCGTAGTCGTTGTTCGGGAAGCTGGACCCGGAGGTGGAGCCCAGAACCGTGGTGCGACCGGAGTTGGAGTACCAGGTGCCCGCGCCGTCGGTGCAGTGGCCGGCGGTGAGGAAGTAGTACGCGCCCGCGCTGTCGCGGACGTTGAAGCCGAGGGAGCAGCGCCAGCTGCTGGCGTAGATGGCGTCGCCACCGGAGATGAGCTTGGTGAACTTGCCCGGGGTGCGCTCGATGCGCAGAGCGCCGGCGTTGGCGCCGGCCTCGCGCTTGATCTTCGCGATCTCGTCCTTCGAGACGGTCGAGTCGGCGGTCACGACCAGGGTGTTGGTCTTGGCGTCGACGTGCCAGGCGGTGCCCGGTACGTCGGCCTCCAGCACGGCGGCGCCGGCGGCGGACAGGTCGGCCGCGCTGTAGGTCCGGGGAGAGTCCGCGTTCGCGGCGGGGACCGCGAGGGCGGCGGCGGAGACCAGACCGACGGAGACGGCGAGCAGACGGGTGCGTCTGGCTATGCCGCCGCGGGGGGTGGTGCGCTTGATCCTCACTTCACGTTCCTCCGAGGGAATCGGGGGCCCGCCGTGGGGTGTCGGGCCCGTGAGGCGCAGTCAGGTCTTTTTGAGGCTCGGTTCACCTCTGGGGGAGAGGCTCACTCGCCCTTGGCGCGGCGATGTTCGGATTGCGAACACGTCGTGCCCCTGACAAGCGCTGCTCCGGGAGTATTCGCGGGATCAACTACTGCGCGCAAGGGTGCCTTTCGGCCGTACCGGTCACGTGCGGCAGGACGCGGTTGCCCGCGTCGCGCCGGATGCCCGGGACGGCCGGATTCGACCTTCCGGGCAATCGGCGAGACCGGCCTGCGGTACGGGGCGTCAGCAGCCGTCGCAGGGGCAGCAGCAGTCGCAGCTTCCGACGTTGCAGTCGCAGTCGCGGCAGCACCCCTCGCGCTTCTTGCGCGACCAGGGGCCCTCGTACTCCTTGGCGCAGCAGATCTGGCAGGTGCAGAAGAGCCAGGTGAAGGCCGCACACCCGGCCAGGAAGCCGCGGGGCTTGGGCCGGGGCGGCTCCCCGCCACCGGGCCCGCCGCCGTAGCCGGGCGGCATGCCGCCGCCCGGCCCTCCGGGGTGGCCGCCGTACGGGTGGGGCGCGCCCTGGTACGGGCCTCCCGGGTACGGGCCGCCGGGCTGCTGCGGCGGGCCGTACGCCCCCTGGCTCCCGTACCCCTGGTGCGAGCAGCTCGCCGAACCGAACGCCCGGTCCACCGACCGGCGCAGCTCGTGGGCGAGCAGCACGTGCAGCAGCTTGTCGTCCGCGAACTCCGCGTCCCGCAGGGCCAGCCGTATCCCGTGCAGCGCGTCGTCCGCGAGGCGCCGCGCCTCGGCGAGCGGGGTGCCGGTCGCGGTGAGGGGGTTCCAGGAGCCGGACGCGGCGTCGGCCTCCCGGTCCTCGACGGCGTCGAGGAGGTGCGCGAGGCGTCCGAAGAGCCGGCCCGCCTCGGCCAGCGGCTCGGCGTTCGACGGCCGGCCCGCCAGGACGGCGGTGTGCGCGAAGGCCGCGGCGGTGGCGGTCTCCGTCGGCTCGGTGACCGCGAGCAGCGGCGTACCGGGGCCGGCCAGCGCCTCGATGCCGGTCTGCCGGTCCACCGCGTCGACCAGGACGGCCGTGTCGAAGCCGAGCTCGCGCCCGGTCCTCGCGCCGGCGCGGTCCCAGCCCCGGGCGACGCGCCGGGCGGCGGCGGCCATCGGGCGGCGGGCCAGGAGCCCGTCCCGGTCGGCGACATGGTCCCGTACCTTCGCGGAGGCCAGCACCAGCGAGACGGCGGCGGCCAGCCGCGCGCCCTCGCCCCGCGCGACCGGCGCGGTGCGCATCGCGCGCAGCGGGCAGGGTCCGGCGGTGCGGCGCGCGGCCGGGTCGGGCCCGGCCTGAGCCTCCGTCAGAACGGAGATGATGAGGCCGTCGTAGTTGGTGGCGATCCGGGCGAACTGCCCGTGATCCGCCCTCAGGGCCAGGCAGAGGCCGCAGAGATGGGCCATCCACTCCGTCTTGAGCCCGTCGGTGAGTCTGTGCGTGCAGGGCCTGACGATTCCGAACACGTGCTTTTCCCGCTCCCCCGTGTGTCGTGCGACTGTGCGGCGGGCATCGTATCGGCCTGATCCGTTCACCCGTACGTCCGCTCGCTCACCCATCCGGCCCGAATGTCATATATGAGTTGCGGAAGCCCTCCTTCAGGGGCCGTATGCCCGCAGAATCTTGACGAATCGCCACATCCTCTGCACCAGTACCGTCACGAATCGCCTGCGCGGCGACTATCCACTTGGCGCGCGATCCGCATGATGGTCGACCATAGGGATAGCGGAACCACAAGTGACCGCGACGAAAGGAGGCGTCCATGGGATCGGTGCGCAAGGCGAGTGCATGGCTGGGTCTCGTCGAGGACAACGACGAGCGCTACTACGACGACGAGTACGCCGGAAGCGACCGCGACGGCGACGCCTGGGTGACCGACCCGCGGGTGCGGGTCGCCTCCGAGACCGCGCAGGAGGAAGGCCGGCGGATCGCCACGGTCTCCCCGGACGGCTTCCGGGACGCCCGGGCGATCGGCGAGCTCTTCCGGGACGGCGTCCCGGTCATCATGAACCTCACCACCATGGAGCCCGCCGACGCCAAGCGCGTGGTCGACTTCGCGGCCGGCCTGACCTTCGGGCTGCGCGGCTCGATCGAGCGCGTGGCGACCCGGGTCTTCCTGCTGACGCCCGCGAACACGGAGATCGTCAACGGCGAGGCCGGGTCGCGTACCGAGGACGGCTTCTTCAACCAGAGCTAGGGGGTGTCTCGCCAATCACGCCGGGCTCGCGTCGCCTGGCACGCGCATCTGCCGCGTTGTCGTCGGTCGCCCATGTCCCCCGTAGCCCTGCGGGCACGGGAGGTGCCCCCACCGCAGTGGCTCCCTCCTCCGCCTTGCGTCTGCACGCTCCCCCTCGGCTTCGCCTGGGGGGACCCCCAGACCCCGCTCCCTGATCCGGCCTGATCGACGAGACACCCCCAGGCCGGGCCCGGCGCCTACCGGAAGGCGTCGAGTCCGGTGAGCGCCTTGCCCAGCACGAGCTGGTGCATCTCCACGGTGCCCTCGTAGGTGAGCACCGATTCCAGGTTGGTGGCGTGCCGCATGACGGGGTATTCGAGGGAGATCCCGTTGGCGCCGAGGATCGTCCGCGAGGTGCGGCAGATCTCGATGGCCTCCCGCACGTTGTTCAGCTTGCCGAAGCTGACCTGCTCGGGGCGGAGCTTCCCGGCGTCGAGCCGGCGCCCGAGGTGATGGGCGAGCAGGACGCCCTTGTGCAGCTCCACGGCCATGTCGGCGAGCTTGGCCTGGGTGAGCTGGAAGCCACCGATGGGCTTGCCGAACTGCTCACGCGTCTTCGCGTACTGAAGCGCCGCCTCGAACGAGGAGCGCGCGGCGCCCATGGCGCCCCACACGATTCCGTAACGGGCATGGCTCAGACAGCTGAGCGGCCCCTTCAGCCCGGTGACGCCCGGCAGCACCGCGTCGGCCGGGAGCCGTACGTCGTCCAGGACCAGCTCGCTGGTGACGCTCGCGCGCAGCGACCACTTGTGCGTGATCTCGGGCGCGGAGAAACCGGGGCTGTCGGTCGGTACGGCGAAGCCGCGGATGCCCTCGTCCGTCTGCGCCCAGACGACGGCGACCCCGGCGACCGAGCCGTTGGTGATCCACATCTTGCGGCCGTTGAGGACCCAGTCGGTGCCGTCCTTCTTGGCGTACGTCCGCATCGCGGCCGGGTCCGAGCCGTGGTCGGGCTCGGTCAGGCCGAAGCAGCCGATGGTCTCGCCCGCCGCCATCGACGGCAGCCAGCGCTGCTTCTGCTCCTCGGAGCCGAAGCGGTGGATGGCGTACATGGCGAGCGAGCCCTGGACCGAGACCAGGGAGCGGATGCCGGAGTCGGCGGCCTCCAGCTCCAGGCAGGCCAGTCCGTACTGGACGGCGCTCGCGCCCGCGCAGCCGTACCCCTCCAGCGACATGCCGAGCGCTCCGATGGAGCCGAGCTCGCGCGCCAGCTCGCGGATGCCGGGCAGCTCGCCCTTCTCGTACCACTCGGCGATGTGCGGCAGCACCCGGTCGGCGGCCCAGTCGCGGACGGTGTCGCGGATGGCGAGGTCCTCGGGTTCGAGGAGGTCGTCGATGCCGAGGGGGTCGCTGGGGTCGAAGGGCGGGAGCTTCGCGGGTGCGGACACGACGGGACCTCCGGAGGCCGGCGACTAAAACTAACGCCGTTAGGTACGGCTCGGCGCCGACGTTACGACGCGGTGTGCCGCAGCGTCCAGCCCCCACCGCCCGGCGCGGGCTCAGTGTGCCGTACGCCCTGCCGTACGCCCCGACCTGGCCGGCTCCGCGGGCTCGCGCCGCGCGGGCACGTGCAGCAGCTCGCGTTCCTGGGACGGCGCCGGGCGCGCGCCGGGCACGGTGTCCGGCCGGGCCTCCGGCCCGGAGGCGGGCGCCGGCTCGGGCGCCACGCCGAGGCGGGCGTCGAGGTCCGCCTGAGACTCCATGGCGCGCGGCAGGCGCAGCGCCATCGCGGCGCCCGCGAGCAGCAGCCCCGCGCTGACGACGAGCGTGACGTGCAGGCCGTGCACGAACGAGTGCCGGGCGGCCGTGCGCAGCGCCTCGCCCGCCGCGCCGCCGAGCTGGGCGGCCACCTGGTACGCCTCGCCCAGGGAGTTCGCCGCCGCGGCGCCCGCGGGCTCGGGCACGCCCGGCACCCGTGCGAGGCCGGGGGCGTACGCGGCGTTCATGACGCTGCCGAGGAGCGCGATGCCCATGCCGGCGCCGAGCTGGTAGGAGGTCTCGCCGATGGCCGCCGCGCCACCCGCGCTGTGCGCCGGCGCCTCGCTGAGCATCGACTCGTACGCGCCGAAGAGCGTGGTCTGGAGGCCGAAGCCGAGCAGGACGAAGCCGGTCGTCAGCAGCAGCGGACGGTCGTGGTGCCCCATGAGCACCAGCAGCAGGACGGCGCCGGCCGTGAGGACGAAGCCCCAGCCGACCATCCGGCGCGGCCCGACGCGCCGCAGCGTGTACGAGCCGGTGGCCCCGGCGGCCATCGCGGCGAAGGTCAGCGGCAGCAGCCGCAGCCCCGTCTCGACCGGGCTGAGCTCCAGCACCAGCTGGAGGTACTGGACGGCGATCAGCTCCAGCCCAACCAGCGCCAGCATGGCCAGCACGATGCAGCCGACGGAGGTCGTGAAGGCGGCGCGGGAGAACATCCGCATGTCGATCAGCGGGTGGGGCCGCCGCTTCTGCCGCCGTACGAACAGCACCAGCAGCGCGGCGCCCACCAGCAGCGGGCCGACCGTCGCCGGGCTCAGCGGCGAGTCGTCGCCCGCGCCGAGCCGCTTGACGCCGAGGACCACGCCCATGACGCCGGCGGCCGCCATGAGCGCGCCGAGGACGTCCCAGGGGCCGTCGCCGCTGCCCTTCGACTCGGGCAGCAGCCAGCGGCCGACGGGCAGGATCACCGCCATCAGCGGGATGTTGATGAGGAAGACCGAGCCCCACCAGAAGTGCTCCAGCAGGAAGCCGCCGAGCACCGGCCCGGTCGCGGCGCCCACGGCGGCCACGGCGGTCCAGATGCCGATGGCGGTGGCGCGCTCGCGCCGGTCGGGGAAGACCGCGCGGAGGATCGACAGCGTCGCCGGCATGATCATGGCGCCGCCGATGCCCAGCAGGGCGCGCGCGGCGATCAGCACGTGCGGTGTCTCGGCGAACGCCGCGACCGCCGAGGCCACGCCGAACAGTCCGTAACCGGCCAGCAGGACCCTGCGCCGCCCGAGCCGGTCGCCGAGCGTGCCGAAGAGGATCAGCAGCGAGGCGCACACCAGCGGGTAGGCGTCCACGATCCACAGCAGCGCGGTGGAGCTGGGGCGCAGGTCCTCGGTGACGGCGGGGACGGCGACGTGCAGCACGGTCGCGTCGAGCGCGACGAGCAGCAGGCTGACGCAGAGGACGAACAGGACGACCCAGCGGTTGGCACCGCCGCCGGCGGCACGGAGCCGTGCCGAGGCCGTGGTCGTCCCGAGCATGTACGTACCTCCCACAGATGAATCCCTCGCGCTCGGTGGGCACTGGCCGGGGGGAGGGACGCCCCCGGGCGGCCCGGCATCGACGGGCGAGTGAGCCGTCAGCGTACGCGAGTCGGGGCGGGTGGCGCGTGGTCCACCTCTCACCGGGGCAGACGCGGGGGTGTGGCGTACGCCACTCGGGGCGCGGGGCGTGTCGGGGTGAATTCCGTGCGGCCGCACTCCCCGGGCTTTTCCACGCCACCCGAACGCGGTTCCTCCGGCAGCCTCGGCGGTAAATACGACACATGGTCCGAACGGTTTATGGATAAGCATGGAATAAGCAGGTGGCTGAGACACACTCCACATCACATCGTCATCACGAAGAGACCGGATCGGCCTGAACGGCCCCTCACTCGCTGTAACGTCGATTGGGTGCGTACCGACATCTTCGCCCGGCTGGACCGGGAGCCGGAACCGCCGAAGATTGAGATCCCGCGGATGAGCCGCACCCGTCTCGCCCTCTTCGGCGGGACGGCGGCGTTCTATCTCGCGATCGTGGTGGCCGTGCTCGTCTCGTCGTGGCTGGTGACCCTCGACTGGAAGGTCATGCTGTTCCGGCCGTATCAGCAGTGGCCGGAAGTGCACGCGACGCTCGACTACTTCGTGGTGCTCGGCCAGCGCGGCCCCACCGCGGTGATGGTGGCGTGCTGGCTGGGCTGGCGCTCCTGGCGCCAGCACACGCTGCGGCCGCTGCTGGTACTGGGCGCCGCGCTGCTGCTGCTGAACGTCACGGTCGGCGCGGTCAAGATCGGTCTGGGCAGGCTCGGGCCCCATTACGCGACGCAGATCGGCTCGGCCGAGCTGTTCGCGGGCGGCGATATATTCCCTTCCGGCCACACCGCCAACGCGGTGGTGACCTGGGGAATCCTCTCCTACCTGGCCACCACGCCGCGCGCCCGGCGCCATCTGTCGGCGCTGTCGGCCGTGGTCGCCCTCGGGGTCGGCCTGACCACCGTCTACCTCGGTACGCACTGGCTGAGCGATGTGCTGCTGGGCTGGGCCGCCGGCCTGCTGATCCTGCTGGCGCTGCCGTGGTGCGAGCCGCTGATCGCCCGCGCCGAGGCGATGATCCTCGGGGCCCGCGACCGGCTGCGCGCGTACCTGCGGGCTCGGCGCCGCCTGGTGCCGTCGGTGCCGGTGGCGGCGGGCGGGCCCCGGCCCGCGATGTACCCGCAGCGCGGAGGCGCGGCCGCGCCGGTCGACGAGGAGCCGGTCGCGGAGCCGGAGCCCGTGGGCGCGGGCGCGGGCGCGGAGCCGGTGGGCGCGGGCGCCGGTCCCTCCGGGGGCTCCGGCGGCGGCCGTACGGCGAGCGTGCGCGCCACGCTGGCCCAGCCGCGGCCGCACGCGGTGGTGCGCTCGGAGCGGACGCCGGTCACGCCCGTCGGCAGCCGCAGGCCGCCGCACGCGCGGCCGCACGACGGCCGCCTGACGGGCAACTGACACCCACGGACGACGAAGGCCCCGGCCGCACCAAGCGGCCGGGGCCTTCGTCGTCGGCGCGGACGGGCCGTCAGCCCACCCAGCAGCGGGTGACCGTGTGGTCGTCCACCTCGAAGTTGATCCGGCCCGCGAGGAACTCCATGGTGATGATCGAGCCGGGCGGCAGTGAGCGCACCGTGGTCCAGCCACGGGAGCGGGCCAGCTGCTCGGCGTCGCGCTCGTCGAGGCCCACGTAGGACTCGGGGGTGTCGTCGGGCTGTGCGGGAGGAGTCGGAATCGGTGCCATGCCCCTCACCGTAGGCGGCGCCGCACAGTGACGGAAGCCGAGCCGACCGGCCCCACCAGACACATGTCCCCCACCGGTCACGCTTGTGTCACAGAACCACGACACATGTTTGGGTGGAATTCTTCACCCCTCAGGATGCCGTTCCTGCCGGATTACGCCGGATTACGCACGCCGCCGCACCAGGCCGCGGAGCCGAATTCCGAGAGCCCCCGATTTTCCTTTCGGCATATCACCGGGAAATCGCCGCGCCACGGAATTGGGCCGCTTCGCGCGTCACGCCGTCACGCGCACGCACAAGGTGTTGTCGGTCGTGTAGCAGGGCGCCGCCCGGTAGCCCTCGGCCTGGTGCGCGGGGTAGACGAAGACGCTCTTGCGGTCCCAGACGTCGTCGAGGATCCGGGAGACGCGCACCGGCTCGGCGTCCGCGTCGGGGCGCAGCCACAGCTCCCACAGCAGCTCCCCGTCGGCCGGCCGGTCCTCGGCGAGCGGCTCGTAGGGCAGGGTGAAGACGAAGGCGCCCTTCTCGCCGGCGGCCGGGACCCGGTGGACCCGCTCCCCCAGCCGCGCCTCGGCGACCGCGCCGGGGCCGAGCCCGGCCCCGTACAGCGTCCCCTCGACCGTGCAGGCGCCCTCGCCGAAGGAGAGGTCGCCGGCCTCGGCGTGCGGGCCGCGTACCCAGCTGCGCACGGCGAGCCGCCCGTCGGCCGTCGGGTACGGGATGCGGACCGCGACCGGCCCCTCCTCGTCGGGGATCCGGTCGACGAGCGAGCGCAGGTCCCGGATGCCGGGCTCGACCGCCCGCTCCCCCAGGTACACGTCCCAGCGGCCCTCGGGGAGCTCCATGGTGCTGGGCAGCACGGCCCGCAGGTGGCCCGCGCTCGCCGGGGTGAGCGGCAGCCGGGCCTCGTCGGCCGGGCCGCCGGTGCCTCCGCGTCTGCGCAGGACCAGGGCCGGCTCGGCGGTGTCGACGACCGCGATGTCGAAGGTGATGCCGCCGGCGGCGTCCGCGACGCAGTCCGCGCGCGGCGGCTCGCCGGGCGCGGGGGCCGGGGTCGTGGCGTCGGTCATGCGGGCTTCCCCTTCCGGAGCACGTCGGCGGCCTTGTAGCGCACGGTGTACGCGGCGTCGAGGACGGCGCCGCGGGTGCGGTGCAGCGTGTCGCGCACCCGGCTGCGGGAGCGGCCGTTGGCGCCCCGGGCGACCAGCTCGGCGAAGATCGCCTCGTGGCGCTCGGCGATACGGGCCGGGTCGAAGCGCCGGGAGGCCGCCAGGGCGGCCTCGCCGGTGCGGCGGCGCAGCTCGTCGTCCTGGATGAGGGCGAGCAGCGCGCCGGCGATGGCGTCCACGTCGCCGACGGGCACGAGCCGTCCGTCGACGCCGTCCTCGATGATCTCGCCGGGGCCGTGCGGGCAGTCGGTGGAGACCACCGGCAGGCCGCAGCGCATCGCCTCGACGATGGTCATGCCGAAGGCTTCGAGGCGGGAGGTGACGGCGGCGATGGAGCCCTTGACCCACTCGGGCTCCAGCGGGTTCGCCGGGCCCATCAGGTAGACGTGGTTGTGCAGGCCGCGCTCGTCGATGAGGGCGCGCAGCGCGCTCTTCTCGTTGCCGGTCGCGTCGCCGGAGCCGTAGATCCGCAGCCGCCAGTCGGGGCGGGCGGCGACCACCTTCGCGAACGCCTCGACCAGCACGTCGTACCGCTTGACCCGGGTGAGCCGGCCGGCCGCGACGACCCACTTGGCCGTGGTGTCGGCGGGCTCCACGGATGGGGCCGGGACGCTGTTGGGCACGGCGTCGATGCGTACACCCGGCAGCTTGAGCGTGGCCCGGTAGGAGCGGGCGTCGGCCTCGGTGACGGTGGTGACGGCGTCGAGCAGGGCGTAGCGGTGGCCGATCTCGCGGCGCAGCCGGTAGCCGTGGCTGTCGAGGGTGAGGTGTTCCTGGCCGACGCGCACCGCTCCGCGGCGGGTCTGGCGCGCGATGTGCACGTTGAGGCCGGGGCGGGTGCCGACGACGACGTCGGCCTCCAGGGCCTTCAGGTGGGCGGCGATGCGGGCGTCGGTGAGGCGGCTGTACTGCTTCCAGCGGCCGTCGCCGCGCGGGAAGACCTTGGCGGGCCGCTTGTAGTCGGGGTGGTCGCCGTCGTACGTGGGGCTCTTCTTGCGCAGGTCGACCAGGTGCTTCATGGTCACGCCGGCGGGGGCGCCCAGCGTCGGCTCCTCGCGGTGGCGGAAGACGGACACGATCTCGACGTCGTGCCGCTCGGCCAGGGCCGCGGCGAGGTTGAACGTCGTACGGATGGTGCCGCCGATCCCGTACGCGTTGTGGAGCAGGAATGAGATGTGCATCGCGTGGCCGCGTCCCCCAGGTCCAGCAGTTCTCGGATGGTCGTCAGGCATGGACTGTACTTGGGATTGAGGACGCGGTTTTCGGCGCGCGGGTTCAGGGCCGGTAGCCGAGCTGGGGGACGGTGGCGCAGTTGCGGTACATGTCACCGCCCTGGGTGACCCAGCCGCGGCCGTCCCGCCAGCGGGCGACGGACAGGCAGGTGCGGCTGGTCTTCGGGGGTTCGGGCAGCCGCGTGAAGACGGCGGGCAGGAGCAGTCCGCGCGCGGTGTACCCCTCGGGCCGGTTGAGGAACCGCTCGACGCACGCCCGCGTGAGGCCCGCTTCGGCCCGGGTGCACGACTCGGCCGCGTCCGTGAACCACATGGCGGCGGCCCACCCCTCCAGCGCCCACTGGGAGAGCGGCCGGTCCCCCATGGCGTCGCGGAACTCCCGTACGGCCGGGTGGGACGTCTCGTCGTGGTTGCGGCTGGCGCCGGTCGCCCACAGGGCGTTGCGGCAGCGCGGGGCGTCCTTGAAGTCGCGCGGCACGCCCTCGTTCCAGTTCTGGACGTTGGTGACCTTGGCGGTGACGCGTACGCCGACGGCGTCCATCGCCTCGCACAGCTGCGCGTTGCCGTGCGTGTCCAGGGCGTCGAAGACGACGTCGACGCCCTGTTCGCGCAGGTCGGCGGCGACGGCCCGGTAGTTGGGCAGCGCGAAGTCGACCTGCTCGCTGACGACCCGGTACCCCTCGGTCCGCAGGCCCCGCTCCACGTACGCGGCGTACCGCGCGGAGGAGGCCTGGTTGTACGCGACGACGGCCGCGGTGCGGGCGCCGAGCTCGCGCTTGAACCAGCGGTAGACCTCGGTGCCGCCGTACAGGACGCCGTCCCAGCCGGGCTCGTCGCCGGTGCGCGGGGCGGCGCTGCCGTAGATGCCGTACAGGTGCGGATGGGTGTCGTACGCCGGGCCGATGGGCTGGCCGCCGATGTCGGGGACGCCTGCGGCGGCGACGCGCGCGGCGCCCGCGTAGTCGAAGGCGGTGGTGGCGACGAGCGCGAAGACCTTGGCCTCGTCGACGAGTTCGTGGACGCACTCGTTGTTGCCGCCGCCGCTGCCGCCGTCGTCGCAGGTGAGCACCTCGACGCGGCGGCCGTCGAGGCCGCCGCGCGCGTTGAGGGCGTCGAAGTACGCCCGGGCGCCGTCGCGCGGCCCGGTGAACGCGGCGCCGCCGACGGGGCTGGTGGCACTGGTGATGATGCCGACGCGCAGCGGCGGGCCTTCCTCGGGCGTAGTCGTCGCGGGGGCGGGGCGCCGGGCGGTGAAGTCGCTCTCCGGCAGGCGGCTGCCGCAGGCGGCGCTCAGCAGCAGGGCGAACAGCAGGAGCGCCGCCGCCAGCGGGGATTCAGCAACCCGGCACGGCTGTCGCATCGGGGCTGAGCTTGACCAGCGCGCACAGCGTCTTCACGGACACCTTCCAGGTGTCCTGCTGCTGCACGGCGGTGCCCTTGGAGTTGGACAGCGCCGGAGTGCCGCCGACCAGCAGGTCGTAGGTGACGTCGGCCTCGGTCGCCGAGGTGAAGGCGACGTCGTCGACGCTCGCGGACGTCTGCGCGGCCTGCGGGTTGGCCGAGAACGCCTCCAGGACGGGCCGCATCCGGTCGCCGTTCTCCAGCAGCTTGACCTTCTCGTCGACCGGCGTCTTCGGGTTGAAGAAGGCCGCCCAGTTCTTCTCGATCTGCTGCCGGGCCGCGGTCGGGTCCGCGGGCTGGTCGCCCGCCGGCGAGGTCGCCGTCGCGGTCGGGGTCGGGGACCTCCCCGCATCACCGTTGCCGTTGCCGTCACCGCAGGCCGCGGCGGTCGGTACCAGGACCAGGACCGCGGCGGCCGCGAGGGCCGAGGTGCGGGGATGCTTGCGAAGACTCGTGCGCGTGGTGGGGACCATATGGCTCACCGCCGGTTTCCGGGTCTGTGCCTTTTTTGTCCTTCTTGGGCATAGTGCAAGGAATCGCCCTCTCTCGCCAGCGGAGGCCCGGGATGCCGACAGCGCGATCGCCGTGGTGGGGCGGGGCCGTGGCCGTCGCCGCGGGCGTGGTGCTGTGCGTGGTGGGCTGGTACGGGGTGTCGGGCGAGCGGTTCGCGGAACGGCAGATCCCGTACCTGGCGTCGTGCACCGTCCCGGGGGCGGCGCTGATCGTGGCAGGCGCGGTGCTGCTGGGCGGGCCCGGCCCGCGGCGCGTCACGCGGGGAGGCACAGACCGCGCCCCCGAGGAGCCCCCGGCCACGGTGGACCGGCCCTCCTCGGACGCTCCGCCGCTGCGGGTCCCGGGCGGGACGCTGGCCCACCGCCCGGACTGCCCCCTGGTGGCGGGCCGGGCGGACGCGGTCCCGGTCGGGGACGCGCGGCTGGAGCCCTGCCCGGTGTGCGATCCCGAGAGCTGACCCGTGTCCTCGCTGACGTACGAACTCTTCCTCGCCGGCCTCGCGGTCGGCGGCGCGGCGGCCCTGACCGGCATCGGCCTGATCGTCACGTACCGGGCGACCGGCGTGCTGAACCTCGCGCACGGCGCGGTCGCCATGGTCTGCGCGTACGTGCTGCGCCAGCTGGTGGTCGAGTGGGGCTGGCCGGTGCCGCTCGCCGCGTGCGTGACGCTGCTGCTGGTCGGCCCCGGCATCGGCCTGGTCCTCGACCGGGTGGTGTTCCGCCCGGCGGCGGTGCTCGGCTCGGACCCGGCGACGACGCTGGTGGCCTCGATCGGCGTGTTCGTGCTGCTCGTCGGCGCGGCCGCGCTGATGTGGGGCGGCGGGGCGCGGGACGACGCGCCGGTGCTGCTGGGCGACGACCCGTGGCTGCACCTCGGGGCGGCCGTCCTGCTGGCGGTGGCGGTGGGGGCGGCGACCCGCTGGACGCGGCTGGGGCGGGAGCTGCGGGCGGTGGTCGACAACCGGGAGCTGGCGGCGCTGGGCGGCATCGACACGGACCGGATGTCGGCGGTGGGGTGGGCGTTCGGGTCGTTCACGGCGGGCCTGACGGGCGTGCTGCTCGCGCCGTACGTACGGCTCGACCCGTACGGGCTGCCGCTGCTGGTCGTCGAGGTGATCGCGGTGGCGGTGGTGGCCCGGATGCGGAGCCTGCCGGTGGCGGTGCTGACCGCGCTGGCCGTCGGGGTCGGGCAGGCGCAGCTGACCCGCTTCCACCCCGTGGGCTGGTCCGGGCCGTTGGTCCAGGCCGTCGCCACGAACCTCTTCGTGGTCGCCCTGCTGGTCGCCGCGCTGGCCCTGCCGGGCGTGGGGGCGCGGGACGCCCTGCCGCGCGCCTCGACGGCGGGGGCGCGGGTGCCGCCGGGGGTGTGGGGGGTGGCGGCCGTGCTGTTCCTGCTGCCGCTCGGCTTCGCGGGCACGGACCTGCACACGGCGATCCAGGTCCCGGCGCTCGCCGTGATCCTGCTGTCCCTGGTGGTCGTCACCGGCCGGGGCGGCCAGATCTCGCTGGGCCAGGCGGCGTACGCGGGCCTGGGCGCGCTGTTCACGGCGCTGCTGGCGGCGGGCCGCTTCCCGGGCCTGCCCCGGCTGCCGGAGCTCACCGCGCTGGTGGTGGCCGTGGTGCTGGTCGCCCCGCTGGGCCTGCTCACGGGGTGGCCGGCGATCCGCCGCCGCGGGCTCACCCTGGCGCTGGCGACGCTGGCGGTCGGCGTGGCGGTGAGCCGCTTCGTCTTCGCGCAGCCGTACGCGACGGCGGGCCTGGCCCCGGCGCGCCCGGCGGGCTTCGCCTCGGACCGCGCCTACTACGCCCTGGAGCTGGTGCTCCTGGCGTCCGCCCTGCTCCTGGTCGCCGCCATGCGCCGGGGCCGTACGGGCAGGGCGCTGGCCGCGCTGCGCGACCACGAGGCGGGCGCGTCGGCCGCGGGTGTGCCGGCCGGCGCCCTGAAGGTCCTCGCCTTCGTGGCGGGCGCGGCCCTCGCGGCCCTGGGCGGCGGGCTGCTGGGCATGGGCCTGCGGGCCTTCGACCCGGCGGCGTACGACCCGGTGCGGGGCCTGCTCTGGTTCGCGGCCGTCCTGGTCCTGGGCGCGGACAGCCTCCTCTCCCCGCTGGCCGCTGCGGCTCTCCTGGTGGGCCTGGACGCGGGTGCCCGCGGCGGCGCGGCGGCGGCCCTCATCGGCCTCCTGGCCGCCCTGACGTCCCGCGTCCCCCCGCTGATGTCGCTGCTCCCGTCCGCGCCCCGCCGCAAGGCGCCACCCACCGCCGGCCTACGGTCCCTGACGCGAGGCCCCGTACCCGGGCCCGCGCGGGGCCACCGCGAGCAACCACTCCCGACAGAGGTTCGCGGCGTGGAGGCCCACCACCTCACCCTCCGTTACCCCGCCGGCCTCACCGCTCTCGACCGCGTCACCCTGCGCCTTCCGCCCGGCCGCCTCACCGCCCTCGTGGGGCCCAACGGCGCGGGCAAGAGCACCCTCTTCCACTGCCTGGCCGGCACCGCGCGCCCCACCGCCGGCCGCGTCACCCTCGACGGCGTCGACATCACCACGCGCCCCGCCCACGCCCGCACCCGCCTGGGCATCGCCCGGACGTTCCAGGAGCTCGCGGTCTTCGCGTCGCTCACCGTCGAGGAGAACGTGCGCGTCGGCGCGGAACACGGCCGCGTCCGCGACCCCCGCCACGTCGAGCGGGTGCTGCGCCTGCTGGGCCTCACCGCCGTGCGGGACCTGCCGGCCGCCGGCCTGGCGACCGGCACCCTGCGCCGCGTCGAGGTGGCGCGCGCCCTCGCGGGGCGGCCGCACACGCTGCTGCTGGACGAGCCCGCCGCGGGGCTCGACGCCGCCGAGACCGCCGCACTCGCCCGCGTACTGAAGGCGCTGGCGGCCGACGGCATGGCGGTCCTCGTCGTCGAACACGACCTCGACCTGGTCGCGGACATCGCGGACACGGTCCACGTCATGGAGGCGGGGCGGATCGTGTCATGAGCATCGAGATGGAACTCCGCGCCGCCCGCGTGCGCTACGGCCCTTTGGAAGCCCTGCACGGCGTCGACCTGCCCGTCCCCGCCGCCGCCCTCACCGTGCTCCTCGGCCGCAACGGCTCCGGCCGTACGACCGCGCTGCGCGCCCTCGCCGGCACGGTTCCGCTCTCCGCCGGGCGCGTCCTGTGGCGCGGCGCCGACGTCACCCGCCTGCGCGCCCACGACCGCGCGCGCCGCGGCCTGTGCTTCGTGCCGGACCGGCGCGCCGTGTACCCGGGCCTCACCGTCGCCGAGAACCTCGGGCTCGCCGCCCACCACCCCACGGCCGCGCCCGCCCTCGACGCGTACCCGGAGCTGCGCCCGCTGCTCGACCGCCGCGCCGGTACGCTCTCGGGCGGCGAACAGCGGATGCTCGCCCTCTCCCGCGTGGTGCTGTCGGGCGCCCGTGTCGTCCTCGTCGACGAACCGGCCCTCGGTCTGTCCCCGCCGGTCGCGGCGCGCACGTACACCTTGCTCGCGGAACTGGCGCGCACGGCCGCCGTCGTCGTGGCCGAGCAGCGCCTCCCGCCCGGCCTGCCGCCGGGCACACTCGTCCACGGACTGCGCCGCGGCGCGATCGCCTTCAGCGGTGAGGCGTCGGAGCTCACACCGGAAGGGCTCACGCCAGAAGGGCTCACACCGGAAGGGCTCACACCGGGAGGGACAGCATCATCCCCGGACGGATCCGGTTCGGATCGGTCCCGATGACGGTCTGGTTCGCCTGGTGCAGCGCCTTCCAGCCGCCCTTCACCTTGAACCGCCGCGCGACGGCGGACAGCGTGTCCCCGGGCTGGACCACGTGCGCGCGTCCGGACAGCCCGTACCGCTTGGAGCAGACCGGCCAGGCGCCCCAGCCCTGCCACCGGAGCACCTCCTCCGCGACCGTGATCTGCTGCTGACGGCTCGCCAGGTCGGCGCGCGGGGCGTACTTCAGCCCGCCGTACGCCTCCCAGGTGGACTGCTTGAACTGCAGCCCGCCGTAGTAGCCGTTGCCGGTGTTGATGTGCCAGCGGCCGCCGCTCTCGCACTCGGCGACGCAGCCCCAGGGCCACTGGTCGGTGGCGCAGTCGGCGAGCGGGTACGCGGGCCCCGGCCCGGGCCTGGGCGGCGGCGGATGGTGGCCGGCCGCCCCGGTGTCGGCGCCGGCGACACCGGCACCCTGCATGAGCAGCACCGCCGCCGGCACGACGACCGACGGCCAGAAACGGTTCTTCAGCACCGGCCCACGCTAGGCACCACCCCGCCCCGCACCCGCGCCGCCGCGCGCGTGACCCCGGCCCCGGTTCACCCGTTGAGCTCTTCATGAGACGAGCCGGGAACCGCCCGGCCTCGAACCGCACACCACTCCGAGGAGCCACCCGTGCCGCGCATGCTCGACGTCAGCGAGGACGTACGCGCCGAGATCGGCGATGAGGAAGCCGACCGGCTGCTCGCCGGCGAGAACGCCCCGGGCAGCTACGACTGCACCTCCTGCCGCACCCCGGGCGACTCCGAGCAGGAACGCACGAGCACCGTGCTGTTCGTCGGCGAGGAGACCGCCGTCCTCGCCTTCGCCCATGCCACCTGCATCCCCTCCCAGGTCGTCAAGGTCGCCGAGGAGCAGCTCCAGGGCGCCGTCCGGTCCATCACCGGCAGCCCGGCCGCCGCCGCCCCCGCCCCCTCCATCCCGGCGCAGTCCCCGGCCGCCGGCGAGCAGGCGGTCCTGGGCGTCACCAGCGGCCTCGTCCTGATCGACGGCGAGCTGCACCCGGCGCTGGTCGTCGAACCGACCGCGCCCATCGCCCGCCCCGGTTCCACCGCCGGCGTCGACGAGTTCCTGCCGCTGCTGATGGAGCACGGCTTCCTCCCGGTCACCGACGTCAACCAGAAGCCGAGCCCGCTGCACGGCTGGTCGGTGCTGCTCGCCATGGGCCAGCTGCACGCCATCCTCCAGCCGGGTACGGTCGGGGGCAGCCCGGTCGCCTGGTGGCAGGCGCACCAGCCGCTCCAGGTCACGGAGGGCTGGCGGGCCGCGGCGAACAAGTCGCACACGGTCCTCGTCTTCGCCGCGCCGGTCGGCTCCATCGGCCAGCAGCCGCGCGAGGACCTGCTGCGCGACGCGCTGGAGAAGGCCTCGGCCGACGGGCGCCTGGTGGCCGCCGCGCTGCCGCTGGCGGGCACGTGACGGCGAGGCGCGTCACGGCGAGGCCGCATCCGACGGGCGGCGAGGTCGTTGGCACCTACGTGCACGCATACGAACCCTCCCGCTACGAGTCGTCCCGCTACGAGTCCTCCCGTCAGCCGTACCACCAGATCCCCGCGATGCGCCCGGCGCAGGACGGCATGTCCGGCGCCTCGGCCACGCCGATCTACGACGCGCTGTACTCCGAGTACCTGAGGACGTTCAGGACGCTGCCGGGCGACCGCAGCGGCGAGGAGGATCTGGGCTTCCGGTCCTTCGCCGCCGTGGCGGGCGCGCACCGCCCGGTGAGCGCGACCACGACCACGACCGCGTACCCGGGGGTGTGGCAGCGCCAGCATCCCCCGGTCCACGTCCCGGCGGCGCTGCCACCGGCGCGCAGGGGCGGCCTGTGACCCGGTGAGACACACCGACGACGGCGGGGCCGGAGCGAGATCTCTCGCTCCGGCCCCGCCGTCGTCATGTCAGCCGGTCACTTCTTGCGGCCGCGCTTCTCGCGCACCCGCACCGAGATGTGGATCGGCGTGCCCTCGAAGCCGAACTCCTCGCGCAGGCGCCGCTCGACGAAGCGCCGGTAGCCGTGCTCCAGGAAGCCGGAGGCGAAGAGCACGAACCGGGGCGGCTTGGTGCCCGCCTGCGTACCGAACAGGATGCGGGGCTGCTTGCCGCCGCGGATCGGGTGGGGGTGGGCCGCGACGAGCTCGCCGAGGAAGGCGTTCAGCCTGCCGGTCGGCACGCGGGTCTCCCAGCCGGCCAGCGCCGTCTCGATCGCCGGGACCAGCCGGTCCATGTGGCGGCCGGTGCGGGCGGAGACGTTGACGCGCGGGGCCCAGGAGACCTGCTGCATCTCGGTCTCGATCTCGCGCTCGAGGTAGTAGCGGCGCTCCTCGTCGAGGTCGTCCCACTTGTTGTACGCGATGACGAGGGCGCGGCCCGCCTCGACGGCCATGGTGATGATCCGCTGGTCCTGGACGGAGATGGACTCGGTGGTGTCGATCAGGACGACGGCCACCTCGGCCTTCTCCACGGCGGCGGCGGTACGCAGCGAGGCGTAGTAGTCCGCGCCCTCCTGGAGGTGGACCTTCTTGCGGATACCGGCGGTGTCCACGAACTTCCAGGTCGTGCCGCCGAGCTCGATCAGCTCGTCGACCGGGTCGCGGGTGGTGCCGGCCATCTCGTTGACGACCACCCGCTCCTCGCCCGCGAGCTTGTTGAGCAGGGACGACTTGCCGACGTTCGGGCGGCCGATGAGCGCGATGCGGCGCGGGCCGCCGACAGCGGCGCCGAAGGTCTGCTCCGGGGCCTCCGGCAGCGCCTTCAGCACCTCGTCCAGCAGGTCGCCGGTGCCGCGGCCGTGCAGCGCGGAGACCGGGAACGGCTCGCCGAGGCCCAGGGACCACAGCATGGCGGCGTCGGCCTCGGCGGAGGGGCCGTCGACCTTGTTGGCGGCGAGGACGACGGGCTTTCCGGCCCGGCGCAGCAGCTTGACGACGGCCTCGTCGGTGTCGGTGGCGCCCACGGTGGCGTCCACGACGAAGACGACGGCGTCGGCGGCCTCGATGGCGTACTCGGCCTGGGCGGCGACGGAGGCGTCGATGCCGAGGACGTCCTGCTCCCAGCCGCCGGTGTCGACGACCTTGAAGCGGCGGCCGGCCCACTCGGCCTCGTACGTGACGCGGTCGCGGGTGACGCCGGGCTTGTCCTCGACGACGGCCTCGCGGCGGCCGATGATGCGGTTCACGAGGGTCGACTTGCCGACGTTCGGCCGGCCGACGACGGCGAGGACCGGGAGCGGGCCGTGCCCGGCCTCCTCGATCGCGCCTTCGACGTCCTCGATGTCGAAGCCCTCTTCGGCGGCGAGCTCCATGAACTCCGCGTACTCGGTGTCGCCGAGTGCCCCGTGGTCGTGCTGGTCGTTCATGAAGTCCGTTCCTCGTTCATCATCATCGGCGGATCGAGTGATCCGCTACTCAAGTCTCGCTCAGCGGCCGGTGAGGCGCTTGGCGTTTTCCAGGTGGGCGGTGAGCCGCTCCTGGATGCGTACGGTGGCGTCGTCCAGCGCCTTGCGGGTGCGGCGGCCACCGGGCTCCCCCGCCTCGAAGGCGTCGCCGAAGACGACGTCGACGCGGCTGCGCAGGGGCGGCAGCGCCTTTATCAACCGTCCGCGGCGCTCGGTGCTTCCCAGCACGGCGACCGGGACGATCGGCGCGCCGCTGCGCACCGCGAAGTACGCCAGTCCGGCGCGCAGCGAGGCGAAGTCGCCCTCGCCGCGGGTGCCCTCCGGGAAGATGCCGAGCACGCCGCCGCCACCCAGCACCTCCAGGGCGCCGGTGATGGCGGTGCGGTCGGGCACCGAGCGGTCCACCTTCAGCTGCCCGATGCCCTCCAGGAACGGGCCGAGAGGCCCGACGAAGGCCTCCTTCTTGATCAGGAAGTGCACGGGCCGGGGTGCGGTGCCCATGAGCATGGGGCCGTCGAGGTTGTGCGCGTGGTTGACGGCGAGGATCACGGGCCCGGAGGCCGGGACGCGCCAGGCGCCGAGGACGCGCGGCTTCCACAGCCCGTACATCAGGCCGATGCCGATGCCCCGGCCGACCGCGGCGCCCTTCTCGGAAGGGGTCACTTGGCGGCTCGCTTCTCCTCGATCAGCGTGACGACGCACTCGATGACCTGCTGGAGGGTGAGCTCGGTGGTGTCGACCTCGACCGCGTCGTCCGCCTTGGCGAGCGGGGAGGTCTTGCGGCTGGAGTCGGCCGCGTCCCGCTGGATGAGCGCCTCGCGGGTGGCGTGGACGTCGGCGCCCTTGAGCTCGCCGGAGCGGCGGGCGGCGCGGGCCTCGGGGGACGCCGTCAGGAAGATCTTGAGGTCGGCGTCCGGGAGGACGGTCGTGCCGATGTCGCGGCCCTCGACGACGATGCCCTCCACGGCGCTCGCCGCGATGGTGCGCTGGAGCTCGGTGATCCGGGCGCGCACCTCGGGGACCGCGCTGACGGCGCTGACCTTGGAGGTGACCTCCTGGGTGCGGATGGGCCCGGAGGCGTCCACGCCGTCGACGGTGATGGTGGGGTGGGACGGGTCGGTCCCGGAGACGATGGTGGGCTTGCCGGCGGCCGAGGCGATGGCCTCGGGGTCGTCGGTGTCCACGCCGTTGCTGATCATCCACCAGGTGATCGCGCGGTACTGCGCGCCGGTGTCCAGGTAGCTGAGCCCCAGCTTGGCGGCGACCGCCTTGGAGGTGCTCGACTTGCCCGTGCCGGAGGGCCCGTCGATGGCGACGATCACGGTTTCCACGGTGTCGGACACCTTCCTGGTACGCGGGAGAGGGGCCGGCCGGTTGCCAAGGGGCCCGGCACAAGGTTACCGACTGCGGGCCGGACCCCTTGCACCCGTTCGGACGACCCCCGGCCGGGGCCCCTCCACCACCCCGGCTTACGGCCGCAGCCCCCAGCCCCGCTCCCGCAGGGCCGCCGCCAGGACCGGGGCCGCCTTCGGCTCCACCATCAGCTGGATGAGACCCGCCTGCTGCCCCGTGGCGTGCTCGATGCGGACGTCCTCGATGTTCACGCCCGCCCGGCCCGCGTCGGCGAAGATCCGGGCCAGCTCGCCCGGCTGGTCGCTGAGCAGGACCGCCACCGTCTCGTAGGCCACCGGGCCGCCGCCGTGCTTGCCCGGGACGCGGGCGCGGCCCGCGTTGCCGCGGCGCAGGACGTCCTCGACGCCGCTCGCGCCGTCGCGGCGCTTGTCGTCGTCGGCGGACTGGAGCGAGCGCAGGGCCTGGACCGTCTCCTCCAGGTCTGCGGCGACGCCCGCGAGGACGTCGGCGACCGGGCCCGGGTTCGCCGAGAGGATCTCGACCCACATGCGGGGGTCGGACGCCGCGATGCGCGTCACGTCCCGGATGCCCTGCCCGCAGAGCCGTACCGCCGTCTCGTCGGCGTCCGCGAGCCGGGCCGCGACCATCGACGAGACCAGCTGCGGGGTGTGGGAGACGAGCGCGACGGCCCGGTCGTGGGCGTCCGCGTCCATGACGACCGGCACGGCCCGGCACAGCGCGACGAGCTCCAGCGCCAGGTTCAGCACCTCGGTGTCGGTGTCGCGGGTGGGCGTCAGCACCCAGGGGCGGCCCTCGAAGAGGTCGGCGGTCGCGGCCATCGGCCCCGACTGCTCCTTGCCGGACATCGGGTGCGTACCGATGTACGCCGTCAGGTCGAGGCCCATCTCCTCCAGCTCCCGCTTCGGCCCGCCCTTGACGCTGCCCACGTCCAGGTACGCGCGGGCCACCCCGCGGCGCATCGCGTCGGCGAGCGTGGCGGCGATGTGCGCCGGCGGTACGGCGACGACGGCGAGGTCGACCGGGCCCTCGGGGGGCTCGTCGGTGCCGGCGCCGCGCGCCGCGGCGGTGCGCGCGCGGGCCGGGTCGTGGTCCACGAGGTGGACGGTGACGCCACGCCCGGTCAGGGCGAGGGCGGCCGAGGTGCCGATCAGGCCGGTTCCGATGACGAGTGCGGTTCTCACTGGGCGATGTCCTTGCGCAGGGCGGCCGCGGCACCGAGGTACACGTGCGCGACGGCGGATTTGGGCAGAGCGGTCTCGACGTGCGCGAGCAGCCGCACGACCCGGGGCATGGCGCCGTCGACGTCCAGCTCCTGCGCGCAGATGAGCGGTACGTCCACGATGCCGAGCTCGCGCACCGCGGCGGCGGGGAAGTCGCTGTGCAGGTCGGGCGTGGCCGTGAACCAGATGCTGATCAGGTCGTCCGTGGTGAGGCCGTTGCGCTCCAGTACGGCGGTGAGCAGCTCGCCGACCTGGTCCCGCATGTGCCCGGCGTCGTCCCGCTCCAGCTGGACGGCCCCTCGGACCGCTCGTACCGCCACGTCCCGCTCCTTCGTCGGCTTGGGTGCTGCTGCTGATCAGCCTAGTCAGCCGCGGTGGGTTAGAACTGTGCGCATGCTCTTTCACGTGGTTCCCCTCGACCGGTGGTCCGCCGATCCGGAGGGGCCGTACGCGCCCGCATCCCTCGCCGACGAGGGGTTCGTGCACTGCTCGCCGGACGAGGCGGCCGCGCTCGCCATCGCCGACGCGCACTACCGGGACGCGGAGGGCCCGCTGCTGGTGCTGCGGATCGACGAGGAGCGGCTGTCGTCGGAGGTCCGCTGGGAGGGCGGGTTCCCGCATGTGTACGGGCCGGTCGATCGCGCCGCCGTGACCGGGGTCCTGGAGGTACGCCGGGACGCGGACGGCACCGCCACGGGGCTGCTCCCCCGGGCGTAACGCGCGGCCCGGACCACCGCGCGGCTCCCTCGTGCGCTGCGCTCCGGGCGTCAGGATGGTCCGCATGGACCCAGCCGCCACGCCCCGCCGTACCGTTCTGGCCGCCCCGGCCGCCCTGCTCACCGCCTGCGGCGGCGGGGGCGACGGCCCCGCGGACGGTGACCCCACGGACGGCGGGTCGCCGGCCGGGGACGCGCTCGCGAGGACCACGGACATCCCGGTCGGCGGCGGCCGGGTCTTCGCCGACCGGCAGGTCGTGGTGACCCAGCCGGAGGAGGGCGAGTTCAGGGCCTTCTCGGCGATCTGCACGCATCAGCGCTGCACGGTCGGCTCGGTCGCGAACGGTGTCATCCGCTGTCCCTGCCACGGCAGCACCTTCCGCGTCGAGGACGCGTCGGTCGTGACCGGTCCGGCCACGAGGCCGCTGCCGCCCCGGGAGATTTCGGTGTCGGAGGGCACCATCCGGCTGGGATGATCGCGGTCATGACACCGCTGCCCCCTCCGACCCCGCCGACCCCCGAAGACCTGGTGCGCGACCACACCGTCTACTCCTGCGTCATGGGGTCGCGCGCCTTCGGGCTGGCCACGGACGGCAGCGACACCGACCGGCGCGGTGTGTTCCTGGCACCCACGGCGCTCCAGTGGCGCTTCGCCAAGCCGCCCACGCACGTAGAGGGCCCGGCGGAGGAGCAGTTCAGCTGGGAGCTGGAGCGCTTCTGCGAGCTCGCGCTCCGCGCCAACCCGAACATCCTGGAGTGCCTGCACTCCCCGCTCGTCGAGCACGTCGACGACACCGGCCGCGAACTGCTGTCGCTGCGCCGCGCGTTCCTCTCCCGCCAGGCCCACCAGACGTTCGTGCGGTACGCGGTGGCCCAGCGCAAGAAGCTGGACGCGGACGTCCGCCGCCACGGGGCCCCGCGCTGGAAGCACGCCATGCACCTGCTGCGGCTCGTGACGAGCTGCCGCGACCTGCTGCGCACGGGCGAGCTGGTCCTCGACGTCGGCGACGCCCGCGAGCGCCTGTTGGCGGTCAAGCGCGGCGAGGTGCCGTGGCCGGAGGTGGAGGCGTGGATGGCGCGCCTGGCGGCGGAGGCGGACGACGCCGCGGCGAGGTCCCCGCTCCCGGCGGAGCCGGACCGCCGGGCCGTGGAGGACTTCCTGTTCCGCACCCGCCGGGCCTCAGCCCTCCGGGCGCTCGAGACGCTCCAGGCGGGCCCGTACGACGAAGTCGTGGAGCGCGTCGTACGCGGCGGGGGCGGGCCCGTCCGGTAGCGCCGACGCCGCCTGCGCCTCGTCCAGCACGGCGTGCAGGGCCTCCACGTCCGCGCGTACCCGCTCGGTGTCCACGCCGGTGGCGAGACCGTGCTCGGCGTCGGACTTGGCGGCGATGAGCTCGGCCACGTACTCCGGCGCGGGCACCGACCCGAGGAGCGTCGGCAGGTGGGCCACCACCTCGCCCGTACGCATCAGGTGGATGCCGGTCAGCAGCACCCGGAAGGTGTACAGCAGCGGCTTGAGCTCCCCGTTCTTCTCGAACAGCCGCCACTGGGTGGCGGCGAACCCACGGTAGTGGTGCGCGTGGTGGGTGGTGAGCACACCCGGCGCGAGCGCGGCCAGCTCGGCGTGCGCGTCCGTGGTGTGGGCCACCAACGGCGACAGCAGCTGCTCCAGTACGTAGCCGTTGCGCCGCAGCATGAGCCGGACGAACTTGCGCAGGTCGTGCGTGACGAGGTCCATCTCGACCCCGTCGGCCTCCCACATCCGGGACCGGGTCTCCTCGGGCTCGCGCAGCCCGATCATCGCGTCGACCGGCAGCAGGTGCACCCCGCGCAGGTCCACGTCCGAGTCCAGGGACGGGAAGCCGTACAGGTGCGCGCCGGAGACGGTCGCGAAGAGCAGCGGATCGGGCTGTTCGGCGACGACGGAGGCCAGGTCGGGAAGGTCCACGAGGTGCGTCATGCGCTCAAGCGTCCCAGAGCGCCCCCAGCGTCAGCAGCTCACTTCCGTACTCGATCCGGTCCGCCCACTCCCCCGGCCAGGCCCCGGCCCCCAGGTGCGCCCCGGCGAAGGCGCCCGCGAGGCAGGCGATCGAGTCCGAGTCCCCCTTGGTGCAGGCGGCCCGGCGCAGGGCCGTGAGCGGCTCCTCCGGGAAGAGCAGGAAGCACAGCAGCCCGGTGGCGAGGGCCTCCTCGGCGATCCAGCCGTCACCCGTAAGGAGGCAGGGGTCGGCCTCCGGGTCGGCGGTGCGCAGGGCGGACTCCAGGGTGGTGAGGGCGGCGACGCACTCGTCCCAGCCGCGCTCGATGAAGGTCTGGGGCGTGGTGTCGTGGGCGTACGTCCACAGGTCGCCGAGCCACTTGGCGTGGTAGCGGGAGCGGTTCTCGTGCGCGTACGCGAGCAGCCGCCCGACCAGGCCGGCCGGGTCCGCGCCCTGCGACAGCAGGTACACCGCCCGCGCGGTGAGGTCCGAGGCGGCGAGCGCGGTCGGGTGCCCGTGCGTGAGCGCGGCCTGGAGCTGGGCGGCACCGGCGCGCTGCTCCGCGTCCAGCCGGGGTACGAGTCCGAGGGGCGCGACCCGCATGTTGGCGCCGCAGCCCTTGGAGGCGATCTGGCTGGCTTCCTGCCAGGGCCGGCCGCTGTCGAGCTTGCCGCAGGCGACCAGGCACGTACGGCCGGGTGCCCGGTTGTTCTCGGGCGAGTGGTACCAGGCGACGAACTCGTCGCGCACGGGCCGCGTCAGCCGCTCCGGGGTCAGCGGCCCCCGGTCCATCGCGGTGCGGACGCCCCGCGCCAGCGCCAGCGTCATCTGGGTGTCGTCCGTGACGAAGGCGGGCCGGGGCAGCTCCATCCCCCGCCAGGGGCCGCACTTCGCGAGGATCGACGGCACGTCGTTGAACTCGGTCGGGAAGCCGAGGGCATCACCGAGCGCGAGCCCGATGAGCGAGCCGGTGGCCGCCCGCTTGACGGTGGCGGTCCTGGCCGTGGGCGTTCCTGTCGTCATTCCAGCGGTCATGCCTGCCGTCCTTCCGGTCGCAGCAGTGGCGGGTGCAGGGCCGTGGCCCCGCCCGCCCGGTACAGGGCGGCCGGTTTCCCCCGTCCGCCGGTCAGGCGCGGCGGTCCCTCCACGGCCTCGACGAAGCCGGGCGTGGCGAGGACCTTGCGCCGGAAGTTGGGGCGGTCGAGCTCGACGCCCCACACCGTCTCGTACACCTGGCGCAGCTCGCCGAGCGTGAACTCGGGCGGGCAGAAGGCGGTGGCGAGGCAGGTGTACTCGAGCTTGGCGCCCACGCGCTCGTGCGCGTCGGCGAGGATCGTGTCGTGGTCGAAGGCGAGGGGCCCGTACGAGCCGTAGGGCAGCCACTGCGCGTGCGCCGCGTCGCCGCCGCCGCGGGGCTCCGGCAGGTCCGGTACGAGGGCGGTGTACGCGACGGAGACCACCCGCATCCTCGGGTCGCGGTCCGGGTCGCTGTAGGTGCGCAGCTGCTCCAGGTGGAGGCGGGCGGCGGTGGCGCCGGAGATTCCGGTCTCCTCGGCCAGCTCGCGGCGCGCGGCCTGTTCGGCGGACTCGCGGGGCAGGACGAAGCCACCGGGAAGGGCCCAGCAGTCCTGGTACGGCTCCTGGCCGCGCCGGACGAGCAGGACGTGCAGCCGCTCGTCGCGGACGGTGAAGACGGCGAGGTCGACGGTGACGGCGAAGGGCTCGAAGGCGTGGGGGTCGTACCCCTCGGGACGTTCGGCCTTGGGCGCGCCGTGCGTGGTCATGCCCGCATCAACCCCGCCGCGCGGGTGTCGGAGCCCGGGCCACCCCCGTGGGTCCAGGTTCGCCTGCCGTGCGCGGCAGGGGTGACGGGGAGTCGCAACGCCGCCTCCTTAAGAGTCACTCTGACTATAAAGCCGGAGGGGCGTGTCCGACAAGAGTGAAAGCCCGCACCCCCAGGAGGGTGCGGGCTTTCACGCGGAAATGTGCCGTTTACAGGCCGACTTCCTTCATCAGCATGCCGACCTCGGTGTTCGTCAGGCGCCGCAGCCAGCCCGACTTCTGGTCGCCCAGCTGGATCGGACCGAACGCGGTCCGGACGAGCTTGTCCACCGGGAAGCCCGCCTCGGCGAGCATGCGGCGCACGATGTGCTTGCGGCCCTCGTGGAGGGTGACCTCGACCAGGTAGTTCTTGCCGGTCTGCTCGACGACCCGGAAGTGGTCGGCCCGGGCGTACCCGTCCTCGAGCTGGATGCCCTCCTTGAGGCGCTTGCCGACCTCGCGCGGGAGCGGGCCGGTGATGGCGGCCAGGTAGGTCTTCTGCACGCCGTACTTGGGGTGCGTGAGACGGTGCGCCAGCTCGCCGTGGTTGGTGAGCAGGATGATGCCCTCGGTCTCGGTGTCGAGCCGCCCGACGTGGAAGAGGCGCGTCTCGCGGTTGGTGACGTAGTCGCCGAGGCACTGGCGTCCGTCCGGGTCCTCCATCGTCGACACCACGCCCGCGGGCTTGTTGAGCGCGAAGAAGAGGTACGACTGGGTCGCCACGGTCAGGCCGTCGACCTTGATCTCGTCCTTCTCGGGGTCGACGCGCGTGCCCTGCTCGATCACGATCTTGCCGTTGACCTCGACGCGACCGGCGTCGATCAGCTCCTCGCAGGCGCGGCGCGAGCCCATGCCCGCCCTGGCCAGCACCTTCTGAAGGCGCTCGCCCTCCTGCTCCCCGAAGGTCTTCGGGGTCTTGATCTGGGGCCGGTTCGCGTACCGCTCGCGGTTGCGCTCCTCGATCCGGGCGTCCAGCTCGCGCGGGCGCGCCGGGGTCGTACGGCCGCCGCCGCGCTGCGGGGACTGCCGGGGGCCGCCCTTGGCGCCGCCGCGGGCCGCCGCGCCGCGTCCGCGCTTCGGGGCCTCGGAGGGGCCGGAGGCTCCGGAGGGGCCGCCCACGTCGTAGCTGCGCTCCTCGGGGCGGGGGCGGCGCGGGTTGCTCCCGCCCTTGGGGCCCTGGCGGTCGTCGCGGCTGTTACCGGCACCCCGGTAATTGCCGCGGCCGCCGCTGCTGCCGCGGCCGCTGCTGTTGCCACCACGGCTCCCGCCGTTGTTTCCGCTGCTGTTCCTGCCGCTGCTGCTTCGCATCAAAGTTCCGTCTTGTCGTCGTCTGGGTCGAACGACGGAAACCCTTCCTGGCTCTCGGCCTCGATCGCGTCCGCCTCGGGGAGGAAGGGAGCGAGCTCCGGGAGCTCGTCCAGACCGCGCAGGCCCATCCGCTCCAGAAAGTAGTTCGTCGTCCTGTACAGGATCGCACCTGTTTCGGGTTCCGTGCCCGCCTCCTCGACCAGACCGCGCTGGAGGAGGGTGCGCATGACGCCGTCGCAGTTCACGCCGCGCACCGCCGAGACCCTCGACCGGCTGACCGGCTGGCGGTACGCGACGACCGCGAGGGTCTCCAGGGCGGCCTGGGTGAGCCGGGCCTGCTGCCCGTCGAGGACGAAGCGCTCGACGGCCTCGGCGTACTCGGGGCGCGTGTAGAACCGCCAGCCGCCCGCCACCAGCCGCAGCTCGAAACCGCGCCGCTGCACGGCGTACTCGTCGGCCAGCTCGCGCAGCGCGTCGGCGACCTCGCGGCGGGGACGGTCCAGCACCTTGGCGAGGTGCTCCTCGGTCGCCGGCTCGTCGACGACCATGAGGACGGCCTCCAGGGCCGGCTTCAGCTCCATCACGACTCCTCCTGGTCGAACTCGTCCGTCACGGCAACGCCCTCCCCGCCCGTCCAGCGCACGGTGAGCTCCCCGAGGGCGTCGTCCTGGTCCAGGGCGACGGCCTTCTCCCGGTACAGCTCCAGCAGCGCGAGGAAGCGGGCGACCACGGTGAGGGTGTCGGGTGCGTCCTCGGCGAGCTCCCGGAAGGTCGCCTCGCCGCGCTCCCGCAGCCGCGCTACCACCACCTCAGCCTGCTCGCGGACGCTGACCAGCGGGGCGTGGATGTGCTCCACGTAGACCTGCGGCTTGGCCCGGGGCTGCATGGCCTTCACGGCGAGCTTGGCGAAGCCCTCGGCGCCGATGCTGATGACCACGTCCGGCAGCAGCTCGGCGTGGTGCGGCTCCAGCCCGACGGTACGCGGGTACCGCCGGCCCTCGTTCTCCAGCCGCTCGCTGAAGATGTCCGCGACCTGCTTGTACGCGCGGTACTGGAGCAGCCGCGCGAAGAGCAGGTCCCGCGCCTCCAGCAGCGCGAGGTCGGCCTCGTCCTCGACCTCGGCGGCGGGCAGCAGGCGGGCGGCCTTGAGGTCGAGCAGGGTCGCGGCCACCACCAGGAACTCGGTGGTCTGGTCCAGGTCCCAGTCGGGGCCCATGGCGCGGATGTGGGCCGTGAACTCGTCGGTGACCTTGGAGAGGGCGACCTCGGTGACGTCGAGCTTGTGCTTGGCGATCAGCTGCAGCAGCAGGTCGAAGGGCCCCTCGAAGTTCGCCAGCCGTACGGTGAACCGCCCGTCGCCTTCGCCGGGCCTCTCGGCCCCGGCCTCGGGTTCGGACGGCACCGGCGGCACCGGCTCCTCGGGTGGCGGGGTCGGCGGAGCCCCCGGGCCGCGGCCCAGGGGGCGGCGTGCGCGGCGGGGCGGGTCGTCGGTCGGGGGCATCGTGGTCCAGGGGCGTGGCGAGCGGGGGCCCCGCCGGGAGCACCGGAGGGCCGGGAGGCGGCCCGCGCAGGCTACCGCCGGCGGCGCCGTCAGCGCCCGCGCAGCCGCCGTACGAGGATGCTCGCGTCGCCGCGCGACTCCAGGTCCGCCAGGACCACGGCGACCGCCTCGCGGACGATGCGGCCGCGGTCGACGGCGAGCCCGTGCTCGCCGCGCAGGACCAGGCGCGCGTGCTCCAGGTCCATGAGCTCCTCGGCGGAGACGTACACCGTGATCTTCTCGTCGTGGCGTTCGCGCCCGCTGGGCCGCCGGCTCGCGGACCGGCCGCGGCGCCGGGGCGCCGGGGCGGCCGCGGCCTGCTTCGCGGGGGCGGGCTCGGCCTCGCGGCTGCGGGGCTCGGACGCCTCGGCCTCGGCGGCCGCGTGCTCCTCCGGGGGGACCGGAGCGGCGGAGGCGGCCGCCGCGGGGTCGCTCTCACCCGCCGGCGCCGGCACGCGCGGCTCGCCGTTCGCCGCGCTCGCCTGGCGCCTGGGGGTCGACGCCTGCAGCGCCATGCCCCCGGTCGTACGGAACAGCTCGTCGGCACCGGGCAGACTCACTCGGCGTGACACCGGGCGAGCACCTCCCTGGCGAGCTGGCGGTAGGCGGCCGCGCCGACCGAGTTCGAGGCGTACGTGGTGATCGGCTCACCGGCGACCGTGGTCTCCGGGAAGCGCACGGTCCGGCCGATCACCGTGTGGTAGACGTGGTCGTCGAAGGCCTCGACGACCCGGGCCAGCACCTCGCGGCTGTGCACGGTGCGGGAGTCGTACATCGTGGCGAGGATGCCGTCGAGCTCCAGGTCGGGGTTGAGCCGCTCCTGGACCTTCTCGATGGTCTCGGTCAGCAGGGCCACCCCGCGCAGCGCGAAGAACTCGCACTCCAGCGGCACTATCACCTTGTGAGCGGCCGTCAGCGCGTTGACGGTCAGCAGACCGAGCGAGGGCTGACAGTCGATCACGATGTAGTCGTAGTCCGGCAGCAGCGGCTTCAGGGCCCGCTGGAGCGTGGACTCGCGCGCGACCTCGCTCACCAACTGCACTTCCGCCGCAGACAAATCGATATTGCTGGGCAGCAGGTCCATGTTGGGCACAGCGGTCTTCAGCAGCACCTCGTCCGCCGACATGCCCCGCTCCATGAGCAGGTTGTAGACGGTGAGGTCGAGCTCCATGGGGTTGACGCCGAGGCCCACCGACAGGGCGCCCTGCGGGTCGAAGTCGACGAGCAGGACCCGCCGTCCGTACTCCGCGAGCGCGGCGCCCAGGTTGATGGTCGACGTCGTCTTGCCGACGCCGCCCTTTTGGTTGCACATCGCGATGATCTTCGCGGGGCCGTGGTCGGTCAGCGGGCCCGGGATCGGGAAGTAGGGCAGGGGCCGTCCGGTGGGGCCGATCCGCTCGCGGCGCTGGCGGGCAGCGTCCGGGGCGAGGGTGGCCGCGTACTCCGGATCGGGCTCGTACTCGGCGTCGGGGTCGTAGAAGTGCCCCTCGGGCACCTCGTCGTAGGCGGCGAAGTGGGTGGACTCTCGGCCACTCTCGTTGCCGGCCATGGCGTTCACGTGTTGGCCGTCCATCATCTTCATCGTGTGGGCTGTCGTCAGGTGCTGCGGGCCGGTCTGACTGGTCGCGAAGGTGCGGACAGCGACGGAACCGGCATCGCCGACCGATCCTGGCTGTCCACCTCCTGGAGTAAATGTCGACTCATTCACAAGTCGTCTTACCTCCTTGGAAGTGGCCAGGGGACTTATCGATAGGTCAGCGTGGCACCATGCCGACGGTTGGCGACTCTATGGCGTGTCACCGCTCCGCAGCAACACAATCGCCCGGACGCGGGCCGATGTGTCGGCAAAGAAACACTCCTCTGTCAAGGGCGCACAGCCACTCATCGACACGTTTCCCGGGTGTGCGAAACGGTTAAAGGGTTACGTTCGAGACGACTTGAACGAGGGTCGGGAAGCGTCCGGACACACGTCCGGCCGGACCTTGCTGCCAAGGTCCGGCCGGATGTGTGAGGTTGACGGCGACCGTTGACGGTCGGTCCCCGTCAGCCCGGGCTCGTCAGCCGATGAAGGTGGCGGGGTCCACGTACTCCAGGTCGTGGGCCTCGGCGACCTCCTTGTAAACGACCTTGCCGTCATGGGTGTTGAGGCCCTTGGCGAGCGAGGCGTCACGGCGCAGCGCCTCGACCCAGCCGTTGTTGGCGAGCGAGACGATGTACGGCAGCGTGGCGTTGGTCAGCGCGTACGTCGAGGTGTTCGGGACGGCGCCCGGCATGTTGGCGACGCAGTAGAAGACCGAGTCGTGGACCTGGAAGGTCGGCTCGGCGTGCGTGGTCGGACGGGAGTCCTCGAAGCAGCCGCCCTGGTCGATCGCAATGTCGACAAGGACACTTCCGGGCTTCATCTTGGCGACGAGCTCGTTGGTGACCAGCTTCGGGGCCTTGGCGCCCGGGATGAGGACGGCGCCGATGACGAGGTCGGCCTCGACGACGGCCTTCTCCAGCTCGTAGGCGTTGGAGACGACCGTCTGCACCTGGGTGCCGAAGATCTTGTCGGCCTCGCGCAGCTTGTTGATGTCGCGGTCGAGCAGGGTCACGTGGAAGCCCATGCCGACGGCGATCTGGGTGGCGTTCCACCCCGAGACACCGCCACCGATGACCACGGCCTTGCCCGCGTGCGTACCGGGGACACCGCCCGGCAGGACGCCGCGGCCGCCGGCCGAGCGCATCAGGTGGTAGGCGCCGACCTGCGGGGCCAGACGGCCCGCGACCTCGGACATCGGGGCGAGCAGCGGCAGGGCGCGGTTCGCGGTCTCGACCGTCTCGTACGCGATGGCGGTGGTGCCGGAGGCCAGCAGCGCGTCCGTGCACTCGCGGGAGGCGGCGAGGTGCAGGTAGGTGAAGAGCGTCTGGTCCTTGCGGAGGCGGTGGTACTCCTCCGCGATGGGCTCCTTGACCTTGAGCAGCAGGTCGGCGGTGGCCCAGACCTCGTCGGCGGTGGGCAGGATCTGCGCGCCGGCGGCCACGTACTCGTCGTCCGTGATCGAGGAGCCGACGCCGGCGTTCTGCTCGATGAAGACCTGGTGGCCGTTGCGGACGAGCTCGTGCACGCCGGCGGGGGTGATGGCCACCCGGAACTCGTTGTTCTTGACCTCGCGGGGGATGCCGACCTTCACGTCGATCACGGTCCTTGGCTCGGGGGGTACTGGGGGCAATGCAATACATACCCGGATGCATTGGACGCATCGGGATAGACCGCGGTCAATCGCGGCTCACCCAGTCTATTGAAGGACTTCCCGTTGTCTAGCCTTGCAAAGACCTAATCTTTGGCTGAAGCACTGCGGATTTCGTAGGCGGATCCTTCCGTTCCCAGCAGTCGATCAGCTGCCACGCGGTGCAGCCGGGCCGCCGCCGGATCGCCGAGCCGGTCGAGCGTGTCGGCGAGCCGCAGCTGGAGCGCGGCGAGAAGCCGCATGTCGTCGGCGCGCCGGGCCCACTCGATCGCCTCCTCGCAGGTGCGCAGCGACTCGTGCGGCCGGCCCGCGTACTCCTGGACCCTGGCGACTTCGCTCAACGCCCGTGCGTGGCCCGGGAGATCACCGAGGCGGCGATATCCGGCCGCGGCCGCCCGCCAGCTGCGCAGCGCCTCGCCGTACCGCCCGGCATAGGTGTGTACGGCGCCGAGCCTGCCGTACAGCCGCGCCTGGTCGGCGCGCTCGTCGCGGGCGAGGCGCTGGGAGAGGGCCCGCCCGTACCAGTCGGCGGCCCGCTGCCAGTCCCCCAGCTCCTGGTACGCGCCCCCTACGGATTCCATCGCCCGGCCGGTCGCGTACGGGTCGTTCGCGTCGCGTCCGGCGTCCAGCGCCGCGCGATACCGCACCAGGGCGTCCTGGGTCCGGCCGGTCGCGGCGTCCAGGTCGGCGAGGTTCAGCAGGGCGGCGGCCCGCTCGCGGTGCAGGCCGCGCCGCTCGGCGACGTCGAGGACCAGCTGGTGCAGCCCGTACAGCTCGGGCGCCGCCGTCTCGGGGCCCCGGTGCGCGGTGAGCGCCCGGACGAGCGCGGCGATCAGCCGGCGGGCCAGGGTGTCGAGCTCCCCGTCGGCGACCGCGAGCCGGGCGGAGGCCAGCAGCGCGGGCTGCCGGGTGCGCAGCCACTGGCTGGCGGTGCCCACGCTGGGGAAGCGCAGGGCGCGCGGCAGCCCGGCGAGCCTGCGCCGCGCGATGGAGCCCTCGGGCTCGGTGACCGCCCGGCACGACTGGAGCAGCCGCACGGTCCGCTCCAGCATCCGCGCCCGCGCCAGCTGCACCTCGGCGGGCCGGTCCTCGCTCTCCAGCAGCTCCCGCAGCAGCGGTACGAGACAGCCGGGGACCTCGTACTGGCCGCCCCGGTCCCCGTCCCGTACGAGCCCGAAGGCGACGAAGCCCTCCAGCGTCGAGCGGGCCGCCGACACCGAGCAGCCGGCCAGCGCGGAGGCGGTCTGCGCGTCGGCGAGGCCGAGCGGCGCGAGGGCGAGGAGCCGCAGCATCCGGGCGGCCGGCGGCGGCAGCGCCTCGTACGCGAGGCGGAAGGCGCGGGCGAGCGGGCGGGCCGCGGCGGGCCGGCCGGGCTCGTCGGGCAGGGACCGCAGCCGTTCGGCGAGGTCGGCGACGGACGACATGGGGCGCGCGGCGAGCCAGCCGCCGGCCAGCACGAGCGCGGCGGGCTGGCCGCCGCACAGCTCGGTCAGCGTCTCGGCGGCCTGGGGGTCGACGGTGATGCGTACGGAGCCGGTGAACCGGTCGAGGAGCTCGATCGCCGACTTGGAATCCAGCCCACCCAGCGTGCAGGGCCGCACCCCGGGCAGCCCGGTGAGCGGCCCCTGGGCGACGGCCACCACCAGGCAGTCGGAGGTGTCCGGCAGCAGGGGGGCGACCTGGCCGGCGTCGGTGACGTCGTCGAGGAGAAGGACCATGCGCCGCCGGGCGAGGGCGCCGCGCAGCAGCTGGGACAGCTCGTCCTCGTCGGCCCCGGCGGGCGCCTCGATGCCGAGGTCGACCAGGAGGTCCCGGGCGGTCCGCTCGGTGGGGACGGGCGCGCCGCCGGGCTCGGTCAGCCGGGCCCGCAGCACCCCGTCCTCGTACGCGCCCTCCGCGAGGAGCCCGCGCACGAGCTCCCCGGCGAGCGCGGTGCGCCCGCTGCCCGGCCGCCCGGCGATGAGCAGCACCCGCGGGCGCGGCGTGGTGCGCCCGGCGATGGTGTCGAGCCCGGCGGTCTCGATGTCGGCCCGCAGTGCCTTCAACTCGCGCTGGCGGCCGAAGAACCGGCCGCTCTCCGGCTCAGCGCCCTCGTCGAAGTCCACCGCCTGCTCCGCCACGGGTCACGCTCCCGTCCACTGCGCCACGTGCTGTCCCGCCGGGTCTCCGGCGGGTGATCCGAGCGTAGTTCAGCCGGGTGGGCCACCCCTGCGGAGCAGGGCGGACAGGTCCCTCTTTCGGATCAGCAGATCGTCACACTGACGATGCCCAGGCGGAGGTGAACCGAGCCCTCCATTAAAACGGCCGCGCGGGCCAGGGCGCGTCCGCCGGGCGGAGGGCGTCCAGGCCGTCGCCCGACCGGGCCGCCAGCAGCGAGAGCACGCCCACCACCAGGCAGGTGTTGTGCAGGTCGCCGGCGAGCACGCCACGGGCCAGCTCGTCGAGCGGTACGCGCGCGAGCTCCATGTCGGCCTCCTCCTCGGCGACCTCGAAGCGCTCGCCCTCCGCCGCCGACAGACCGCGCGCCAGGAAGATCCGGACGGCCTCGTCGCAGCCGCCGGGCGTGGTGTAGACGTCGGTGAGGACGTTCCACCGCTCGGCCTTGACGTGCGCCTCCTCGTACAGCTCGCGCACCGCCGCGTTCAGCGGGTTCTCGCCGGGGACGTCCAGCAGGCCCGCCGGGATCTCCCACAGCTTGTGCCGCACCGGGTGGCGGTACTGGCGCAGCACCAGGACGCGGTCCTCGTCGTCGAGGGCGAGAACGGCGACGGAGCCGGGGTGGACCTGGTAGTCGCGGCGTACGACGGACCCGTCCGGCATGACCACGTCGTCGGTGCGGACACTCGTCTTGTTCCCCCGGAACGGCACCTCGGTCGCGGTGACCTGCCACTCCTCGGGCGTGTCCTTGATGGTCATGAAAGACGTCCTCCCTCGTACGCAAGAAAACCGGGGCACGTGCCCTGATCAGGCGCGTACCCCGGTCAACCGTATCGCTAGCGGGTCACTTGCCCGTCTTGCGCTCCACAGCGGCCTTCACCAGACCGGCGAAGAGCGGGTGCGGACGCGTGGGGCGCGAGCGCAGCTCCGGGTGCGCCTGGGTGGCGACCAGGTAGGGGTGCACCTCGCGCGGGTACTCCACGTACTCGACGAGCTTGTTGTCCGGGGACGTACCGGAGAAGACGATGCCCGCCTTCTTCTCCAGCTCCGCGCGGTAGGCGTTGTTCACCTCGTAGCGGTGGCGGTGGCGCTCGTCGACGTACGGCTGGTCGCCGTAGACCTCGCGGACGATGGAGCCCTCGGCGAGCTTCGCCGGGTACAGGCCCAGGCGCATCGTTCCGCCCAGGTCGCCGGCGCCCTCGACGTACGCCAGCTGCTCCTCCATCGTCGAGATGACGGGGTGCGAGGTGGCGGGGTCGAACTCGGTGGAGTTGGCGTCCGCGATGCCGGCGAGGTTCCGCGCGGCCTCGACCACGATGCACTGCAGGCCCAGGCACAGGCCGAGCAGCGGGATCTTGTTCTCGCGGGCGTACTGGATGGCGCCGACCTTGCCGTTGACGCCGCGCTCGCCGAAGCCGCCGGGGATGACGATCGCGTCGACGTCGCCGAGCTGCTTGGCCGCGCCCGCCTGCGTCTTGCAGTCGTCGGAGGTGACCCACTTGACCTTGACGCGGGCCTTGTTGGCGAAGCCGCCGGCGCGCATCGCCTCGGTCACGGAGAGGTACGCGTCGGGCAGGTCGATGTACTTGCCGACGAGCGCGACCGTGACCTCGTGGTCGGGGTTGTGGACGCGGTCCAGCAGGTCGTCCCACGTCGTCCAGTCGACGTCGCGGAAGGGCAGGTCCAGCTTGCGCACGACGTACGCGTCGAGGCCCTCGGTGTGGAGCACCTTCGGGATGTCGTAGATCGACTTGGCGTCGATGGCGGCGACGACGGCCGCCTCGTCGACGTCGCACATCAGCGAGATCTTGCGCTTGATCGCGGTCGGCACGTCACGGTCGGCGCGCAGCACGATCGCGTCGGGCTGGATGCCGATGTTGCGCAGGGCGGCGACCGAGTGCTGGGTCGGCTTGGTCTTCAGCTCGCCGGAGGGGCCGATGTAGGGCAGCAGCGAGATGTGCACGACGAAGACGTTGTCCCGGCCCACCTCGTGGCGGACCTGGCGGACGGTCTCCAGGAACGGCAGCGACTCGATGTCGCCAACCGTGCCGCCGACCTCCGTGATCACGACGTCGACGTCGTCCGTCGCCATGCGGCGGATGCGGTGCTTGATCTCGTTGGTGATGTGCGGGATGACCTGGACGGTATCGCCGAGGTACTCGCCGCGGCGCTCCTTGGCGATGACCGTCGAGTAGACCTGGCCGGTGGTGACGTTGGCCGAGCCGTCGAGGTCGACGTCGAGGAAGCGCTCGTAGTGGCCGATGTCCAGGTCGGTCTCGGCGCCGTCGTTGGTGACGAACACCTCACCGTGCTGGAACGGGTTCATGGTGCCGGGGTCGACGTTCAGGTACGGGTCGAGCTTCTGCATCGTGACCCGCAGGCCCCGCGCCTTGAGCAGCGCACCCAGGCTGGAGGCGGTCAGCCCCTTGCCGAGGGAGGACGCGACACCCCCGGTGACGAAGATGTGCTTGGTCGTCGTGGATTTGGGCGGCATGGCCAAGAGGGGGCTCCCGTGGTCGCGGTTTGGAGGTGCGTACCGGCGTCCGGTCCGGAGGTCTCCAGGGACTTCCGGGGGTGCCGTCGCTGCGGTTCGGGGGCCGCCGATTCGTTGTGCGGCGCCCACCGGTCCACGGGCTACCAGGGTATCAGCGCCGGGGGGAGACCGCTTCCGGGCACGCGCGGCAGCTGGATTGGCACAGCGTGCGACGGGCACGAGAGTGGGCACCCGTCGGGCACCCGTTCGGCTCAGAAGGAGGTGTCCGCCCCACCAGGACGATCACACGGAGGAGCTGGCAGCATCGTATTCTGCTCTGACATTCTCCCTTGACCCCCTGAACCAGTAAGCGCCCCACGGGGCGAACGTGGCCGTTCGACTGGAGATGCACGTGGCCGGGCGCATCGAAGACTACGCACTCATCGGAGACATGCAGACCGCTGCCCTGGTCTGCCGGGACGGCACGGCCGACTGGCTGTGCCTGCCGCGCTTCGATTCGCACGCCGTCTTCGCGGGCCTCCTCGGTACCGAGGAGCACGGCTTCTGGCGGATCGGGCCGGCGTACGCCGACGACGCCGAGCCACCGGCCGCCGACCGGCGCCGGTACGTCGGCGACTCGCTCATCCTCGAATCCGAGTGGGACACCCCGGGCCGGGGCACGGTCCGCGTCACCGACTTCATGCCGCCGCGCGACGGCGCGCCCCAGCTGGTGCGGATCGTGGAGGGGGTGAGCGGCCGGGTGCGGATGCGCTCCGCGCTGCGCATGCGGTTCAGCTACGGGCGCGTGGTGCCCTGGGTGCACCAGGTCGACGGCCGGACGGTCGCCGTCGCCGGTCCGGACTCGATCTGGCTGGACACCGAGGTGGAGACGCACGGCGAGAACCTCACCACGTACTCGGACTTCACGATCAAGGAGGGCGACCGGGTCGCCTTCACCATCAGCTGGCAGCCCTCGCACCACCCGCAGCCGCCGCTGGCGGACCCGATGGGCGCGCTCCAGGCGACCTCCGAGTTCTGGCGCGAGTGGGTCGACCACTGCACCTACCGGGGCCCCTACCGCGAGGCCGTGATCCGCTCGCTGATCACGCTGAAGGCGCTGACGTACGCGCCGACGGGCGGCATCGTCGCCGCGCCGACCACCTCGCTGCCCGAGGACATCGGCGGCGTGCGGAACTGGGACTACCGCTACACCTGGCTGCGGGACGCCGCGATCACCCTCTCCTCGCTGCTGCGCACCGGCTACCGCGAGGAGGCCCGCGCCTGGCGCGAGTGGCTGCTGCGCGCGGTCGCCGGCGACCCGGAGAACCTGCAGATCATGTACGGCATCGCCGGCGAGCGCGAGCTCGGCGAGGCGGAGCTGGACTGGCTGCCGGGGTACGAGAACTCCGCCCCGGTCCGGGTCGGCAACGGCGCGGCGGCGCAGCTCCAGCTGGACGTGTACGGCGAGGTCACCGAGGCGCTGCACCTGGCGCACATGACGGGCCTGGCGCGCAACGACTACGCCTCGCTCCTCCAGCTGAAGCTGATCCGGTACCTGGAGGACCACTGGGACCAGCCCGACGAGGGCATCTGGGAGGTGCGCGGGCCGCGCCGCCACTTCACGCACTCCAAGGTCATGGCGTGGGTCGCGGTGGACCGGACGATCAAGCTCATCGAGTCGGGCGACGCGGACGGGCCGCTGGAGCGGTGGCGCGCGCTGCGCGACGAGATCCACCGGGACGTGTGCGAGAAGGGCTACGACCCGGAGCGCAACACCTTCACGCAGTCGTACGGCTCCAAGGAGCTGGACGCCTCGCTGCTGCTGATCCCGCAGATGGGCTTCCTGCCGCCGGACGACAAGCGCGTCATCGGGACGATCGAGGCGATCCAGCGGGAGCTGTCCACGGAGGACGGCTTCATCCTGCGCTACCCGACCGAGGGCGCGGAGGAGGGCGTGGACGGCCTGCCCGGCGACGAGGGCGCGTTCCTGGCGTGCTCGTTCTGGATGGCCGACGACCTGGCGATGATCGGGCGGGTCGACGAGGCGCGCAGGCTCTTCGAGAAGCTGCTGGGGCTGCGGAACGACCTGGGGCTGCTGGCGGAGGAGTGGGATCCGCGCCTGCAGCGCCAGGTCGGCAACTTCCCGCAGGCCTTCAGCCACGTGCCGCTGATCGACACGGCACTGCGGCTGACGGCCTCGGGCGCGTACGGCGGCTAGGCGAGCTTTCCGATCACCTCCCGGGCGGCGCGCTCACCCTCGGTCGCGCCGCCTTCCATGAAGCCCTGGAAGTCGTAACTGCAGTGCTCGCCGCCGATGTGGATGCGGCCGCCGGGGCCCTGCGGGGTGCCCTCGTAGCCGGCGTACCGGTGCAGGTAGCCGACGGGCCACATCGAGTACGCGCCGAGCGTGTACGGGTTGCGGTGCCAGGCGGAGAGCTGGGCGCGGCCCGTCCACGCCTTGGAGGTGCCGGGGAAGAAGGCGTCGATGCCGCGCAGGCGGCGGGCGACGAGGTCGCGGACGTACGGGTCGGACTCGGTGGAGAACGGCCCGGCCGGGGTGAGGGTCTTGGCGAGGGTGCCGCCGGCGTACTGGATGAGGATGCCGCCCGTGCCCGGCTGGATCTTGGTGGTGTCCCAGGTCTGCTGGACGTCGGTGTCGGTGAAGCAGTCACCCGCCGAGACGCCCGGCCAGGGCCCGGTGCCGCGCCAGGGGCGGGTGCCGAACTGCATGTTGAGCTTGGTGCAGTGCCCCATGCGCGCGTCGCGCAGGAGGTCCCGCATGCGCGCGTCGAAGCCCGCCTGGGTGAGGTCGAGCCGCTGCAGGACGGGCAGCGGCACGCACAGGATCGTGTGGTCGGCGGTGACCGTGCGGGTGGTGCCGCCCTCGCTGAAGGTGAGGGTCTGCGTGCCGTCGGAGTTGGCGCGTACGGCGGTCAGCGACCAGCCCATGCGCAGGGTGCCGGCGGGCAGTGAGGCGGCGATGGCGCGCGGGAGTTGGTCGTTGCCTCCCTTGATGTGGTAGCGCTCGTTGGACAGGCCCCAGACGTTGAAGTTGCCGGGGTTGGTCTGGTAGCCCATCAGCAGGACGAGCGCGAGGGACGACTGCTCGGTGGTCTCGGCGCCGTACTCGACGTTGTAGGCCACGTCGATGAAGCGGCCCAGCGGCGAGGAGTGCCCGCCGGGGACGCGGCTCTCGATCCAGTCGTATATCGACATGTTGTCCAGGGCGGTGCCGACCGGGGTGGTCTGGTTCCACTTCACCTCGCCGGCTTCCTGGAGGTCCCGGTGGAGCTGCTGGTAGACCGCCTTGAAGTCCTCGTCGGCCTGGTGGCGGGGGTAGTAGGTGCCGTTGAACCACAGCACCTCCTCGGCGCCGGTGGGTCCGCCGCCGAGGAAGTCCTCCAGGGGCAGGCCGAAGCGGCGGCAGAGCTCCTGGATCTTCTTGTGGCTGGTGTCGATCAGCTCGCCGCCGATCTCGGAGATCTGGCCGTACGCCCAGTGGTCGCGCTGCGTCCACATGCGGCCGCCGACGCGGGTGGGGTTGGCCTCGTAGAGCGTGCAGGCGAGGCCCGCGTCGCGGAGGGTGAGGGCGGCGGTGAGGCCGGCGATGCCGGCGCCGACGACGGCGATGCGGGGCTGTGCGCCGGTCTCGGCGGCGCGGGCGGGCGTCGGCCGGGCCGCCACGGCGGCACCGGCGCTCGCCGCGAGGCCCAGCGCGGCGGCCCGCTGGAGGAGTTGGCGGCGGGTGGAGCCGCGGACTTCGGCGACGGGCATGTCGAGCCGCTCGGCGGCGGCGCGGTGGGCGGCGATGTCGCGCAGGGCGCGCATCAGAGGCGTACGGGACATGGGGGGAACTCCTCGAAAGGGGCGGATCGAAGGGTGGAGGGGATCAGACGGTGGCGGGGATCAGACGGCGCGGGAATCAGACGGTGGCGGGGATCAGACGGCGCGGGAATCAGACGGTGGCGGGGATCAGACGGTGGCGGTCTGGGGAACGTCGTCTTCACGCTCGGCCGCGTCCTCGAGGACGATCCGGCCGATGATCTCGTAGCGCTGGGGCTGCCTGGCCCGCAGGTAGAAGCCGAGGGCGAGGCCGCCGAAGAAGACGAGCCCGACGATCCACGGGATCAGGGTGAAGAAGAGGGAGTCGGCGGCGAGGCCCGCGGCGGTCTCCATGTTGAGCACGAGCAGGACGACGACCGCCGTCATGCCGATGCCGCCGAGGAGGGGGGCGGTGAAGGTCTTGAACCAGTGCCGGTCCTCGGGGTGGTTCTTGCGGAAGTACCCGATGACGGCGAAGGAGCAGAGCGTCTGGACGATGAGGATCGCCATCGTGCCGAGGATGGCGAGCAGGGTGTACAGGTGGATGTACGGGTCCTGGCCGGTGAGCCAGAAGGCGCCGACGAGCGCGACGGCGATGGCGCTCTGGACGTACGAGGCGATGTACGGCGAGCCGTGCTTGGCGTGCGTACGGCCGAGGGCGGGGTGGAGGAAGCCCTCGCGGCCGATGGCGTACAGGTAGCGCGAGGCGCACTGGTGGAAGGCCATGCCGCAGGCGAAGGAGCCGGTGAGCAGCAGCCATTGGAAGGCGTCCACGGCCCAGGCCCCGATGTAGGACTGGGTCGGGTTGAAGAACAGGTCGAGCGGCGTCGCTGAGGCGGAGACCTCGACGGCTCCCTTGAGGCCGTTGCCCGCGATGGTCATCCAGGACACGTAGATGTAGAAGAGGCCGACGCCGATGACGGAGACGAGCGTGGCGCGCGGGATGACCCGCTTGGGGTCGCGGGACTCCTCGCCGTACATCGCCGTGGATTCGAACCCGACCCAGGACCAGAAGGCGAAGAAGAGGCCGAGTCCGGCGGAGGTGCCGGTGAAGGCGTTGGCGGGGTTGATGGGCTCGGTGGGTATGCCGTCGGGCCCGCCGCCCGCGATCAGCACCGCCGTGGCCACGGCGAACAGGACGGCGATCTCGGCGACGAGCATCACGCCGAGGGCCTTGGCGGTGAGGTTGATGTCGAAGTACGCGAGGACGGCGGTGACCGCGAGCATCCCGGCCGCGTACAGGATCCACGGGAGATCCACGCCCAGTTGGTCGGCGACGGTCGTCTTGGTGAAGTACGCGAAGACGCCGACGATGGACGCCTCGAAGACGATGTACGCGAGGACCGCGAGCATGCCGGAGGCCATGCCGGCGATCCGGCCGAGGCCGTGCGAGATGTAGCCGTAGAAGGCGCCGGCCGCGGTGATGCGCTTCGCCATGGCGACGTATCCGACGGAGAAGACGGTCAGGACGAGCGTCGCGAAGAGGTAACCGGCCGGGGCGCCGGTGCCGTTGCCGAAGCCGACCGCGATGGGGAGGTTTCCGGTCATCGCGGTGATCGGTGCGGCGGTGGCGACCGCCATGAAGACGACGCCGACCAGTCCGACGGAGTTCGCCTTGAGCCGTTGCACCTGGTGCGCTTCGGGGGTGTGGTTCTCTGCCATGCCGGGAGACCCTCCTCCGACGTGACGTACGCCACAAGCGACATGCGGTCATACAAATGCCGTGTGGGGGCGACGACTTGTCGAGCGGTGCGGCACGTCGTCACCGGCGCGTGATGTCGGCGCGGGGGCGGGCCCGGTAGCGTCCGGCTGCATGAGCTCGATGGAAGGCCAGGTCGGCCGGGGTGGCCAGGGTGAGCATGGCGGGATCACCGTGCGGCGGGCGCTTGAGCTGCCCGGTCTGCGCGGGGGCCTGCCCGAGGTGGTGGCGGGCGCGGACCGGCTGCACCGGACGGTGCGCTGGGTGCACGCCGGCGAGGTGCCGAACATCGCGTCGCTGCTGAAGGGCGGCGAGCTGCTCCTCACGACGGGCCTGGGCCTGGGTACGCGCCCGGCGGAGCAGCGGGCGTTCGTACGGCGGCTGGCGGAGCGGGGGATCGCGGCGCTGGTGGTGGAGTTGGGGCCGCGGTTCTCGCGGCTGCCGGCGACGATCGTGGAAACGGCGCGGGCGGCGGGCCTGCCGCTGGTGCAGTTGCACCGGGAGGTGCCCTTCGTCTCGGTCACGGAGGAGGTCCACACCGAGATCGTCAACGGCCATTACGCGATGCTGCGGCAGGCCGAGGAGGTGCACCGGCGGTGCACGGAGGCGCTGCTGGGCGGGGGCGGGGTGCCGCAGGTGCTGTCGATCCTGGCGGACTTCGCCGCGAATCCGGTGTTCCTGGAGACGGCGGACGGGCAGTTGCTGTACGCCGCCGGCACCGAGACCGGTCCGTCGTGCGCCGATCCCCTCCAGGTGTGGGACGGGCTGCGCGGCCAGCGGGCGGCCCGGGAGGCGGAGCCGCCGGCGGGCGCGGTGCTGGTGGACGTGCCGGGCGGCGGCCCGGGCGCGGCGGCGGTCCGGGCCCGGCTGGTGCTCCTGTCCGTGTCGGGCGTGCTGTCGCCGGTGCACCGCATGGCGGCCGAACGGGCGGCGGGCATCCTGGCGGTCGTTCTGATGCAGGCCCGGCAGGAGGAGGAGCTGGCGGCGCGGGGCCGGGGCGACTTCCTGACGGACCTCGCGGAGGGCCGCATCCCCGCCGAGGAGGCGCCGGCGCAGGCACGGGTGCTCGGTTTCAAGCCGGGTGACGGGCCCCTGCTGCCGGTCGTGATGCGCCTGGCCTCGGCATCGCCGCCCGCCGGGAACTGGTCCCTGCTGACCCGGGCCGTACTGGAGGAGCTGGGCGCGGTGGGCGTGCCCGTGCTGCTGGGCGTCCGCCCGGTCGAGGGCCGGGTGCCGCTGCTGCTGGGCCTGCGCACGGAGTCCGAGCGCACGGCGGTCGCCGACCGCGTGGCGGCGGCCCTGCGGGCGGGCGTCTCCCGCGCGGGCCTCGAGCACACGGGGGCCGGGGCGCCGGTCGTCGTGGTGGGCGTCGCGGGCAACTGGGCCGCGGCCTCGGCGGGCCTGCGCCACGCCGCCGAAGCCGCGACGGCGGCGCAGGGCCTGCCGGACCGCCCCTGGTACGACGCGCGGCGCCTCGACATCGACCTGCTCCTGTGGCGCCTGAGCCACCACGGCGAGGGCGCCGCCCTGGCCGCCTTCGTGGACCGCGCGATCGGCCCCCTGCGCGACCACGACCGCACCTCCCGCCCGCCCCTGCTCCCCACCCTGGAGACCTACCTGGCCCACGCGGGCCGCAAGGCGGAAACCGCCCGCGAACTCCACCTCAACCGCCAGACCCTCTACAACCGCCTGGCCCGCATAGGCGACCTCCTGGGCACGGACCTCGACGACCCCCAAACGGTCCTGGCCCTGTCCCTGGCCCTGCGGGCACGTCGGCACACGGGCTGAGGCCGGGGTAGGACGCCGCGGCCCGGCGGGGCGCCTCCGCTGCCCTGGGCGGGGGGGCGCGGCGCGGGTGCCGCGGGGGCAGGGCGTGGGGGCCAGCCCCCACAGGTACCCCTGGGGGCGCGGGGCGCGGGTGCCGCGGGGGGTGAGACCCGTGGGCGCGCGGCACGAAGCTGCCGCGGGGACGGGGCGTTGGGACGCAGCACCCACCCGCACTCCCCGGGCCCGGGGGGTGGCGCGAGCCGCCGCACGGCGAGGCGCGGGTGCCCCCACGTACCCCCGGGGGCTGGGGGCGCGGCGCTAAGCCGCCGCGGGGGCGGGTTTGGGCCCCGGGCCTGCTGGGCGCGGCGCGAAGCTGCCGCGGGGGTGGGGAGTGGGGGCGCAGCTCCCACAGGTACCTCCGGGACCTGGCGGCGCGGCGCAGGCCGCCGCAACGGCGGGCGTGGGGCGCAGCACTCACACGCACCACCGGGCATGGAGCGCGGCGCGAAGCTGCCGCGGGGGTGGGGAGTGGGGGCGCAGCACCCACAGGTACCCCCGGGGGCCCGGGGGCGGAGCCCCCGGTTCGGGAAGGGGCGGGGTGGGGAGAAAGCCCCCTCACCGACCCCCGCACAGCTCGTCGTACACACTCAGCACCTGCACCACCGTCTCGTCCTCCGTCGGCCACGTCCCCGCCTGCGCCCTCCCCGCCGCCGCCAGCTCCGCCCGCCGCCCCGGGTCGGCGAGGAGCCCCGCCACCGCCTCGGCCAGCGCCCCCGCGTCCCCGTACGGCACCAGGACCGCCGCGTCGCCGACCAGTTCGGGCACTCCGCCCACCGCCGTCGCGACCAGCGGCACGCCGAGGCGCAGGGCCTCCTGGGCCAGCGGGGCGCGGGCCTCCCAGCGGCTGGGGAGCAGCGCCACGTCCGCCGCGGCGAGCAGGGACGTGACGTCGTCGCGGCGCCCGAGCAGCCGTACCGGCAGGCCCTCGGCGTCGATGCGCCGCTGCAGGGCGCCCCGCTGCCGCCCCTCGCCGGCGACGGCCACCAGCGGTACGGGGTCGTGGCGCAGCCACAGTCGGGACGCGTCCAGCAGCGTGCCGTAGCCCCGGTGGGCTTCGAGCGCGCCGACCGCCATCAGCAGCGGCCGGTCCATCGCGCCGAGGTCCGCGCGGGCCTTGCCGTCCGCGGCCTCGGAGCCGCGCCGGGGCGCGGGGATCGAGACGGGGCCGAGGCGTGCGTCGCGGGCGCCGCGCCGCCGCGCGCGGTCCACCAGTTCGGAGGAGGTGCCGAGTACAACGGCCGCCGCCCGCACGGCCTTGCGCTCCATCAGCCGGAGCAGCCGCGCCCGGGCGGGGCCGTCCGCGGGCGTCCGCGTGTGCCAGGTGACGACGAGCGGCACGCGCCGGCGCTGCTGGGCCTGCGAACCGAGCGCCAGCGCCGCCCGCACCCCGGCGTGCACGCCGTGCGCGTGCACCACGTCCGCGCCGGCGCACGCGGCGCGGAGCACCGCGATGGCGAGGGGGTCGCTGCGCCGCGGCACGGGCACGAAGTGGGCGCCGGTGCCGAGGTAGTCGTAGTCCTGGTCGAGTTCGGCGGGGGCGCACACGGTCACCCGCACGCCCCTCGCCACCAGCCCGGCGGCCAGTGATCTGACATGAGCGCTGCTGCCCGCGCTGCCGCCGCCGAGCACTTGGACCGTACGCAGCTGTGTCACGCGCCCAAGAATGCCAGTCCGTACGCGCGTTCCGGCACCAGCGAGGCCCCGTTCCCGTGTCCGGTGGCGTAACCTCGCACCCCGTATCACTCACATGGGTGAACTTGCGATACGTCGGCTGACCTGGTCCCCGTACACCGCCGCCGCGACGACCCCTGCCGCGTGGACCACCAGCCCGAACCGGCCGTTGGCGGCGGCGACGGCGGTACCGAGCGCCGCGCCCAGCGCGTGGGCGCCCGCGTCGCCGAGCATGGTGTGCTCCCCGAGGTCGTCGGCGACGACGGCCGCGGCGGCCCCCATGGGCGCGAGGGCGAGGGGTTCGGGCCCTCGCAGCAGCCCCGGGGTACTGAGCATGAGCACGGCGAGGGCGGCCCGCCCGGGGCGTACGTCGATGAGGTTGACCAGGTGAGCGGTGCCGGCGATCACCACGCCCGCGAGGACCTTGTCGACGGGCCGCTCCTTGAGCAGCGCGCCCGCCGCGAGGGCGGCGGCCCCGATCCCGAAGAGCTTGACGGCCCCGCTGGTGACCTCCCCGTCGCGCAGCGCGCCGAGATGGGCGCGGAAGCCCCGCCGGTGGTCACCGTTCCGGTCGTCGTACGCGCCACAGGCCCCGGCCACGAGTCCGGACAGCGCGGCGGCGGCGCGCGTGGTGGCGGGCAGCGCGCCGAGGGCGGCCCCGACGGCCACGGCGGGCCCGGCGTACAGGTCGACGGTCCGCCCGGCGTAGTTGGTCCGCTCCCAGCGCCGGTCGCCGCCCCGGCGCCGCCGCAGCCCCGCGTACACGGCACGGGTGGCCCCGGCGGCGAGACCGAACGCGGCGGCGCTCCTGCTCCAGTTCTCGATCATGACGGCCAGCCTAGGCCGCGGTCGGAGTCGATTGTCAGTGGCGTCTGTCACTCTGTGTGACGTACCGACCGATCGGTTGAGAGGGGCACTCCCATGGCACGCAGCAGCACTACGAAGCACCCGTCGGCGCCGGCGGACGGGCCCGGCGGGCCCGCCGCACCCACACGGCAGAGCAGCCGGCGGGCTCCCGCAGCCTCCGCTCAGCCGTCCGCCCGCGCCGCCGCGAGCAGCTCCTCCGCGTGCGCCCGCGCCGTCTCGGAGTCCTCCTGGCCGGCCAGCATGCGCGACAGCTCCCGCACCCGGTCCTCGCCCTCCAGCACGGTGACACCTGAGCGGGTCACGGAGCCGTCGTTGGTCTTCTCGACCAGCAGCTGGCGGTCGGCGAAGGCCGCCACCTGCGGCAGATGCGTGACGACCACGACCTGCGCCGACTTGGCGAGCTTGGCCAGCCGGCGCCCGATCTCCACCGCCGCCTTACCGCCGACCCCCGCGTCGACCTCGTCGAAGAGGTACGTCGGCACCGGGTCCGTACCGGCGAAGACCACCTCGACCGCGAGCATCACGCGCGAGAGCTCACCGCCCGAGGCGCCCTTGGCGATCGGCCGGGGCGGCGCCCCCGGGTGGGGGGCGAGCAGCAGCTCGACCTCGTCGGCGCCGTGCGGCCCGTACGCCACCGTCCGGCCGCCCACCTCGACGCCCTCCGGGTCCTCGGTCTGCCGGATGGCGAACGACACCCGCGCGTGCGGCATGGCGAGCGACGCCAGCTCCGCCGTGACCGCGTCGGCGAACCGCGCCGCCGCCTCGGTGCGCGCGTCCGTGAGCGCCTGCGCCAGACCGGAGAGCTCGTCGCGCAGGGCGTCCCGCTCGGCCGTCAGCTCGCCGATCCGGTCGTCGTCGCCGTCCAGTTCGGTGAGCCGGGCGGCGCCCTCCTCCGCCCACGCCAGGACGGCGTCGATGTTCTCGCCGTACTTACGGGTGAGCGAGGTGAGCGCGGCCCGCCGCTCCTCGACGGCGGCGAGCCGCCGCGGGTCGGCGTCCAGGTTGTCGGCGTATCCGGCGAGCTCGCCCGCCACGTCCGCGAGGAGGATCGAGATTTCGCCGATCCGGTCGGCGAGCGCCGCGAGCGCGGGGTCGTGCGACCGTACGGCCTCCAGGGCCCGGCCCGCCCCCGCGACGAGGGTCGTCGCGTCGACCGCCTCCGGGTCCTCCGGATTGCCGGCGAGCGCGCCATGGGCGAGCGCGGCGGCGGAGGCGAGGGCTTCGGCGTGGCCGAGCCGCTCGGCCTCGGCGGCCAGCTCGGCGTCCTCGCCCGCGCGGGGCTCGACCGCCTCGATCTCGGCGAGCCCGAAGCGCAGCAGGTCGGCCTCCTGCGCCCGCTCCCGTGCCCGCGTGGTCAGCTCCTCCAGCTCGGCGGAGACGGCCCGCAGCCGCCGGTACGCCTCGCTGTACTTGGCGAGCGGCCCGGCGACCGCCTCGCCCGCGTACCGGTCGAGCGCGCCCCGCTGCCGGGCCGGCTTGAGCAGGCCCTGCTGGTCGGTCTGGCCGTGTACGGCGACGAGGTCGTCGGCGAGCTCGGCGAGTACGCCGACGGGCACGGACCGCCCGCCCAGGTGCGCCCGGGAGCGGCCCTCCGCCGAGATGGTGCGGCTGACGATGAGCGCGCCGTCGTCGAGCTCGGCGCCCGCCTCCTCGGCCCGGACGGCCGCGGCGTCACCGGGCGCCACGCTGATCCGGCCCTCGACGACGGCCGACGGCGAGCCGATCCGCACGAGCGCCGCGTCGGCGCGCCCGCCGAGCAGCAGCCCGAGGCTCGTCACCACCTTGGTCTTGCCCGCACCGGTCTCGCCGGTCACCGCGGTGAAACCGGGTGACAGCTCCACCACCGCGTCGTCGATGACTCCGAGCGACCGTATCCGCATCTCCTCCAGCACGGAGAAGACCTTACGAGGTCCGGAGCCCGGAGTGCGACGGCCCCCGCCCCGCGTCGCCGATCCCGCAGGTCGCGCCCGCGTCGTCCGGGCCCCGGTCAACCCACGTGTTCCCCGGATGTCACTCCACGGAGTGGCGGGGGGCGGCGCTGTCGGCGTGGACGGGGTTGATGGCGCTCCAGTCGCGCTGTCCGCGGCCTTCGGCGAGCGCGCCGTCGAACTGCGCCAGCACGCCGTCGAGGAGCGGGTGCCGGTCCTCTCCGGCCTCCGCGGCCATGCGGGCGGCGTAGGTGAGGTCCTTGTGGGCCCACTCCACCTGGAAGTTGGCGGGCTCCGGCGGGTTCAGGTAGCTGTCCCAGGCGAGCTGGGTGACCACACCGCCGGGGCGCTCCACCAGCGCGGGGCCGACCTGGAGCGGGTCGAGGCCCACCGCCTCCGCCAGGCGCAGGGCCTCTCCCAGACCGGCGAGGTGCACAGCCTGGAGGGCGTTGAGGACGAGCTTGAAGCGGGTGCCCGCCCCGGCCGGCCCGAAGTGCTTGACCTCCTTGGCTATGGCGTCGAACACACGGTGCAGCTCCGGCAGCCGGGAGGCGTCGCCTCCGGCGAGCAGCACCAGGTTCCCGGTCCTGGCACCGGCGGCCCCGCCGGTCAGCGGCGCGTCGAAGAAGACCGCGCCCTGCCGCTCGCACGCGGCGGCCAGCTCCTCCACCCAGCCGACGGAGAGCGTCGCCGAGGCGATGAGCACCGCGTCCTCCCGTGCTCCCGCCAGGATGCCGTCCGGCCCCTGCCACACCTGCCGGGAGGAGGCGTCGTCGGCGGTCACCTCGAAGACGACGTCGGCCCGGGCGGCGGCCTCGGCCGGGGTGGCGGCGATCACCGCGCCGGCCGCGGCGAGCTCCTCCACGCGCCGGGGGCTGCGGTTCCACACCACCACCTCGTGCCCGTGCCGGAGCAGGTTCTCCACCATGCCCCCGCCCATGATGCCCACGCCCACCACGGCGACCTTCGCCATCGGATCCTCACTTCTCTCGTACGGCCGCGCCCGCCCCGAAAGTCTGCGCCATCGCACGATCGAGGACGACCGGCGCCCGGCCCGAGGGGCAGCGCGGCACCGCCCCGAGGAACCGCCACCGGGCCCGGACAGCGCGGAGACCCGCCCGTTCTAGTGCGGTGCCCCGCGCCACCCCGACACCGGCAGGGCGAACTTCGCCACCAGCCGGTCGGTGAACGACGCGTGGTGCAGCCGCGCCAGCCGTACGGGCACGGCGCCCCGGCGGACCTCCACCCGCGCGCCCGCGGGCAGTTCGACGGTCCGGCGCCCGTCGCACCACAGCACGCCGTGCGGCGTGTGCGGCTCGACCTCCACCGCCAGCACCGAGTCGGGCGTGGTCACCAGCGGCTTGGCGAAGAGCGCGTGCGCCCCGATCGGCACCATCAGCAGCGCCTCCACCTCGGGCCAGATGACCGGCCCGCCCGCCGAGAAGGCGTACGCCGTCGAGCCGGTCGGCGTCGCGCAGATCACGCCGTCGCAGCCGAAGCCGGTCACCGGCCGCCCGTCGATCGCGAGGACGACCTCCAGCATGCGCTCGGCCGACACCTTCTGGACGGCGGCTTCGTTGAGCGCCCAGTCGCTGTGCAGCACATCGCCGTTCTCGTACACGGCGACGTCGAGGGTCATGCGCTCCTCGACCTCGTAGGCCCGCGTCACCACCCGGTCCACGACCTTGTCCAGGTCGTCGCGTTCGGCCTCGGCGAGGAAGCCCACCCGCCCCAGGTTGACGCCGAGCATCGGCACCCCGGAGGCGCGCGCGAACTCGGCGCCGCGCAGCAGCGTCCCGTCACCGCCGAGCACGATCAGCAGTTCGCAGCCGTCGAGCACGTCGGGCGTCGCCTCGGGGACCGTCTCCACGGTCGGAGGCAGCGGCAGGTCCGCCGCCTCCGCCGCCAGGACGCGTACGCCGATGCCGCTGCGCAGCAGCCCGAGGACGACCAGCTCCGCGCTGCGCACCGCGGCCGGCCGGCCGGTGTGCGCGAGCAGGAAGACGGTCCGTCCGGTGGTCGCCCGTGGTGCCGCTGTCGTCGTTGTCAACGAGGTCCCTCCGCCACAGCCCGCTCCACATCCGCCGGATCCAGCGCGGGCGCCCCCGCCCGCAGCCACAGAAAGTACTCGACGTTGCCCGACGGCCCCGGCAGCGGGCTCGCGGTCACGCCCAGCACGCCGAGCCCCAGCCCGGCGGCGTGGAGGGCCACGCCCCGTACCGCCTCCGCGCGCAGCTCCGGGCTGCGGACCACTCCCCCGCTGCCCAGCCGCTCCTTGCCCACCTCGAACTGCGGCTTCACCATCAACACCAGGTCGGCGTCGGGCGCGCACACCCGCACCAGGGCGGGCAGCACGAGCCCCAGCGGGATGAAGGAGAGGTCTCCCACCACCAGGTCCACCGGCTCTCCGTCGATCGCGTCCAGCGTCAGTTCACGTACGTTCGTACGGTCCTTGACGGTGACGCGTTCATCGCTCTGCAGCGACCAGGCGAGCTGCCCGTATCCGACGTCGACGGCGACGACGTGAGCGGCCCCGGCGCGCAGCAGCACATCGGTGAAGCCGCCGGTGGACGCGCCCGCGTCCAGCGCCCGCCGCCCCTCGACCTTCAGCCCGCGCGGCACGAAGACCGCCAGCGCCCCGGCCAGCTTGTGCCCGCCGCGCGAGACGTAGTCGGGGTCGGTGTCGTCCTGGGCCACCACGATCGCGGCCGCGGTCTCCACCTGGGTGGCCGCCTTGGTGGCGGTGGCGCCGCCGACGGTCACCCGCCCCGCCGCGATCAGCTGGCTCGCGTGCTCGCGCGAGCGGGCGAGCTTGCGGCGTACCAGCTCGGCGTCGAGACGGCGGCGTGCGACTCCTGCCACGTTCGGTTCAGCTCCTGTGTTCGTACGGCGAAGGCATCGGCGGGCGCGCGTCGAGCGCGGTCAGCGCGTCCCGCAGCCCCCGGTGTACATCCTCGTACACCTCCAGGTGCCCGTCCGCAGGGAGGTGGTCGGCGTCGCCCAGCCGCTCCAGACCGGCGTCGACCCCCGGGTGGCCGGTGGGCACGCGCTCCACGCCGAGGGGCGCGGGCGCCGCCGGCTCGTACGCCTCCGTGCCGTACGCCTCCGGGGGCGCGGGCTCCGCCGGCGATCCGTCCCCAGGCATCACGTCGCTCATGCCCAGACGCTACCGCGAAGCGCTGGGGTACGGTCGGTGGCGATGGCCACGATCGAGGAGTGCCGCAGCGCACTCGACAGACTTTCCGACAACCTCACGCGCGCGAACGGCGAGGTGCGCGACGCCACCGCGCTCGACCGCACGCTCAGCTGCCACATCACGGACCTCGACGTCACCTTCACCGGCCGCCTCGCGGGCGGCCGGATCGAGGTGCGCGACCAGGTCGAAGGACCACCCCCGGAGCGGGCCGAGATCCGGCTGGCGATGACCGGCGACGACCTGGTGGCGCTGGTGGACGGCGAGCTGAACTTCGCCAAGGCGTGGGCCTCCGGCCGGGTCAGGCTGGAGGCCGGCTTCCGCGACCTGCTGCGCCTGCGCTCACTTCTGTAGCGCGGGCGCCAGGCGCGCCTTGCGGGCGGCCGGCACCACCAGCGGCGTCCCCGTCTCCGGGTCCTCGATGACCTGGCAGCGCAGCCCGAAGACCCGCTCGACCAGCTCGGCGGTGACGATCTCGGCCGGCGGGCCCTCGGCGATGATCTCCCCGCCCCGTACGGCGATGAGGTGCGTGGCGTACCGCGCCGCGTGGTTCAGGTCGTGCAGGACGGCGACGAGGGTCCGGCCCTGCGTCTCGTGCAGCTCGGCGCACAGGTCCAGTACGTCGATCTGGTGCTGGATGTCGAGGAACGTCGTCGGCTCGTCGAGCAGCAGCAGCGGCGTCTGCTGGGCGAGCGCCATGGCGATCCACACGCGCTGGCGCTGGCCGCCGGACAGCTCGTCGACGTACCGTTCGCCGAGCTCGCCGACGCCGGTCGCGTCCATCGACTCCTGGACGATCCGCTCGTCCTCCGGGGACCACTGCCGCAGCAGCCCCTGGTGCGGGTAGCGGCCGCGGGCGACGAGGTCGGCGACGGTGATGCCGTCGGGCGCGATGGAAGACTGCGGCAGGAGGCCCAGCGTGCGCGCGACCTTCTTGGCGGGCATGGAGTGGATGGCCTGGCCGTCGAGGAGCACGCGGCCCTCGGCGGGCTTCAGCATCCGGGACAGGGCGCGCAGCAGGGTCGACTTGCCGCAGGCGTTGGGGCCGACGATCACCGTGAAGGAGTTGTCCGGGATCTCGACCGACAGGTCGCGGGCGATGATCCGCTGCTCGTAGGCGAGCGTGACCGATTCGGCGCTGAGCCGCTGGTGCTGGCGCTGCATGGACGTACTCCTGGCGATCTCGGCGCTCTCGGCGAACTCGGTGTTCTCGTGGTTCGTGGGGTCGCTGGGGTTGTTGGGGTTGTTGGCGTTCTTGGGGCTCATATCCGGCCTGCCTTGCGCTCCATGACCAGCAGCCACAGCAGGTACACGCCGCCGACGACGCCGGTCACCACGCCCACCGGAAGCTGCCGCTCCCCGAAGGCGTTGGTGGCGGTCCAGTCCGCGACCAGCAGCAGCGCGGCACCGGTGAGCATGGAGCTGGCCAGGTTCGGCCCGGGCGAGCGGGTGAGCCGACGGGCGACCTGCGGGGCGCTGAGCGCGACGAAGGTGATGGGCCCGGCGGCGGCGGTGGCGACGGAGACGAGCAGGACGGCGGAGGCCGTGAGCGCCACGCGCGTGCGCTCCACCTTCACGCCCAGGGCGTACGCCGCGTCGTCGCCCATCTCCAGCATCCGCAGCGGCCGCCCGTAGGCGAGGACCACGGGCACCAGGGCGCAGGACACCACGAGCAGCGGCCAGAACTGGGTCCAGTCGCGCCCCTCCAGCGAGCCGGTCATCCAGACGGTGGCGCGGGTGGCGTCCACCAGGTTCGCCTTGGTGATCAGGTAGTGGATGACGGCGGTGAGCATGGCGGCCACGCCGATGCCGACGAGGACGAGCCGGAAGCCGTGGACGCCCCGCTTCCAGGCGAGCAGGTACACGGCCGCGCCGGTCAGCAGGCCGCCGACGACGGCTCCGGCCGAGACGGCGGTGGCGTCGCCGTCGAAGAGCACGATCACGGTGAGCGCGCCGACGGTCGCGCCCTGCCCGAAGCCGATCATGTCGGGGCTGCCGAGCGGGTTGCGGGTGAGGGACTGGAAGACCGCGCCGCCCAGGCCGAGCCCGGCCCCGACGAGGATCGCCACGAGGACGCGCGGCAGCCGAAGCTCCTGGACGACGAACTCCTGCACCGCCGTGCCGTCGCCGAGCAGCGTGGCGACGACGTCGGCGGGCGCGATGGGGAAGTCACCGCTGCCGATGAGGACGACCCCGGCCGCGAGCGTCACCAGGAGCAGGCCGAGGGCGACGCCCAGGCCACGCGGCTCGACCCGTACGGAGAGCCCACCGGGCATGCGTATCGCGCGTGTCGCTTTCACAGCTGGGCCATCCTCTTGCGGCGTACGAGGTGGATGAAGACGGGCCCGCCGACGATCGCGGTGACGATGCCCACCTGGAGCTCGGCGGGCCGGGCCACGACCCGCCCGATGACGTCGGCGCCGAGCAGCAGCACCGGCGAGAGGACCGCCGCGTACGGCAGGATCCACCGCATGTCCGGGCCGGTGAGCGCCCGTACGAGATACGGCACCGCGAGTCCGACGAAGACGATGGGCCCGCAGGCGGCGGTCGCGGCGCCGCACAGCAGCGTCACCGCGACCATCGCGAGCACGCGCGTGCGGTTGAGGTTCGCGCCCAGTGCGCGGGCGGTGTCGTCGCCCATCTCCATGGCGTTGAGGGGCCGCGCGATCAGCAGCGCGAGGACGACCCCGACCGCGATGAACGGCGCGATCCTGCCGATGGTCGCCATGTCGGCGGTGGCCAGCGACCCCACGGTCCAGAACCGCAGCCGGTCCAGGGCCGCCGAATCCAGCAGCTGTACGGCGTTGACGTAGCCGTACAGCGCGAACGTGGTGGCCGTTCCGGCGAGCGCGAGGCGCACAGGTGTGGCGCTGCGGCTGCCGCCGAGGACGTACACGACGACGGAGACGAGCGCCGCCCCGGCGAACGCGAACCACACGTACCCGGCCAGGGAGGTGACCCCGAAGAAGCTGATGGCGGTGACGACGGCGGCGGCGGCGCCCGCGTTGACGCCCATGAGCCCCGGCTCGGCGAGCGGGTTGCGGGTGAGCGCCTGCATGACGGCGCCGGACAGCCCGAGCGCGACACCGACGAGCAGCCCCAGCAGGGTGCGCGGCATGCGCAGCTCGGCGATGACGACGTCGTTGCCGGTACCGGAGTTGTGGAACACGCCGTGCCACACATCCCCGACGGGGACCGGTTTGGCCCCGATCACGATGCTCGCGACACACACCAGCAGCAGGACACCGACGGCCCCCAGCAGCCCCAGCGCACGCACCGAATGGCGCCTGCGCGGCGGGGCGGCGGGTATCGGCTCCGCGCTCACTTCGGAAGGACTCTCGACCAACACCCGGTTAGGTTAGCCTATCCTCCTTTGGTCACCAGCCGCCTGACCTGGGAAACCCCACCATCCGCCGCGCCAAGGCACGCTCCGGAGCCACGGACGGGCCGGCGGACCGCGCCCCGAAGAGCCGGCACCGACGGCAGCTCACCCGACCGGCCACGCCACCTTCCGTGCCGAGCCGCGCTCCTGACGCCCTGTCACCACCCCAGCCGGACCAGCGCCTTCCCCGCGTCCAGCGCGCACGCCTCCGCCCCCGCCTGCGTCCACGCCGCCGCGCACAGCGCGCGCAGCCCGTCCAGGGCCTCGCCCTCACCGTCCAGCACCAGCGCACCGCCGCCACCGCTCACCGACGCGGTCCAGCCCCCGCACTCGAACCCGTCCGCCGCCGTCCCCGTCACCTCCGGCTGCCCGGTCAGCAGCCCCCGCAGATCCGCGTCCACGTACGTCGGCCGGTGCTCCGGCACCGCCGCGAGCAGCCGCGCCGGATCGGTCACCCCGGTCAGGACGAGCAGAGAGTCCACGCCCCCGTTGAACGCCCCCTCGATGTCCGTGTCCAGCCGGTCCCCGACCACCAGCGGCCGCTCCGCTCCCGTCCGCAGGATCGTCTCGCGGTGCATCGGCGTCAGCGGCTTGCCCGCCACCTGCGGCTCCGCCCCCGTCGCGATGCGGACGACCTCCACCGCCGCGCCGTTCCCGGGAGCGATGCCCCGCGGACCGGGGATCGTCAGGTCGGTGTTGGACGCGAACCACGGCACCCCGCGCGCAACGGCGTACGACGCCTCCGCGAACCGCCCCCACGGCAGCTCCGGCCCCCCGTACCCCTGCACCACCGCCGCCGGCTCGTCGTCCGCCGACTCCACCGGCACCAGTCCGCGCTCGCGCAGCGCGACCCGCAGCCCCTCGCCGCCGATCACCAGCACCCGCGACCCCTGCGGCACCTGCTCGGCGACCAGCCGCGCCACGGCCTGCGCGGAAGTGACCACGTCCGTGGCCTCCGCCGGCACACCCAGCTCCGTCAGGTGCGCCGCCACCGCCGCCGGTGTCCGCAGCGCGTTGTTGGTGACGTACGCCAGGTGCATGCCGCCGGCCCGCGCCGCCTCCAGCGCGTCGACGGCGTACGCAATCGCCTCGCCGCCCGCGTACACCACCCCGTCCAGGTCCAGCAGCGCGGTGTCGTAGGCCTCGCTCAGCGCGGTCCCGCTCCCGCTCGGCCGCGTCCGAGTCGTGCGGGTCCTGCCGTCGCCACCCTGCTGCTGCGCCATGTCCGGTCATCCTCCCTGCGAATCCACTCCCTCGATCATCGCTCATGACGTGTCCCACATACGATGCTGGGATGAACAGCACAGGTCCCGCGGCCAACGACGGTCTGCACCTGCTCCCCTTCCGTGGGCTGCGCTACGACGCCCAACGGGTGGGCAGCCTCGCCGCGGTGACCTCCCCCCCGTACGACGTCGTCGTACGGCCCGACGGCCTGAACCACCTGGAGTCGGCCGACCCCCACAACATCGTCCGGCTGATCCTTCCGCAGGCCGCCACCAACGGCGCCCGCCACCGCCAGGCCGCCGAGACCCTGGACGCGTGGCTCGCCGACGGCGTCCTCACCCCGGAGGCCGAGCCCGCCCTGTACGTGTACGAGCAGCGCAAGGGCGACCTGCTCCAGCGCGGCCTCATCGGCGCCCTGGAGCTCTCCGCCCCCGCCGAGGGCGTCGTCCTGCCGCACGAGGACGTCATGCCGCACGTCATCGAGGACCGCGCGGCCCTGATGCGTACGACCGCGGCCAACCTGGAGCCTCTGCTCCTCACCTACCGCGGCAACGGCAGCGCCACCGGCGCGACCGCCGTCATCGAGCGCACCACCCTGCGCGCCCCCGTCCTCGCCACCACCACGGAGGACGGCTTCAGCCACCGCCTGTGGGCCATCACCGACCCGGCCGACATGGACCGGATCGCCGCCGACCTCGCCCACCACCAGGCCCTGATCGCGGACGGTCACCACCGCTGGGCGACCTACCTGCGCCTGCGCGAGGAGCACCCGTCCCCCGGCCCCTGGAACTACGGCCTGGTCCTCCTCGTCGACACCGCCCGCTACCCCCTCCAGGTCCGCGCCATCCACCGCCTGCTGAACCGCCTGCCCATCGCCGACGCGCTCGCCGCCCTCGACGACCGCTTCCGCATACGCACCCTGGACGAGGGCACTCCGCTCCCGGCGGCCATGGAGACCCTCGCCTCCGCCGCCGCCGAAGGCAACGCGTTCCTCCTCACCGGTGCCGACGGCCGCTTCCACCTCATCGACCGCCCGGACCCCGCCCTGCTGGCCCGTACGATCCCGGCGGACCGCCCCGAAGCCTGGCGCACGCTCGACGCGACGGTCCTGCACGCCACCCTGATCGACCACCTCTGGCGGATCCCGGACACCTCCGGGCACATCGCGTACATCCACGACACCGAAGCCGCCGTCGGCCTGGCCTCCCGCCGAGGCGGCACGGCGGTCCTGATGCATCCGGTACGGGAAGAGGTCGTGCGCGACCTCGCCCGCCAGGGCGTCACCATGCCCCGCAAGTCGACGTCGTTCGGCCCGAAACCCGCGACGGGTTTGGTGCTCCGCAGCCTCGCCCTGGGCTGAAACGCGAAAAGGGCGGCACCCCCGGGATGGGGTGCCGCCCTTTCGTCATCAGCGCTGGTCGCCGTCCTCGGCGTCCAGCTCCTCTGCGTCGTCGTCCGCGTCCGTGTCCTCGTCCTCCATGGCGGCGTCGACGAACTCGACACCGTCCATCTCGGCGAGCCGGTCGGATGCGTCGGTCGAGCCGTCCTTGTCGGCCTCCAGCGCCTTGGCGAACCACTCCCGCGCCTCGTCCTCGCGCCCCGCCTCCAGCAGCGCGTCGGCGTACGCGTACCGAAGGCGCGCGGTCCACGGCTGGATGGAGTTCGACGCCAGTTCCGGGCTCTGCAGGGTCACGATGGCGGCGTCGAGCTGCCCCATGTCCCTGCGCGCCCCCGCGGCCACGAGCCGCATCTCGACCTGGCCGGCCTTGTCCAGCTTCTGCACCTCGGGCTCACCGGCCATCGCCATCGCCCGCTCGGGCCGGCCCAGCCCGCGCTCGCAGTCCGCCATGACGGGCCACAGCTCCACACTGCCGGTCATCCGCCGGGCCGCGCGGAACTCCGCCAGAGCCTCGGCGTACTTCTGCGTGGCGTACGCCGCGAAGCCGGCCGCCTCCCGCACCGCGGCCACGCGCGAGGCCAGCCGCAGCGCGATGCGCGAGTACGCGTACGCCTGCTCCGGGTCCTCGTCGATGAGCTTGGCGACCATCACGAGGTTCCTGGCGACATCCTCGGCGAGCGTCTTCGGCAGGCTCATGAGCTCCTGCCGCACGTCCTTGTCGATCTCGTCACCGGTGACGTCCGCCGGGATCGGCAGCCGCTTGATGGGCTCCCGCTCACGGTCCTCCCGCCGGAACCCACCACGGTCGTCCCGCCCCCGGTAGCCGCCACCGCGCCGGTCGTCACGCCGGTCATCGCGCCGGTCATCGCGGCGGGGCCCACGCGCCCGGTCGTCCCGACGGAAGCCGGGCCGGTCATCGCGCCGGTCATCGCGCCGGTCGTCCCGACGCTGCATTCGGTCGTCGCGGGGGAAGGTGCCGCGGTCACCGCGGTCACCGCGGTCGTCCCGACGGAACCCACCGCGGTCACCGCGGTCGCGGTCATCGCGCCGCGGAGCCCGGTCGTCCCGCGGAAACGTGGGCCGGTCGTCCCGACGGTCATCGCGACGGAAGCCACCGCCACGGTTGTCATCCCGACGGTCGTCGCGCCGGTCATCACGCCGGTCATCGCGCTGGAAGGCGGGCCGGTCGTCCCGACGGTCATCGCGACGGAAGCCACCACCGCGGTTGTCATCCCGGCGGAACCCACCACGGTCACGGTCGTCACGGCGGTCGTCGCGCCGGAAACCGCCGCCACGGTTGTCATCCCGCCTGTCAGCGGGCCGGTCATCGCGACGGAAGCCACCACCGCGGTTGTCATCCCGCCTGTCAGCGGGCCGGTCATCGCGCCGGAAGGCGGGCCGGTCGTCCCGACGGTCATCGCGACGGAAGCCACCACCGCGGTTGTCATCCCGCCTGTCGTCGCGACGGAAACCAGGCCGATCATCCCGGCGGTCGTCACGCCGGAAGGCGGGCCGGTCATCCCGACGGTCATCACGACGGAAACCGCCGCCACGGTTGTCATCCCGCCTGTCAGCGGGCCGGTCGTCGCGCCGGTCATCGCGCCGGAAGGCCGGCCGGTCGTCCCGACGATCATCACGGCGGTCGTCCCGCCGGTCGTCACGGCGGAAGCCGCCGCCGGCGGGGCGCCCGCCTCGGTCGTCGCGGCGGAAGCCACCGCCACGGTTGTCGTCCCGACGCGGCCCGCCGCGGTCATCACGCCGGAAGCCGCCCCGCTCGCCACCGTCCCTGCGACGCGGCTCGCGCTCCGGACGATCGTCGGAGGAGTTGGTGGACATGGGCATGACTCCTGTCATTCGGGTACCGCAGTCATTCTCGCGCAGTCGGCCGTCCGATGCGCTTCGGGAAAATCCCGCACAATTGAAAAAAGGACCCTTGGTCCCAGCATGCACGCTGGGACCAAGGGTCCTTGAAAGATTGTTCGGCGGCGTCCTACTCTCCCACAGGGTCCCCCCTGCAGTACCATCGGCGCTGAAAGGCTTAGCTTCCGGGTTCGGAATGTAACCGGGCG
>NZ_JBEXNO010000010.1:0-178265 GCF_040611175.1 Streptomyces sp. NPDC003036 | reverse complement strand
TCGCCGCCTATCCGCTCGTCCCGCGCAGCCAGGTCGGCTTCCGCGTCCAGATGACCGCCCTCAACACCGACGAGCAGATCGACCAGCTCAACGCCTCGCTCCGGGTGAGCTCCTCGAACCGCAGGGGCCGTCCGAGGATTTGGGCGAGCTGGGCGGTCTGATCGGCCGCGCTGATGGCCTCGGGTCCGGACAGGCCGTACGCCCGGCCCTCGTGCCGACCCGGTTCGGTCAGGGCGCGGACGGCGACGGCCGCGATGTCGCGCGGGTCGACGCAGGCCACGCGGGACGTGCCGTACAGGGCGCGGACGACTCCCTCGGTGCGGATGCCGGGTGCCCAGGACAGCGTGTTGGACATGAAGGTGCGGGCGCGCAGGAACGTCCAGGCGAGACCGGACTCGCGGATGACGTCCTCGTTCCGGCACTGGGTGCGGGTGATGAGGTCGTCGGCGGCGGGCTCGGTGACGGCGAGCATGGACAGTTTCACCACGTGCCGTACGCCGGCGTCGCGGGCGGCCCGTACGAAGCGGGCGTCGTCGGGTTCGGTGACGCGGTTGGTCACCAGGAGGGCGGCGTCCACGCCGCGCAGGGCGGCGTCGAGGGAGGCCCGGTCGGCGTAGTCGGCGCGTACGGTCTCGACGCCGGGCCCCGTGACGCGCACCCGGCCGGGGTCGCGGGCGAGGAGGCGCAGGGGCCGTTTCCCGCACAGGAGACGGGCGACCTCTCGGCCGACCGGACCCGTCGCCCCCGTCACCAGGATCATGGCTCTCCTTCCGCGGTGCGGTCAGCGCGCGAGCGCGGGGCCGGACAGGGTGGCGGTGAAGACGCTCTGGGCGTCCTGCTGTCCGGTGACGCGGACGGCGAGGGTGCCCGGGAGGGTGTCCGGCAGGACCGAGGCCCTGATCCAGCAGGGCCGGTCGAACTCGGCGTACTGGTGGAAGCGGGTGACACCGGCGGTGGGGACGAACCGCGCGCCGGAGGTGGCGGCGCAGGCGGCCTGGCGGGCGGCCTCCAGCAGGAGCATGCCGGGCACGTGGTCCTTGGGCCGCTGGAAGAGGGTGCGGTGGGCGGTGTCCACGCGCAGCTCCCACAGGTTGCGGTGGGGCGTGGGCGACAGGACGACGTCGTCCGCGCGGGTCCGGCCGGCCTGGGCGGCGGGCAGCGGCCTGGTGGTGGCGCGCCAGGGGCGGGGCTGGGCGTGGTCGCCGCGCATCCGCTGGTAGACGGACGGGCCGATGAACCGGGTCAGGCCGGTGCCCGCGGCGACGAGGAGGCCGTCGCGGCGGACGAGCCAGTCGACCCGTCCCCGGGCGAGGGTCTCCCCGCGCCACACGAGGTCGGAGCAGGTGGTCTCGATCTCCACGTCGGCCGGCTCCCCACCGACCGCCATGTGCTCGGGGTAGCAGGCGTAGTCCAGGCCGGACATCAGGAAGTGGTGGCCGACCGGGACGCCGTACCCGGCGTGGAAGACGAGCATGGCGGCCTGCCGCATCGCCTCCATGAGGAGCAGCGGGTCGTGGCGGTCTCCGTGGACGGGCGCGAAGAACGGGTGGTCGTGGGGCAGTCGTGCGGTGACCGAGAATCGGTTCTCGTCCGTCCGGGTCCATCGGTGAGGGAAGGCGTCCCCCGGTCTGGTCCGGTGGACGAGCTCGATGGGAACCGGTTGACCGGTTTTTCTTTGCGGACGGGTGGCTATGGCCAGACCCGACAAAAGGGCATCTGAGTACATGGGTCCCCCCCGGGGCACATGGCGGGCAAACTGGTCTGTGGTGCGCGCGCACTGATAAGATACAGACTGAGCGGTTTTTTTTCTAGGGTGACCGGTTCCCGACCGGATGCGGCCACCGGACGATATCGATGACTGAGGAGGCAGGCGTGGCCAAGCAGGATCGCGCGATCCGCACCCGCCAGACGATCCTGGAGGCGGCGGCGGTCGTCTTCGAGCGACAGGGGTACCAGGCGGCCACCATCACCGAGATCCTCAAGGTGGCCGGCGTGACCAAGGGCGCCCTCTACTTCCACTTCCAGTCCAAGGAAGAGCTGGCGCTGGGCGTGTTCGACGCGCAGGAGCCGCCCGAGCAGGTCCCCCCGCAACCCCTGAAGCTCCAGGAACTGGTCGACATGGGCCTCTGGTTCACGTACCGGCTGCGGACCAACCTGCTCACCCGGGCCGGGGTGCGCCTCTCCATGGACCAGCAGGCGCACACCCTGGACCGGCGAGGACCGTTCCTGCGGTGGCGGGAGATGCTGCTGGGGCTGCTGAACCAGGCCCAGGAGAACGGCGAGTTGCTGCCCCACGTGAACACCGCGGAGGCGGCCGAGCTGATCATGGGCGCCTTCACCGGCATCCAGGTGGTGTCGCAGACCCTCAGCGACTACGCGGACCTGGAGGAGCGCTACATCTCGATGCAGCGCCACATCCTGCCCAGCCTGACGGTGCCCTCCGTGCTCGCCGCCCTGGACCTGTCGGCCGGCCGCACCGAGCGCATCACGGCCGAACTGGCCGCCGCGCAGGCCTGATCCACCCCGTACGACGCAGGCACGACCCGCACACCCTCACGCGCACGAGCACCCTCACGCACGTACGCCCACACGACCGTCCGCACCGCCGCGCGCCGTACCTCGACGCGCGACCGCGGGGCCGATCCGCCCACGGATCACCGCCCGCAACCCTCCCCCCACCTCCCTCTCTACTTCACCCTCTCGCCGCCACAAAGTGCCCTGACCGAGCGGTCGTTGGCCGCGTCGGGAGTACACCCCCTGTACGCCGATGGTTGTATGGCCGGGCCTGTGAGGCGATTCCTAGAGTTGCGCCCGTGATCAATCTCAGTGGGCAAGTGATCGTCGCCAGGCCGGCTCGAGTCCTGGATCTCCGTTGGCACTCAGCCGTGGAAACCCTTCGCCTCTGCGTGCAGGAGGCCCGTCCGACCGTCCAGGTCGCCTTTCTCCTGCGGTTCGCGGTCGGGATGGCGTCCGCGGCGCAGCTGCCGCACGCGCTGGCGCGGCCCGCGCTCGGCATGGCGTCCCTGTGGTGTGCCGTGGTCTACGCGTATCTGCTCAATGGTGTCACCGACGTCCGCGAGGACCGGGCCAACGGCTCGCGGCGCCCGATCGCCCGCGGCGACCTCCCCGCACGGACCGCGGCCAACGGCACCGTGCTCCTGGCCTGCGCCGCCCTCCTCCTCGGGGGGCTGGCCGGGCCCCGGGTGGTGCTCTGGACGGCCGGCTTCCTGGCGCTCAGCTGGGCCTACTCGGCCGAACCCGTAAAGGCCAAGTGCTCCAGCGGACGGTGCGCGATGGTGGTCTTCGGCTTGGGCGCGACCGCGTACGGCACGGGGGTCGCGGCGTCCGGCGGCGAGTGGACCGCGACGGGCGTGCTGGTCGCCGGGGTGATGTCGGCCTGGATGGCGCTGGTCGGTGCCGTGGTCAAGGACCTGGGCGACGTCCGCGGTGACGCGGCCGGCGGCCGCCGTACCGTCGCGGTCGTCCGCGGTCCGGCGGTCGCGCGTGCCCTGGCGGTGGCAGGCGCCGTCACCGTCGGCGCGGGTGCGCCGGCACTGGCACTGCTGTGGGCGACGCCCGCCCTGGCGGCCGCGGTGCCCGTGGCGCTGGGGGCGGTGTGGGTCGTCGCCCGGGTGCTGCACGGCGCCCGTCGTGAACACGCCGACCGCGCGGAACGGCGCGGCGCCTACCGGGCCTTCATGGTCACCCAGTACGTCGCGAACCTCGCCATGCTGGCCGTCCTGGCCCTGGGGCAGCCCCTCGGGTGAACCGGACGCCGACCTCCGCGAGCCCACCCTGATCACCCCGACCGCGCCGCTCCAGCGGCGCGGTCAACTCTTTTCCCCGAACGTCTTGTTGAGCGCCTGCACCCGGGAGTTGATGCCGAGCTTGCGGTACGCGTTGTGCAGATGGCGCTTGACGGTCGCCTCGGTGATCTCGAAGCGCCGGCTGATCTGCCGGTTCGTCAGGCCTTCGCGTACGGCCGCGAGGATCTCCCGCTCCCGCAGCGTCAGCGACTCCAGCGCCTGCGCGTCCGGATCCGCCTGGGAGCCCGTCCCGGACGGCCGCGGCGGACCGTCGGCAGAAGCCGGGGCGGGCACGGTAGCCGGGGCCGGGGTCGGGGCCGTTGGCCGTGTGGCCTCCTCGTAGCCGCGGATTCCCTGGTAGAGGCGCCTTCCCGTGACCGTACGGAACGTGGTGCTGATCTCCTGCTGGACCGCGTGCCGTTCCCCGGCCGGCATGAGGGCCGCCGCCCCCGTGGCCGCCTCCTGCATGGCCTGCCAGAGCACCTCGGCCGCCCGGACCGACTCGGACACCGGGATCTGCTGGGTGACGCGGTGCGCTCCCAGGAGCCGGGAGTACTCCCCCACCCCGGTGACCTCCGCAGGCCGGCCCGTCTCCAGGGACTGCGCGCACTCGGCCACGATGTTCTGTGCCTGGTACCGGCACTGCTGCCAGGCGTCGTCGCGGGTCGCCAGCGGGCTGCCGAGCCGCCGCAGCTCCGTCCGGTACGCCTCGATGATGGCGGATGTGGCGGTACGGAGGTGCTGTGCGGCTGCCTGACGACTCAACTCTCGCTTCCCCTTCTCCGGGGCCGCAGGCCGTTCCGGTTGGCCCCGCAGCATGATCGCGAAGAAACGTAGCACCATCGGTATCTGAGGAAAAGGCTGTCCGCAGGGTGAGAAAGCAGCAGTCCGGCGGCCCCAGAGCCACGGATTTCGTGGTGCTGGGGCCGCCGGACCGGTGACGTAGTCGCCTCAGGACGTCCGGGCCCGTTGGGTGACGACGATGCAGGCGAGCACGATGGCCGCGGTCAGCGGCACGGCCGCGCCGATCTCCTCGCCCAGCAGCAACACGGCCCACACGAGGGTCAGCAGCGGCTGCGCCAGCTGGAGTTGACTCGCGCGGGCCACCCCGATGAGCCCCATGCCCTTGTACCAGACGACGAACCCGCCGAACTGGGAGACGGCCGCGATGTACGCCATGCCGACCAGCGCCTTGGCCGTGAAGTGCACCGGCTCGTGCGGCAGTGCCCACAGGGACAGGACGAGGTTCACCGGGGCGGCCAGCACCACGCCCCAGGCGATGACCCGCCATCCCGGCATGTGGGCGGAGAGCCGCCCGCCGAAGGCGTACCCGGCGGCGCAGACGACGAGGGCGCCGAAGAGGTAGAGATCGGCGACCGTCGGCTTGCCGTGGCTCTGCGAGAGCGTGAAGGCGATGACGGTCGCCCCGCCGGTCAGGGCCGCCGCCCAGAACACCTTCGAGGGGCGGCGGCGGGTGAGGACCGCGGAGAACGCCGCGGTGGCCATCGGCAGCGCGCCGATGACGATCGCCGAGTTCGCCGTGGACGAGGTCTGCAGGGCGAGCGTGGTGAGCAGCGGGAAGCCGATCGCGCAGCCGCCCGCGACGACGGCGAGCGCCGGCCAGTCGGCTCGGGTCGGCAGCGGCGCCCGCGTCACGAGCAGCGCCGCGGCCGCGATGACGGCGGCGAGCACGCCGCGCACCCCGATGGCGCTCCACGGACCGAAGCCGTCGAGGGCCCACGCCGTGCCGGGGAAGCTGAAGGAGAAGCTGAGCACGCCGAGCGCGGCGTAGAGGGTGCCGCGCGGTACGACCGAGGCGGGGGGCGGGGCCGCGGCTCCGGCAGCCGGGGCGGAGGAACCCGCGGGCGGGGCGGAGATGGTCGGGGTCTGCTGCGTTGCCATGGTCATCCGTTCTTTCGGTCGCGGGAGAGGTGGTCCAGCCGGGCGGCGATGGCCTGCGCGAACCGGGCCGCGGAGCCTTCCGCGAAGGGCATGCTCAGCGACGGCTCGCACACTTCCAGCTCGAGCAGTACGGGCCTGCCGTCGCCGTCGCGGATCAGGTCGACGCGGCCGTACAGCAGCGGCTGCCCCAGCTCCAGCCGTGCCACCACGGCCTCCAGCGCGGCCGAGGCGACCGCCCGCTCATCCGGGGCGGCCTCCCGCGCGGTGCGGGCGTCCTGCGTGGGGACGTCGACGGTGCCGTCCGGCAGGAGCAGCGCCCGCTTGCGGATGGCGTGGCTGTACGCGCCGTCGAAGTAGATCAGGTCGGTCTCGCCGTCGCGGTCGACGGCGTCCAGATAGGGCTGGATCAGTGCGTCGCAGCCCTGCTGGAGCAGCTTGGCGATGTGCCGCGCCGCCTCGGGCTCCTGCGCGCGGGAGAATCGCTGCACGTCCCGCGAGTAGGCGCCGACGGTCGGCTTCACCACGAACTCCGCGGCCTCGGGGTGCCGTGCGAGGAAGGCCCGCAGGGCGTCGGCCGGGTCGGCCTCGGGCGCCACGAAACTGCTCGGCACGACCGGCACCCCGGCCGCGTCCAGATCGCCCAGGTAGCTCTTGTCGAGGTTCCAGCGCACCACGGGAAGCGGGTTGAGCAGGTGCGTCACGGCGGTGACGCGCTCGCACCACTCCAGGAAGCGCGGGAGTTGCTCGACGTAACTCCAAGGGGACCGCAGCAGCACGGCGTCGAAGACCCCCCAGTCGATGTCCGGGTCCTCCCAGCTGCATATCTCGGCCCGTAGTCCGACGGCCTGGCATGCCTCCAGCAGCAGCGGCATGTCGTAGTCGATCGGAAGGCTGGTCGTGTCGGTGGCCAGGGCCACGTGATTGCCCATCGAAATCACTCCATTGGTCGGCGGAATCACCAGGGGACGGTTTCTCCGCGATGCGTGTACGAGCCGGTCGGGCCGTCGTCGCCGAGCAGGGCCATCGCCACGCCCGTCCGCGCGCCGTCCGGGACGTCGAGGTCTCCCTCGCCGTCGTTCAGGCCGGTCCGGGTGTAGCCGGGGTGCACGGCGTTCACCTTGATCGGGGTGTCGCGCAGCTCGTAGGCGAGGTGCGCGGTCCAGGAGTTGACCGCGCTCTTGGAGGCGCTGTAGGCGGGGAGGGACTTGAACATGTCGCTGTAGGCGTACGAGTCGGGATCGCTGTGGGTGCCGACGGAGCCCAGCAGGCTGGACATGTTCACGATGCGTCCCGCCGGGGACCGTCGCAGGAGGGGCAGCAGCGCCCGGGTCACCTCGACGACGCCGAACAAGTTGGTGTCGAAGGTCTGGCGCCATAGCGAGAGCGGCTGCTCCGACGGCTTCCTGCCGTACTCCTCGATACGGATCGCGGCGTTGTTGACGAGGATGTCGAGCCGGCCGTACGACCGCTCGACCTCGTCGGCGGCGGCCCGGATGCTGCCGGCGTCGGTCACGTCGAGGACCAGCGGCTCCACCGCCCGGGCGGTCCGGCGCAGTTCCTTCACCGCCACGGCGACCGCCTCGCGGTCCCGTCCGGCGAGGAGCACGTGGACGCCCCGGGCGGCGAGTTGGCGTGCCGTCTCGAAGCCGATGCCGCGGTTGGCGCCGGTGACGAGGGCCAGCCGGGTCGAGGGGTCGGACATACGAACCTCCGTAGTGCTACAGCGTGGTGAGGAATTTCGCGACGGGCGTGCCGAAGCGGTCGATGTCGACGAGGAAGGCGTCGTGGCCTTCGTCGGAATCCAGTGCCAGGAACTCGGCGTCCGTGCCGCCGGCGCCGAGGCCGTCGGCGATCTCCCGCTGCTGTCGGAGCGGAAAGAGGATGTCGGTCTCCACCCCGATGGCCAGCGCCTTCTCGAGCCGTATCCGGGCCAGGGCCTCGGCGGTCGTGGAGCCGGAGGACTCTCCGAGGTCGAAACGGTCCATGCAGCGGCTGAGGTGGAGATAGCTGTTGGGGTCGAACCGGCCGGCGAACTTCCGGGCGTGGCATTCGAGGTACGCCTCGACCTCGAACTCCGGACCGAAGCGTTCGCCGTCCGTGCGGCGCTCCGCCGCGATGCGGGCACGGCCGAAGCGGCTGTCCCACTCCCGGGCCGAACGGTAGGTCGCCATGCCCAGCTTGCGTGCCGTGAGCATGCCGCGGTGCGGGTAGGTGCGCGCGTCGTAGCGGCCGCCGTTCCACTGCGGGTCGAAGCGGATCGCCTCGCGTTGCAGCGAGCGGATCGCCGTCGCGAAGGGCAGCGAGTTCGCCGCCCCGCAGATGTTCAGGTGGGTGCGGGCCAGGCCGGGGTGCCGGGCCAGCAGGGACAGCGCGGTCATCCCGCCCATGGAGGTGCCGATGACGCACGCGAGCCGCTCGATGCCCAGGGCACGCACGGTGTGGGCGGCCGCGTCCGCGATGTCCTCCAGCGACAGTTCGGGGAAGTCGGGGCCGTACGGCTCGCCCGTGGCGGGATCGGTGGAGGCCGGCCCGGTGGAGCCCTTGCAACTGCCCAGCGCGTTCAGGCAGATCACGTACCAGCGGTCCGTGTCGACCGGCTTGCCCGGCCCCACCATGGCCTCCCACCATCCCGGCGAGGGGTCCGCCGGGTGGGAGGCGACATGGCTGTCGGGAGAGAGGCCGGTGAGGACGAGGACGGCGTTGTCGCGTTCGGGCCTCAGCCGTCCGACGGTCTCGTACGCCACGCGCGCACCGGTGAGGGTCCCGCCGCAGCGCAGGGTGAACGGATCGGGCAGAGCGGCGAACCGGGCGGCCGGGGGAACGAATTCCCTCTTCACGTCAGTTCCCTTCAGTCCAGTGACGCGAGCCACTCGTCGTCCGATCCCTCGTTGACGCCCTCCATGAGGAACGTGGACAGATAGCGCTCGCCGGTGTCCGGCAGCATGGCGAGCAGCACCGACCCCTCGGGCGCGGTCTCCGCGACGCGCAGCGCGGTCGCCAGGGTGGCGCCGGCGGAGATGCCGGCGAAGATGCCCTCCTCCGCGGCGAGCCGACGCGCGGTGTCACGGCCCACCGTCTCGTCGATGGTGACCAGCTCGTCGATGACTCTGTCGTCGAGCACACTGGGCACGAAGTTGGGGGACCAGCCCTGGATCCGGTGGACGTTCCACTCCTTCTTGCCCAGGATGGCCGCGTTCTCCGGCTCGGCGGCGACGACCCGGACCCCGGGGCGGGCGGTCTTCAGCATCTGCCCGACGCCGGTGAGGGTGCCGCTGGTGCCGAACCCGGTGACGAAGTAGTCCAGCCGCTTGCCCGCGAAGTCGGCGAGGATCTCCGACGCCGTGGTCTCCCGGTGGTAGGCGGGGTTGGCCGGGTTGTCGAACTGGTTGGCCCGGAACCAGCCGTGCTTCTCGGCCAGTTCGTCGGCGATGCGGTTGCCGCCGCTGCTGCCCAGCTCGCCGGGGAAGAGGATGACCTTGCCGCCGTACGCCCGGATGAGCTTGCGCCGCTCCTGCGAGTACGTGTCGCCCATGACGGCGACGAAGTGGTAGCCGCGCGCCGCGGCCACCATCGCCAGGGCGATGCCGACGTTCCCGGAGGTGCACTCGACGATCGTGTCGCCGGGCTTCAGCAGCCCCTTGGCCTCGGCGTCGAGGACCACGGAGAGTGCGAGCCGGTCCTTGACCGAGCCGCCGGGGTTGAACGCCTCCACCTTCACGTAGACCGTGGCGTGTGCGGGGCCGAGCCGGTTCAGTCTGACGATCGGGGTGCGGCCGACGGTGTCGAGGATGCTGTCGAAGAGGGGCATGGGATCTCCTTGACGGGCTGGTGGGGAGAGAGGAAGCGGGCCTACCGGCCGGCGAAGGCGTTCTCGCGGGCGTTCTCGAAGGGGTTTTCGAAGACGGGCGCGATCATGTCGAGGATCACGGCGACCGCACGTTCGTTCTGCGCCTCGTCCGAGGAGGCGTCGAACTCGGCCAGTTCGACCCCGAGCAGCCGGTCCGCCGGGATCGTGTCGAAGACGGTCCGGATCTGCTCCGGGAGCAGGCCGTCGGGGACGGTGTAGTCGGCCGGCACATGGCCCGGTTCGAGTACGTCCCAGTCGATGTGCACCCAGACGGGGCGGTCGCCGATGGCGTCCAGGATGTTCTCCGCCGTCGTCTCCCCGGGCGGGATGACCCGAACCCCGGCCCGGGCGATGAGCCCCGCCTCGGCCTCGTCGATGTCCCGCGCGCCGACCAGCACCGCCTGCGAGGCGGGCAGCCCGCCGCCGTGGCCGCTGTCCCACAGGCCGCACGCGGCGGCGAGGACCATCCCGCCCAGGTAGCCGGTGCCGGTCGTGTCCGGTGTGTTGAAGTCGCCGTGTCCGTCGATGTAGAGCACGACCGCGTCCGGGAGCTCCCTGGCCACGACCGGCAGCGTGCCGATGCTCGCCGGGCAGGTGTTGGAGACGAGGACCGTACGGTGGCCGCCGCGGATGCTCTCGCCGACCGCCCGGCCCAGTGCGGTCAACTGCCCCTCGGCCTGCGGAAGGCTGACGCTCCAGTCGTCGTTCGCGGCCGGAGCGGGCTCGCCGATCCATCGGCCGGTGAGTCCGTACCGCTCCTCCACGGCGCGCGCGATGCGGGCGGCGCCCTCGATCATGCGGGGCTTCCGGTCGGCCACCCGGCCCTGGGAGACGATGAGCTCGATCATGAGTCAGGCATTCCTCTGCGTGTCGTCGGTGTCGTCGGTGTCGTGGGGCCGGAAGGGGCAGGTGTCGGTTCGCCCGGTGTTCTCCTCGATCAGGCCGTACTGGCGCCATTCGAGGGCGCCGACGCCGTAGGAACCCAATTGCGGCGAGTGCTGGACACCGTCGTAACGGTGTATGCGCTTGCGGATGTTGGCGCGGACTTTCCGGCCGCTCGGAGTTTCTCCGGCGAACACATCGAACCGCTCGCGCGGATTGATGACGAGTACGAAGGAACCGCCGAGGTTCCGGCTGCGGCGAACCCGGTGCGCGGGGTTGCTCATATTGCAGAACAGCGGCATTCCGTTGAAGCACATGGACCACGTCTCGGCATCGGGATGCCGCGCGACGCCGGCGGGCCAGGGCGCGGGGTCGACACGGTGCAGTTCCTGCAGCACGTGCCAGCCGAAGGCGTGGTGGCCTTCGACCGAGTCCGCCGTCACGGCGTCCGGCGGGAACACCACGACCAGCGGATACGCGGTGTCCAGTTGACCGTCCCAGCGCCCCGCCTCCTCGACGTACTCCGTCAGAGCCGCCGCCAGATGCCGAATGCCGTCGCTCCCGCCGTCCGCCACGAAGACGAACCTCAGGAGCTGCTTGCGGAAAGCGTTCCGCGAGAAGACGCAAGGAAAGTCCGGGTCGGCGAGCCGCGCCGCAATCTCCTCGACTGCAGTGCGCTGCCAGCCCTCTTCGAAGTCACTTGTCTGCGCCTGGGAAACAATTGCTGTGGGTTGCTGAGACGTGTGCACCTAGCCATCCGTTTCTGCGGTTACGGGCTGTGGCGATGACCATGGTGACCTGCGGAAACGGAGCGTCACAACACATTGAAACGAAGGGTTGAGAAACGGAGCACGGCCCGTACAACCATGGTTGTACGGGCCGTGCTTTTCTGCCTTCGCGGTGACCGGATCAGGTGGTGTAACCGGAGTGGGATGGCGGTTCCGGGGACCGAGAATCGCTTCTGGGTGTTCTCGGGCGACCAGTACCTCCTGATCGAGGTCGCCGCCGACGCCACCGCCAGGGGACGCCTCCAAGAACCGCGCCCGATCACCGACTGGCCACCATTCCAGACGGATTGAGCCCGCCAGGTTGATCACGGCCCCCGGCGAAGTCGAGCCCGACGACGTGGTCAACGCCTGCCCGGCTCATCTCCTCCTGCGTCTTCGGGGTGCGGGCGCTGCCGCCGATGGTGCGGGCGGTGTGGAACATCGCCGCCTGCCTCGCCGGGGCCGGGCCGCCGTCCGGTCGGCATCGAGGCGGACGAGCGTCGCGGTGTCGCCACCGCGCCAGAGAGCAGCCCGACTGCGGCCCGGCGGGGCCTGCACACCGCCATGAACGCATCCTCGCGCCACCACACCTGCCGCCGTGACGCACGCCACACTCCTGAATGCCTAGCTTTCACTAGGTATTAGCCGCATGATGGCCGCCATGTCCCCCCACTGGACCCCGACCGCACGCGTCGCCAGCCCCCGCCCCTCTGCACCCGCCTCCACGGAAGGCGGCGCCCGCCCCGCCGCCCTGCTGCGTGGCGAGTTCACCACGCGGGCAGCGGTGCGATCGGCGCGACTCCTCGTCACCGCCCTCGGCGTCTACGAGCTGGAGCTCAACGGAACCATGGTGGGCGACCACGTCCTGGCCCCCGGCTGGACGAGCTACCGCCATCGCCACCGCTACCAGTCCTTCGACGTCACGGCCCTGGTCCGCGAGGGCCGCAACGCCTGGGGTGCCCACCTGGCCGACGGCTGGTACCGGGGCCTGCTCGGATTCAACGGCGGTACCCGGGACATCTACGGTGAGCACACCGGACTCCTCGCCGAACTGCGCGTGGAGTACACCGACGGCTCCGCCGACACCGTCGGTACCGGAGACGGCTGGCGCTGGAGCCCCGGGCCTGTACTCACCGCCGGTCTGTACGAGGGCGAGGAGTACGACGCCCGCCGCGAGCAAGCCGGCTTCAGCGAACCCGGCTTCGACGACTCGGCGTGGCAGCCGGTGGAGATCCTGGACTTCGACACCACCGTCCTCTTCCCGGCCGACAGCCCCCCGGTGCGCCGCATGCAGCACCTGGCACCCGTCTCCGTGACCACCTCACCCACGAGCCGGACCATCCTCGACTTCGGTCAGAACCTCGTCGGGCGGCTGCGCATCCGCGTCCGCGGCGAGGCCGGCCGCACGGTCACCCTCCGCCATGCCGAGGTGCTGCAGGACGGCGACCTCTGCACCCGTCCGCTGCGGCACGCCACCGCCACCGACCGCTACGTCCTGCGCGGCGACCCGGCGGGCGAGGAGTGGGAACCCCGCTTCACCTTCCACGGCTTCCGCTACGCCGAGGTCGAGGGCTGGCCCGGCGAGCTCGACCCCGCCGACATCACGGCCGTCGTGCTCCACAGCGACCTGCGCCGCACCGGCTGGTTCTCCTGCTCGGACGACTCCCTGAACCGCCTGCACGAGAACGTGGTGTGGGGGATGCGCGGCAACTTCGTCGACGTACCCACCGACTGCCCGCAACGCGACGAGCGCCTCGGCTGGACCGGCGACGTCCAGGTCTTCGCCCCCACCGCCGCCTTCCTCTACGACGTCCGCGACTTCCTGCGCTCCTGGCTGCGCGATCTCGCCGCCGACCAAGGCGACGACGAACGCCGCGTACCCCCGGTGTTCAGCCCCGACATCCCGGTGATCACGCCGGTACCCATGCCGCCCGGCAACCCGCCGATGGCCGGCTGGTGTGACGCGGCCGTCATCGTCCCCTGGGTGCTGTACGAGCGCTATGGCGACGCCGACGTGCTGCGCGCCCAGTACCCCTCGATGCGTGGCTGGGTCGACGCCGTCGACCGGATCGCCGGGCCGGACCGCATCTGGGGTGAGGGGTTCCAGTTCGGCGACTGGCTCGACCCGACCGCCCCGGCGGACGATCCCGGCCGCGCGATGACGGCGTCCACCCTGGTCGCCACGGCGTACTTCGCCCACTCCGCTCGGCTCCTGGCCCGCACCGCCGGGGTCTTGGGGAACAAGGACGACTCCGCGCACTACCACGCCCTGGCCGACGCGGTCCGCGACGCCTTCAACTCCCGTTTCCACGCCGGAGGCGGGCGTCTGACGGAGGAGACTCAGACCGCCTACGCCCTCGCCCTGTGCTTCCGGCTGCTGGAGGACGACGCCGACCGCGCGGAGGCCGGACGCCGGCTGGCCGGTCTGGTGGCCGAGCGCGGGCACCGCATCGGCACCGGCTTCCTCGGCACGCCCCTGGTGTGCGACGCGCTGACCGACACCGGGCACGTGGACACCGCCTACCGGCTGCTGACCCAACGGGCCTCCCCCTCGTGGCTCCACCAGGTCGACATGGGCGCCACCACCGTATGGGAACGCTGGGACAGCATGCTCCCCGACGGCAGCGTCAACCCCGGCGAGATGACCTCCTTCAACCACTACGCGCTCGGCGCGGTCGCCGACTGGATCCACCGCACCGTCGCCGGACTGGCCCCCGCCGAGCCGGGCTATCGGCGACTGCTGGTCCGTCCCCGTCCCGGCGGGGGCCTCACCTGGGCCCGGGCCGACCACGACACGCCGTACGGCCGCGCCGGGATCGGATGGCGTCGCGAGGGCGGCACGCTGCACGTCGACCTCCTCGTACCGCCGGACGTCACCGCACTGGTCGAGCTGCCGGGCACGGAGCCCATGGAGATCGGACCCGGCCGGCACACCTTCCGGCCCCCGTTTCCCGCAACCGCACGGTGACGCCCGTCGAATCGGCTCAGGCCGACCCGCTCACCGGACCACCGGCTCAGTGCAAGGAGCACACATGACACACACCAAGCTGCCCGACACCTTCCTGTGGGGCGTCGCCACCGCGGGGCATCAGAACGAGGGCCACAACAGCGCCAGCGACACCTGGTTCCTGGAGCACACGACGCCCTCGCTGTTCCGCGAGCCGAGCGGGCCGGCCTGCCGGGGCTACCAGCAGTGGGAGACGGACCTCGACCTGGCCGCCGGACTCGGACTCAACGCCTTCCGTTTCTCCGTCGAGTGGGCCCGCGTCGAACCCGAGCCCGGCGTCGTCTCCGCCGAGGCCCTCGACCACTACGAGCGCAAGGTCGACGGCTGCCTCAAACGTGGTATGGCGCCCCTGGTGACGTTCAGCCACTTCACCGCACCGCACTGGTTCGCGGCGGCCGGTTCCTGGACCGCCGCCGACGCCCCGGCACGGTTCGCCGAGCAGTGTGACCGGGTCATGGCCCGCTTCGGCGACCGCATCGCGTACGCCGTCACCCTCAACGAACCCAACCTGGAGCAGCTGCTCCAGGCGGGCGCGAAGCTCCCGGCCGAGGCGGAGACGCTCAAGACGCAGATGCTCGCGGCCGCCGCACGCGCCGCCGGCAGCGACACCTACGCCAGCGCGAACGTCATCCCCGCCCACCGGCAGGACGAGTTCCAGGCCGCATTCACCCGTGCCCACCGCGCCGCCCGCGACGCGATCAAGGCCCGCCGGAGCGACCTGCCCGTCGGCGTCTCCATCGCCATCGCCGACGAGGTGGCGCTACCCGGTGGCGAGGAACGCAGGGACGCCAAGCGCGCCGCGGTCTACGAACACTGGCTGCACGAGGCCCGCAACGACGACTTCATCGGCGTACAGAACTACGAGCGCATCGTGCACGGCCCCGACGGCGAGGTGACGGCCGACGGCGAGCTCAACGGCATGGGCACGGCCATCGCGCCCGAGTCCCTCGCCGGCGCCGTGCGCTACGCCCACGAGAGGGCGGGGGTGCCGGTCCTCGTGACCGAACACGGCATCCAGACCTCGGACGACACACAGCGCGCCGCCTTCGTTCCCGCCGCGATCCACGGGCTCGCAGCCGAGGTCGGCGCGGGCACGCCCGTCCTCGGCTACTGCCACTGGACGCTCATGGACAACTTCGAGTGGATCTTCGGATACGGGGCCCAGCTCGGGCTTCACGAGGTCGACCGCGAAACGTTCCGGCGCCGTCCGAAGCCGAGCGCGAAGGCGTACGCGGACGTCGTGCGGAGCTACCGAGGTACGCCCGCCGACGGCAGGGCCTGACCCGCTCCGGACAGCCCACAGCCAGCAGGCCACGCACGGCTTGCGCCCACCAGGACCTCTGCACGCCGCAGAGGTCCTGGTGGGCTATGTCCCGGCGCGTTCAGACGACGGGGGCGGCGTCGGTCTCCGCGGGGTCCCGCAGGGGCGGGATGAACAGCGAGATCACCAGCGTGAGCACCGTGAGCAGCGCTCCGGTCCAGAACAGCCAGGCGTAGCCGCCGTCCTGGTAGAAGGCGGTGCCGTCCACGACGGTGCTGTGTGTGGCGAGGGCGGCGAACGAGAGGGCGGTGACGATGGCGCCGAAGAAGTTGATGAGCATGTTGAGCATGCCGCTGCCCAGCCCCTGCTCGTCCTTGGAGACCACACCGACGACCAGCACCGGTGCTCCCGCGACGACGAGACCGGCGCCGAGGTTGGCCAGGCACGAGGTGAGGATGAGCTGGGTCTCGTCGGCGTGGAAGAAACCCACCAGGCCGTAGCCGACCGCCATGAGGGCCAGCCCCGTCCACCAGAGCAGGCGGGGATCGATCCTGCGCAGGAGGCGGCTGGCGACGAGGCCGGACCCGAACATCACTGCGTTCCAGGTCAGGCTGACGACGGCGTTGTGCTGCGCGGTCCATCCGAGCCCGGCGGAGACGCCGGGTATCTGCGGGTAGAGGGCGAGCAGGATCGCCATGCCGGGCATGGTGTAAGCGACGGACTGTGCGAGCCCTCCGGTGACGAGGACCAGGGCGACCGGGCGGCGCCTGAGCACCTTCAGGTCCAGGATCGGGTGGGCGCTGGAGCGTTCCACGAAGAGGAAGACGACCAGTGCGGCCAGGCCGGCGGTGAGCCAGCCGAGGGTCTTGGCGTCGGCCCACCCCCAGCTCTGCCCCTGGCCGACCGCGTAGACGACCGCGGTCAGCCCTCCGCCGAGGACCAGGCCGCCGAGCCAGTCGAAGCCGGGCCGGCGGTCGTGCGGTGGGGTCTGCGGCACCAGGAAGGCGATCAGCGCGAAGCCGACGGCGGAAGCCGCGGCGAGGAACCACATCACGCCTTCGTAGCCCCAGCCGTCGACCAGCCGGCCGGCCAGGAACGGCGCGGTCAGGGCCACCAGGCCGACGCTGCTGCCCAGGACGGCGCTGGCCGGCTTCACCAACCGGGCGGGGAAGATGTCCCGCACGGCGGGGAAGGACAGGGCGGCGAACGGGCCGTAGCAGCCGGCGATGGCCCGTCCGGCCAGCAGCAGCCAGAAGCTGCCCGCCATCGCGGCGATGACGTCTCCCACGACCCCCAAGGCGGTCATCACGAGCATGAGCCGCTTCTTGCCGTACCGGTCGCCCAGTTTCATCACGAACGGCGTCAGCAGCGTCGAGACGAGGACGACGGTCAGACCGAACCAGGCCACGTGGGTGGTGTGGAAGCTCTGCGCCACGCTGGCGGTGGCGTTGGCACCCAGGATGCCGGCGGCGGCCAGGAGCTGGGTCGGCCAGATGAGCGCAACGAGCACGGCGACCAGTCGCGGCGTCCATCTCGCGGTGTCTTGGGACGGTGCTGCGTCGAGCGAGGGGCTTGCAGACGTGGGTGTCATGAAGCCGCCTCCTTTCGCGAACAGGGGGGAGGCCGGGGTCGTGCGAGGAAGGGCATGCCGTTACCCAGAGCTCATCTCTCGGCCACAGGCTCGAAACGTTCCCTCGCTTCCGGATGATGATGGAGCCAATACTTAGTGCACGCTAGGCATTGAGAGAGTGGCGCACGTCACATCGCAGCGCGTCGGCGGGGCGGCCTCTCCGTGCGGCGGCAGCACTCCCGTGATGACCAGCGACGACACTCGGTACGGTGGTCCGTATGGGGACACCACGGGGGCCGCGCGGCGGCTACGCGACAGGGCAGGCCAGACGCCACCAGATCCTCGAGGCCGCGCTGCTGCGCTTCGGCCAGGACGGCTACCGCAAGACCTCACTCGCCCGCATCGCCCAGGACGCCGGGATCACCGACGCCGGGCTGCTGCATCACTTCCGCGACAAACAGCAACTCCTGCTGGCTGTCGTGCAGCACTGGCACGAACGGCTCGACGAGCAGTGGCTACGCGTGTCCGACTCGGTACGGGACGCCTTTCGCTGCCACCTGGACGACACCGCCGAAATCCTCACCATGCCGGGAATCCTCGAGCTCGCCGTCGTGGTGGGCGCCGAGGCCACCGCACCCGACCACCCCGCGCACGACTTCTTCTCCCGGTGGCAGGAGAAGGGTGTGCGGGAACTCGCGGACCGCCTGCACGCCGGCACCGTGTCGGGTGAACTCAAAGCGGGCCTGGATCCCGAGAGCATCGCCCGGGAGTGCGCGGCGCTCGACGCCGGGCTGCGGATCCAGTGGCTGACCGGCGGACGTTCCTTCGACTTGATCGCCGTGATGCGCTCGCACCTGGACCGCCTGATGCGCCACATCTCGGCCGATGGCGAGGGGCTGTAGCACCCGGAGGGACACCGTGACCGGTCACAGGTCCAGGACGAGGCGCGGGCAGGCGGCGCGCGAGACGCAGATGAACATCGTGTCGTTGCGTGCCCGCTCAGCGGGGGTGAGCAGTGAGTCGCGGTGGTCCACCGCCCCGTCGAGGACCGTCGTCTCGCAGGTGCCGCAGGTGCCCTCCCGGCACGAGGACAGAACCTGCGCGCCGGCCTCCTCGACCGCCTGGAGGACGGTCTTGTCCGGTGGGACGGTCACCGTCATGCCGCTCCGGGAGAGTTCCACCTCGAAGGAAGCCGAAGTGGCGGCGTCCTCCCGCGGCTTCGGACTGAACCGCTCGATGTGCAGTGCGCCCTTCGGCCAGGAGGCACATCGCCGCTCCACCGCGTTGAGCAGGGGCTCGGGACCGCAGCAGTAGACAAGGGTGCCGGGGGCGGGGCTGCCGAGCAGCCCGTCCAGGTCGAGGAGGCCGGTCTCGTCCTGGGGGCACAGTTCCACGCGGTGGGGGTGGTCCTTGGCCAGTCGCCCGGCGTAAGCCATGGTGGCGAGGCTGCGTCCGCCGTACACCAGCCGCCAGTCGGCCCCCCGCTGCTCGGCGGTGGCGAGCATCGGCAGGAACGGGGTGATGCCGATGCCGCCGGCGATGAACAGGTAGCGGGCGGAGTCGACCAGCGGGAAGTGGTTGCGGGGGCCGCGCACCCGGACCGTGTCGCCCTCGGCCAGCGTGTCGTGGACGTAGCGGGAGCCGCCCCGGCTCTGTGGCTCGCGCAGCACGGCCACGTGGAGGAGGGAGGTGTCCCGCGGGTCGCCGCACAGCGAGTACTGCCGTACCAGGTCCGGGCCCAGCACCAGGTCGATGTGGGAGCCGGGGTCCCAGGCGGGCAGCCGCTCGCCGGAGGGGTGGGCCAGGCTGAGCCGGACGACGCCCTCGGCGAGGGGCTCCTTGCGCAGCAGGGTCAGCTCGAGTTCCGCGATGGTGCGTTGGGGGCTCGTGAGGGTCATGGTGGTTCTCTTTCCGGACCGGGGCCGGCTTCAGGCCGGGTTCGCGGGCCGAGGCTGGGAAGCGGGCGCGGGAGCGGACGGCGGAACAGGGCCGGCGTGGTGGTCCTCGGGATGGCGGAGCAGCCAGTCCCACAACTCGACCGGGCCCTCGAACTCCCGCTGCGCATCGCAGTGGCAGACGGCCGGCAACAGGTCGGTGCCGAGGACCCAGTGGACGCGGTTGACGTTCTCGCCGGAGAGACCGGGTGGGTGGAGCGGGGTCATCGCGCGTCCGCCCGGGCCGGCGTCCCGGCCCCCTCCTGGGCCAGGCGGGCGAGGAGGCGGCGGGCGGCGAGTCCGCCGGTGTCGATGTTGATGCTCAGCTCCTGGTAGCCGGCCTTCTCCGTGTCCAGAGACCTCTGCAGCACGTTGAGGGCCACCACGTCCTGCATGACCACCGTGTGGTTGTTGCCGCGCAGGAACTCGGTGACGCCCTGGTCGTGGAGCGCGAAGTCGCGGGCCACGGCCCAGAAGTCGTACACCGTCTGCTCCGTCGAAGGGGTGATGCCGTAGACGACCTCCACGTGGAAGGCGTGCGGGTCGCTGCCGTCCGGATGCGGCCCGGGAGCGCCGAGGGGCGCGATGCGCGAGTGGAGCAGGTAGAGGCTGGGCGCGTGGTACTCGATGTCCTGCCAGCGGGTGATCCGGCCCTCGATGCCCGTCGACTTCGCGTAGAACGGCGGGCACTCCGCGTCGTCCATGTGGCGCCTGACGCGGACGATGCCGGCTGAGTCGTCGACCTCGGTGGTGATGGGCGTCTCGGCCACCTCGGGAGTGCCGATGTAGCCGCCGTGCAGGTACGTCTCGTGGGAGAGGTCCATGAGGTTGTCGACGAGCAGACCGTAGTCGGCGTCGATCGGTTCCATGCCCGACACGACGGTGTAGTCGGGCGAGTCCATCCACGGAGCGCGAGGCGGCAGGGTGTCCCCGGGCTCGCGGTCGCCGATCCACACCCACACGAAGGAGTCCTGCTCGACCACCGGGTACGTCTTCAGGCGCGCGGTGCGCGGGATGCGCTGCTGGCCGGGCACGAAGGTGCAGCCGCCGTCGGTGCCGTAGGTGAAGCCGTGGTAGCCGCACACCACCCGGTCGCCGTCCAGCCGGCTGGGCGCCTGTGACAGCGGGAAGCGCCGGTGCACACAGCGCTCGGACATCGCCACCGCCCGGCCGTCCTCGGTGCGGTACAGCAGGATCGGTTCGCCCAGTACGGTGCGTCCGAGCAGCTCGCGCCCGACCTCGCGCCCGTAGGCGGCGACGTACCACTGATCGCGTACGAAAGCAGTCATGATCGTTTCCTTTGGGATGGGGTGCTCAGTGCGCGGTACCGGTGGCCGGAGCCGCGGCGGCGGGCTCCGGGTCCCCTTCCGGGGCGGGGCGCAGCAGCAGGAGGAGGGCCGCGGTGGCGATGAAGATCAGGCTGACGGCGAGGTAGAGGTTCTGCGGGGTCCAGCCGGCGTCGAGCATGCTGCCCGCGACGGTGGGGGCGAGGATCGCGCCGATGCGGCCGACCGCGAGGGCGCTGCCGAGTCCTGTGGCCCGGACCCCTGTGGCGTACGTGACCGGGGTGAGGGCATAGAGGCCGGCCACGCAGCCGTTGGCGAACAGGCCGATCACCGCGCCGAGAACGAAGGCGGCACCCAGCGAGGACGTCGAGGCGATGAAGGCCGACAGCATCACGGCGGTGGTGATCAAGTAGGTGATGAGGAGGGAGCGGAGCGCGAACCGGGCGGCGAGGGCCCCGAGCGCGGCCGCACCGAAGATGCCCCCGAGGTTGAGCAGTGTCCCGCCGGTGAGGCCCTGGGTGCCGGAGAGGCCGGCCTCGACCAGCAAGGTCGGGGTCCAGCTGGTCACGAAGTAGAAGCCGGCCATGACGAGGAAGAAGGCGGACCACAGCAGCAGCGTCGGGCGGCGCAGCGCGGGTGAGAGCAGCTCCCGGAATCCGGCCCCGACTCCGGACGGTCGGGCGGCGGGCTCGGGCAGGCTCTCCAGCGGCGGATGGCCCGTGCGCCGGGCCAGGTTGTTCAATCTCGCCAAGGCGCCCTTCGGCCTGCGGGAGGCCAGGAAGTCCACGGACTCGGGCAGGCAGAAGTAGGCCAGCGGGACGGCGACGGCGGTGGCCAGGCCGCCGGTCAGGAAGACCGAACGCCAGCCGAACTGCCCGATCATGGCGACCGCGAGCAGGCCGCCCACGGTGGCGCCGACCGCGTAGCCGGTGGAGTTGAGGCTGACGGCCAGCCCGCGCCAGCGGCGGGAGGCGTACTCGCCGGCGATGACGTTGCTGCCGGCCAGGACGCCTCCGATGCCGACTCCGGTGAGCGCGCGCAGCGCTCCGAGGTGGACGGGTGACTGGCTGACCGAGGAGAGCAGCATTCCGAGGGCGGCCACCGTCAGGCAGCCGAGGATGACCGGTCGGCGGCCGATCCGGTCGGCCCACGGGGCGACGCACAGGGCGCCCAGAGCCATGCCCACGAGGCCGGCGCTGAGCAGCAGCCCGAGCTCGGAGGAGCTGAGTTCCCACTCCGCCGACACGGCTTTTCCGGTGAAGGCCATGACCAGTACGTCGAAGCCGTCAAGCATATTGAGCACCACGCACACCGCGATAGCGCCCCACTGGAAGCGGCTCATCGGCCCCTCGTCGAGGGCGGTGCGCAGAGAGGGGCCGGTCACCGGACGCATCCGGAAGGCGGGGAAGAGGGTGGCAGAACCATGGCAGCACTCCGTTGTCGACTGCGTGGTGGTCGTCGACGCCCTCAGCTCGCCGGGCGGGGTGCGGACCCGGCGGACCGGGCCCGGGCGTCAACGGTGCGGACCATCGTGCGGTCGTCGCCCTCGGGTCACCAGGGGTCTTTCCGGATGCCGGGAAGCATCCGCGAAACGCCGGCCGTGTTGTCGTGACGGACGGGAGTCAGGTCCTGTCCGCATGGCTTGGCGTGCGGTGTGCCATGGGCAGGCACTGCGCCTCGGACGCGGAACGCCGCGGCTCAGGCCTGCGGCGTGATCATGGCGCGGGAGATCGCCCGGGCGCTGGTACAGACGAGCCGGGCCAGCGCGTGCGCGGAGGTGCTGCCGTGGCGTACCACCAGGGAGATCGCGGCGATCACCGCACCGCCGACGCCGTGTACCGGGGCGGCTACCGACAGGGCGTCCATCGTGACCTGGCGGTCGCTGACCGCGTAGCCACGGGTCCGTACCTCGGCCAGCATGCGCCGCAGCTCACGCGGATCGGTGACCGTGCCCGGCGTGAAGCGTTCGATGGGGCCGGCGAGCGCCTGCTCCTGCACCTCGGCGGGGGCGTGTGCGAGCAGTACCAGCCCGACGCCCGTGGCCGTGAGGGCGAAGCGCCCGCCCACACGCGTCAGCACCGGCACCGCACCGGATCCCGCGATGCGCTCGACGAAGACGACCTCCGTACCCTCGCGCACGGCGAGCTGAACGTTCTCGCGGGTAATCCGGGAGAGGTCCTCCAGGTACGGCAGGGCCCGCTCGCGCAGGCCATGACCGCGCGGCGCGAGGGAGGCGACTTCCCACAGCCGCAGGCCGACGCGGTAGCACCCTTTGTCACCGCGCTCCAACGCGCCCCAGGCGATGAGCTCTCCGAGCATCCGGTGCACGGTCGACACCGGCAGCCCGGACCGGCGCGACAGCTCGCTCAACGTCATCTCCGGGCAGTTCGCGCTGAACGCGCCGAGGATCTGCAGGGCGCGGGCGAGCACAGGCCCGGTGCCCGACTCGGACCTGCGACGGCGGGCCATCGGGGCGCCTCCTTCGTCCGCCGCCGGTGAAGGCTCCTCATCGCCATGCTCCGGCTCATGTACGAGCGAGTCTTCCAAGACGTCCTCACTGATTTCCCGACCGTGCGCTCCGGTCGGCCGCCGCGGCCAGTGTGCAAGAAGGTCGCGGCCACGTCGAGATGTCGGGAGTCCCCGGTCACAGCTCCGCCGTAGTCGGGGCGCTCACCCACCCTCGCGCCGGGGAGGACGGCTTGTCGGGAGGTCGGGCGGGCTGCGTGGCGTCATGGATGCGGGGCGGTGGAAGCGCTCCTGCCGTATGCGCTGCGGTGGTTCCACTGTTCCGGAGCGGTGGTCTTCCGTTCATGCCCGGGGGGGCAGCGGCTGGACGCACGTATCTCGACGGGACGGGAACCATTCCCGACTCTGCGGCAACTGTCGAGCGGCCCGTTCCTCACGGGCGCCCCCCACATACGTACAGATTGAGAAAACACGCATGACTGAGCGGCACGGCGACGGCAAGGCGCGGCACCGCAGAAGGAAGACGGCCCTGCCGGCAGGGGTCCCGCTGGCGCCGGCCGCCGCAGGGGCCATGGCCTACGGCACGGCCTTCGGGGTGTTCGGAGAGGACGCGCGGCCGAAGACCGCGGCGGCCCCCGCGCCGGACTGGGCCGACGACACGGCTGACGGTTTCGCGTCGGTCCACGCGCTCGGGCAGAAGGGGACGTACGGCGGCAGGGGCGGCAAGACGGTCACCGTGCGCACCCTCGCCGATCTGGAGAAGTACGCGACCGCCCGGGGGCCGTACGTCATCGTGGTGGCTGCCATTGTCGCTCAGCCTGTTCCAGGACACGTCACGCAGGTGGTGTCCTTGCGGCTGTTCATCGAGATCCAACAACAAGACGTTCGGCATCGGCTGGATGGAGAACGCGACCGCCAACCGGACGATCCACCACAACTGGTTCCGTGAGACCGAGCGGCGCAACCCGTCGACCGACAACGTCGCGCACGCCCACCTCTACAACAACTACATCCAGGATGACCCGGGTACCGACATCACGTCGTCCTACGGCAACTACGCGCGCGGCAGGACGAGGATGGTCCTGGAGAACAGCTACTTCCAGGGCGTGAACAACCCCGTCATCAAGGACGACACGGCCGGTCTGGTCCAGCGCGGCAACGTCTTCGCCCGCACCAGCGGCCGCAACGAGAGCGGCGGCGCCGCGTTCGATCCGAAGGCGTACGACAACTACCGCCTCGACCATGCGTCCGACGTGCCCGACATCCTCAAGTCCGGAGGGCCATGCAGTTCGATCGGCACGACGGTGAGCGCCGGGTCGGCGGCCGCCGCCGCGACGCAGAGCACCCTGACCGTGGCAAAGGACGGCAGCGGCCGGTACAAGAGCGTGCAGAAGGCCGTCGACGCCGTCCCGGCGGGCAACACCTCGCGCGTCGTGATCCGGATCGCGCCCGGCACGTACCGCGAGACGGTGAAGGTCCCGGCGGACAAGCCGCACCACCATCGACGGCGACGTGGCCGCCCGGAGCTTCTTCCTCGGCCGCCCCTGGCACGCCGGCGGCGACGCGAGCCTCGACCCGCAGACCACCATCCGCGACAGCGTCTTCGGCGCGGCCGCCAAGGCCGCTCCCTGGACGGACATGGGCGGCTTCTCCTGGAAGAACGACCGTTTCGCCGAGTACAACAACGACGGCCCGGGCGCGGGCCCCGCCGGCGGTGACCGCCCGCACCTGACGGACACCCAGGCCGCCGCCCAGGAGACGGCGGACTGGTTCGGCGACTGGAAGCCCACCGGCGTCTGATCCCACGGCGCCGTGCCGGATCCGCTGGGGCCTGGGCGCCCGACCGGGACCGGGAGTGCCGTGAGGGAACAGGCGATGCAGACCAAGCGGTTGCTCACTGCTACTCTTCCGGATCTCGTCCGGACATTCACATATCGAACACATGACGCACAGGCGCCCGGTTCCGGGGCCCCGAAGTCGCTGCGAGGAGGCATCACCCGTGGGCACAGTCGTCGACGACGCCGCCTCCGTGGAGTTCCATGCCTTCTTCGAGCGGCACTACGCCGAATTGGCCCGGCTCGCGCACCTGTTGACCGGCGAGGCGGATGCCGCCGACGACCTGGCGGCGGATGCGCTGCTCGCGCTGTGGCACCGCTGGGACCGGGTGCGGGCGAGCGAGCATCCGGTGGCGTACGCGCGGGGCGTGGTCGCCAATCTGGCCCGGACGCGGATCCGCAGCGCGGTGCGCGAGCGGCGGCGTGTCGCGCTGTTCTGGGCGCAGCGGGAGGAGAGGACCGAGAATCCGGACGTGGCCGGGGTGGTCGACGTACAAGGGGCGCTGCGCAGGCTGCCGTTCCGGAAGCGGGCGTGCGTCGTGCTGCGCCATGCGTTCGACCTGTCCGAGAAGGACACCGCGCTGGCCCTGGGCGTGTCGGTAGGTACGGTGAAGAGCCAGACGTCGAAGGGGATGGCCGAGCTGCAGCGGCTGCTCCGCGCGCAGGGTGATCCGCGTAAGGTGCACACGGCGATGGCACGTACCGGGACTGCCGGAGGAAGGGACCGATGACCATGCGGCGGGACGTGCACGACGAGCTGCGCGCCCGGCTGCACGAGGCGGCCGGGGCGCACCGGCCCGACCGCGCGCGGATCCTGGCACGGCTCGAACGCGGCATGGCGCAGGTGGACCCGCCCCGCTCCCGAGCGGCCCGTCCGCCCCGGTTCGGCTGGCTGCGGGCGGCCGGCGTCACCGCGATGGTCGCGGGGATCCTCGCCGCCGGCGGCTACGGCGTGGCCTCCGTGGTGACCGACGGGCCTCCGCGGCAGACGGTCGCGGTCCCGCCGACGCCCGCCCTCACTTCCACGCCCACCCCGTCGACGGACGCGACGCGCCGGGTGCCCTCGCCGGTGGACCCGACGCCCGTGGACCCCACGCCGAGCACCTCCCGCGAGCCCCGCGAGCCGAGCGCCTCCCCGTCACCTGCGCCCGGTGCCGGCATGCCCGCCGCGGGTGAGCAGGACGGGCCGCTGTGGTCGGACGGTTCCGTGGACCCGCACAGCAACGACTTCTGGGCGCAGAGCAACGTCACCCTCAAGACGCGCGAGGAACTGACCGCGCTGACGGTCGAGTTGCGCATCGCCCAGACCGGCGGGGTCGCCTCCACCGGTGCCTGGCGGTCGCTGCCCGAGGACGACTTCACCGTGACGATCGCGGAGAAGGACGGCTACCTCGTCCACACCTGGGTGCTCAAGCAGGGGCGTACGGTCCCGGCCGGCCAGTGGATGTTCGCCGGGCAGTACAACCACGCCCGCGGCGGCCGGGACGCCCGGGACGACCGCTACGCGGCCACCGCCCGGACGCGGAGCGAACAGCTCGCCGTGTCGGGCGACTTCGCCCGGCACGAAAACTGATCACGGAACGCGGCAACCTTTTCCCCACCCGTGGCGACTGGACATCGCAAGATCTCCCCCACACAAGGAATGGGCATGACTGCACGAGCTGAACAGCGCGTCCGCCACCGTCGCCGCGTCACCACGCGCCGAGCGGTGATCAGCGGAGCCGCCGCCCTCGGGCTGACCGGTGCGGCGATCGTCACCACGACGATGCTGTCCCCCGCCGGGGCCGCCGCGTCCTGGCCCTCGGACACCGGCAGCAAGCCGGTACCGAAGACCATCCCGGTATCCGGTGAGTACGACGGCGGGATGAAGAAGTTCTACGGCACCGGCGCTCTGGGCGGCAGCGGTCAGGACGAGGGTCAGTCCCCCCTCTTCGAGCTGGCCGACGGCGCCGTCCTGAAGAACGTCATCATCGGCACGCCCGCCGCCGACGGCGTCCACTGCAAGGGCAGCTGCACGCTTCAGGACGTGTGGTGGCTGGACGTCGGCGAGGACGCCGCCACCTTCAAGGGCAAGTCGGCTTCGGCGACGTACAACGTCATCGGCGGCGGGGCGAAGAAGGCCGACGACAAGGTCCTCCAGTTCAACGGGGCCGGCAAGCTCACCGTGACCGGCTTCCAGGTGGAGGGCTTCGGCAAGCTGGTCCGCTCGTGCGGCAACTGCAAGACGCAGTACAAGCGCACGATCGTGCTGAGCGACATCGACGTGACCGCGCCGGGCAATTCGATCGTCGGCGTCAACCAGAACTACGGCGACACCGCGACGCTGTCGAAGATCCGGATCCACGGCGACGCCAAGAAGAAGATCAAGACCTGCGTGCGCTTCAAGGGCAACAGCACCGGCAAGGAGCCCACCCAGCTGGGCAGCGGCCCCGACGGCACCGCGTGCCGCTTCTCGGCATCGGACATCACGTACAACTGAGCCGTACGACCGAGCCGTACGGCTGACCGACGTACCTCGGCGCCGTCGCCACCACACGGCGGCGCCGCACGGCCGTGCCGCTTTCAACGCGCTCGTGGACGTCTACGTCGGCCTTGACCGTCTCCTACGCCGCAAGACCCGCCCGCGCCCCGAGCTCGACCCCGGCATCGGCCCGGTGAGCCTCCGCGAGGTCTACAGCACCCGCAGCTTGGACGACATGCACGCCTACGGCGACGCCCGCTACTACGTGCAGATGATGCAACTCCATGCCCGCCGCAGGGACCGTCGCCGATGCGCGCCGAGGCGATGGAAGCCGTGCACGAGTCAGCGGCACTCAGCTCCCCTGGCGGGGACGGCCGTCACCGATCGCGGTTGCAGGAACCCGCGCGGATACGGTCACGGACCCTCTCGTGTGAACGACAGGGGCGGGGGCTTCACCCTCGGCGCATCAATAACCCCGGTGGGCACGATGGGCGCCCTGCGCCGCGCCGTTCGCGATGCAGGGCCCCTCGTCGCTGCGCTGGGGCGTCAGGCCGTGCCGCCGAGCGCGGTCTTCACCTTCTTCACGAAGTCCAGGGTGAAGGACTTGATGTTCTCCCGGCGTTCGGCGACATCGCCACCGGACTTGCGGCTGACGCTGACATACGCCACGAGGTAGTCGGCCGTGGGGCCCGAGCACGTGGTGCTGACCATGGAGTTGAAGTCGCCCACGGCGCCCAGCCCGGGGAAGGGCAGGTTCTCCAGCTTGCAGCTCAAGCTGAACATCCGTCCCGCAGCGGCCCACCGGACCAGCGGCGCGGCAGAAAACACTTCGGCGACACCGATCGGATTCGACTGGAACGGCTCCTTCGCCGTCACGGACCGGCCCGAGGCCGGGGTCCTCGTCGACTGCACGCCTCTGCTTGGCAAAGGCCTGCTCGTCCTGGCCCACGCGCGCCAGGACATCGAGGAACTCTCCGACGCCCAGGGGCTACAAGTGGTCCGGTTCGCCACCGAGTCGGCCCGCCGCGCAGCGGAGCGTTTCGGCTGCGAGGGCGCTCTCGGGCAACGCCCGTCCCCCGTCGACCGCACCGAATGGCAGACGCGCCCCGCCGCTCAGGCGAAAGGAACCTGCCGCGGCATCGTCACCTCGCGGGACGCGGCGCAACTGGGGCTCACGACAGTGTCCGAGACGCCGGCCGGGCGCGCGCTCACCGAGGAGTGCTCCTTGAACCTGTCGGCCAAGGGGCACCACGTCCGTCTGACCGCCTACTACGGGTCCTCCGCGCAGCAGGAGATGTACCTGGACGGCCGCTACCCCGGCAGCGTCAGGGGCGCCGTCATGCAACAGCTCCCCTGCGAGGGCGCCCTGGGGACCGCGTACTTCAAGGCCCGGGAACTCCCCAGGCCGGACGCCGAGAAGGGGGTGCGGGGCAGTGTCGGTAGTGAGGGCGTGCGTCGATTGCTGTCGTCTTTCGCCACCGCTTCCGCGGCTCGGCATGGTTGCCCAGTGGTCTGACCACGGCACCCTCGCTCACCGGCCCGCCATCAGTGGCGATGCCGGTGCGCGCGGGCCCCGCCTGCCTTCCATTCCGCCACGCCGACCGTTCCGTCAGCGAGGCATCAGCCCCCGCGGAAATGCTCCGTCGCCCCGTGTGCCGCCGTGTCTTTGTCACCCCTCACTCCAGGCAGGATGGCCGGATCGCGAGCTCAGCGGCGAACAACGGGCTTGGTCGCCGCGGAAGCCCTCACTTCGGGTCGGTCACCCACCAGTTCCCGCAGCTTCGCCCGTGTCTCGGAGTCCGTTGAGTACACGATCGTGCCGACCATGCCGCGGGTCAGCAGTACCTTGTACGTGTTCCTGATCAGCCGGTCCACATCGGTGTCCGGGGTGGACCTCTTGAAGACCGGGTCCTTCGACGCCGCGCGATCCGTGACCCAGCGGTCACCACGCCAGACCAGATCGGGACCGATGATGACGCCGGACCAGTCGTACTCGAAGCCCTGGGCGGTGTAGACGCAGCCGACCTGCCCGAAACCAGCGGGGTCGGTGGCCCACAGCGCGGCCGGAGGCGCCCCCGAGACCGAGCGGTCGCCGCGCAGGTTCCACGGACGGGCCCAGTCACCGATGACGACGTCGGGAGGCAGCGGCTGTCCGGGCTTGGGCTCCGGGGACCAGCGCCAGCAGTATCCGGCGGACATACGGGCGCCGTACCCCTGGGCTCGACGGGCTTCGAGGAAGGCTTCCATCTCCTGCGGGCTGTCGGCGACGAGCAACTGCATGCGGTCGTCGGGTTCCCAGACCACCGGTCCTCCGGGCTCGAGGCCGAGGAGACGGACCACCCAGCGCAGAAAGGCGTCACTGCCTCCGCAGCGGAACTGGCTGTCCAGCGGGACGACATGACAAGGGATGCCGCGTCTGGCCGCCGCCGCCTTGATCTCGGCCACGGTGCCCATTTCTCCCGGGCGCACCACCTGGTGCTCGTCGAGGAAGAAGACAGGCACATACGCGACGTCGATGAGTTCGTCGATCTGCGCCCTGCCGGTCCGAAGCGCGGCGCGGGTGTAGCGGTTGGCCGAGGTCTCGCGGATGCGGTGCGCCTCGTCACAGATCAACGCGCCCAGGCTGTTCTTCTCGGCGGTCATGAAGCTGTTGAAGTACTTGAACAGGTCCTGCACTTCCCGTTTCCGGGATCCGGCGACCTTCCGCATCGTCTTCGTGAACGACTGCGATCCGGTGGCGTGCAGCGCCGGTACTCCGCGTCGGTACAGCTCACCGAGCAGTTGGAGGGCGATCACGCTCTTTCCGGTACCGGGCCCCCCGGTGACGATCACCACTTCCTTGCGGTCGGCGTGCTTGGCCTTCTCCACCGCGTTGAGCACCATGCGGTAGGCGACCTGCTGCTCGTCGAGGAGCACGAACTGCTGGCGCTCCCGCACCTCCTCGGCAGCCACGGCCATCAGCTGTTTCGACGGCACCGTGGCACCGGCGAGCAGTTCATCCGCCGCTCGTGCCCCGGGATGCTTGTCGCTCAGCCTCGAACGGAGGTGCTCCAGAAAGACGCCGCGCCGCTCCGCGGTGAAGAGCAGTCCGTGACCGTCACGTTCGATCTCGCGCAGGCCTGCAACCCCGAACTCGCTGGCGTTGTGCAGGAATGCCACGCCGTTGACACGGTCCCGGTGCTCGGCCACGGCACCGTTGAAGTTGACCAGGTAGTCACAGTAACGGCGCACCTGCTCGATCGGGTTCAGCACGGGATGCGCGTAGGTGTCGACGTGACACAGGGTCGAGTCGTCGTCGTGGGGCGTTGCCTGACTCCACTGTTTGAGCTCCACCACGACGTACGACGGCTCGCCCGTGCTCGGGTGGACACCGGCGAGCACGACGTCCGCACGCTTGCTGTTCAACGGAAGCGCGTACTCCAGCATCACTTCCACGTCGCCGAGGCCCGCGTCGTTGAGGGCGGCGGCCAGGACTGGGATGCTGCGCTCCCAGGAGCGGACCTCCGACGCTCCGGGGCGGTAGCCGTGCATATGGGCGAACTGGTCAGTCAGGTGCAGGAACAGCGAACCGTCGAGTGCCATGACGGCGACCGTTTTCGCGGACGCGCGGAACAGCAAGGACTTCCCCCAGGCAGCACGAAGAGACTCGTGCGGGTGGGGGCATGTCCTTCAAGACTCCACCGGGATGGAGCGGAAGCCCGTCGGGCCGCGTTGATGACGTAGCTGAGACTACCTGGCGGTGCTGACAGTCGTACTGGTCCGCTCAGGACTGAGGCGGCAGCCATCGTGCTGCCTCTTCCAAGCTGACTCGCTGGGCGTCGACGTACCACTGACGTCGCTCACAGTCCCAGAACGCTCCGCCGGAACTCACTACTGCTGGCAACGTCCCTCGCGGTGATCGCCGCTGAGCCGTGTCAGTGGGCTCGACAAGGCCGTTACGCATCACAGCGCACTCACCGGTCGGGGTCGCCGACAGAAGTCGAGCGTCATAGGAGCGCAAGAGTCCCCACAACCCGGCGCCCGCAACCGTTGCCATAGTCGCTCCCAGCACCGATTCGCAGGTGAGGCGGGCCCAATGGACTCGACCTGCTGGGTACCGCGAAACAGGTCGAGTAAGCAACGGAGCCCACGAATCCGCAGCTCAGCGACCCTTGTCGGCCGGCTCCAGGATCGCCACGCACTCCACATGGTGCGTCATCGGAAACAGGTCGAACGCCCGCAGCGTCCGCACCTTGTACCCCGCCTCGCGGAAGTACGCGAGGTCCCGGGCCAGGGCCGCCGGGTCGCAGGCGACGTAGGCGATCTTCCGCGCTCCCAGGCTCGCCAGATGGCGGACCGTCTGCTTGCCGGCGCCCGCGCGGGGCGGGTCCAGGACGATGAGGTCGACCTGGGTGATACCCGTGCGCGGCAGGGCCTGCTCGACCTTGCCCTGCTCGATGCGGACCCGGTCGAAGTGCTGGAGGTTGTGGCGGGCGTCCTCCACCGCGCGCTTGCCCGACTCGATGCCGAGGACCGCGCCCTTGTCGCCGACGCGGTCGGCGAGCGCGCCCGCGAAGAGGCCCGCGCCGCAGTAGAGGTCCAGGGCGGTGTCGCCCTTGCGGGGCAGCAGGCCCTGCATCACGGCGCGCACCAGGGTGTCGGCGGCCTTCGGGTGGACCTGCCAGAAGCCGCCGTTGCCGACGCGGTACGTGCGGTCGTCGGCGCGCTCGCGGACGAAGGGGCGGCCGTGGACGCGGTGCACTCCCCCGTCCTCGGCGACCCGCAGCACCGACACCGGCTTGTCGAGCTCGACGAGCGGGAGGCGGGCGCCGGGGCGCGGGGTGAGCACGACCTGGCGGTCCTGCGAGCCGGTCGCGGCGATCGCGTCGACCGCCTCCATGCCGGACCAGTCGCGCTTCTCGATGCCGAGCTCGCTGACGCCGGGCGCCGCGATCAGGCAGCGGTCGATCGGCTGGACCTCGTGCGAGCGGTGCTTGCGCAGGCCCGCGCGGCCGTCGGCGTCGACGGCGTACTGCACGCGCGTCCGCCACGCCGGCACCTCGCCGGCCGGGACCTTGTCGCCCTCGGCCGGCATGACGGTGCCGTCCCAGCCCGCCTCCTCGGGGGTCAGGCCGGCGAGCCGCTCGAGCTGCTCGGCGACGACCTCGCCCTTCAGCCGGCGCTGGGCGCCGGGCTTGGCGTGCTGCCAGTCGCAGCCGCCGCACTTGCCGGGCCCGGCGTACGGGCAGGGTGCCTCGACCCGGTCCTTCGACGCCTCCAGGACGCGGACGGCGTCGGCGCGCAGGAAGCGGGAGTCCGCGCCGCCCTCGGTGACGCGGGCGACGACCTTCTCGCCGGGCAGCGCGTGCCGGACGAAGAGCACGCGGCCCTCGTCGGTGCGGGCGACGCAGTGACCGCCGTGTGCCACGGGGCCGACCTCGACCTCGTACTCCTCACCGACGAGTGACGAGTCAGGTGCGTTCTGCATGGCGGGGTGGCTCCAGAAGTAGACAGGGCTGCCGGGGCGGCAGCCCACCAGTCTACGTGGCCGGAGCTCATCCCTTCGCCGTCGGTTCCTTCGGGCGCTCGTCGAACATGCCGCGGCGCACCGAGCCCGGCGCGTTCCACTCCTGGCGCTTCTTGGCCCGCTTCTTCGCGAGCTCCGAGGAGCGCAGCTGGTACGGCACCGAGGTCACCATCACACCCGGGGTGAACAGCAGCCGGCCCTTGAGGCGCAGGGCACTCTGGTTGTGCAGCAGGTGCTCGTACCAGTGGCCGACCACGTACTCCGGGATGATCACGCTGACCGCGTCGCGCGGGCTCTCGCGCCGCAGCGACTTGACGTAGTCGATGACGGGGCGGGTGATCTCGCGGTAGGGGGAGTCGAGGATCTTCAGCGGGACGTTGATCCCGCGCCGCTCCCACTCCGCCTTGAGCGCCTTGGTCTCCGCCGGGTCGACGTTGATGCTGAGCGCCTCCAGCTTGTCGGAGCGCATCAGCTGCGCGTACGCGAGGGCGCGCAGCGTGGGCCGGTGGACCTTGGAGACCAGGACCAGGGAGTGGACCCGGGACGGGCGCACGGTGTCGTCCGTGGGGCCCTCGGGGGCGGCGATCTCGTCCGCGACGCGGTCGTAGTGCTTACGGATCGCGGTCATCGTCCCGTAGAAGATCACCATGCCCAGCAGGGCCACCCAGGCGCCGTGCGTGAACTTCGTCGCGAGGACGACGACGAGGACCAGGCCGGTGAAGAAGGCGCCGAAGGCGTTGATCGCGCGGGAGCGGATCATGCGGCGGCGGGCGGCGGGGGCCGTCTCGCTCCGCAGGTGGCGGTTCCAGTGCCGGACCATGCCGGTCTGGCTGAGCGTGAAGGAGACGAAGACGCCGACGATGTAGAGCTGGATGAGCTTGGTGGAGTCCGCCCCGTACAGCCAGACGAGGAGGATCGCGGCGCCCGCGAGGAGCACGATGCCGTTGGAGAACGCGAGCCGGTCGCCGCGCGTGTGCAGCTGGCGCGGCAGGTAGCGGTCCTGGGCGAGGATCGAGCCGAGGAGCGGGAAGCCGTTGTACGCGGTGTTCGCGGCGAGGAACAGCACGAGCGCCGTGGCCGCGGCCAGCAGCACGAAGAAGAAGGTGCCGTCGCCGAAGACGGCCGCGGCGACCTGCGAGATCACCGGGTTCTGTACGTACTCGGGGCCGACCGGCACGCCGTCGCGCAGCAGGTCGTGGGCGGGCTGCTCGGCCATCTTGACGTCGGTGGCCATGGCGAGGCCGATGATGCCGCAGAACATGGTGACGGCGAGGCCGCCCATGAGGGCGAGGGTGGTGGCGGCGTTCCTGCTCTTCGGCTTGCGGAAGGCGGGCACGCCGTTGCTGATCGCCTCGACGCCGGTCAGCGCGGCGCAGCCGGAGGAGAAGGCGCGCAGCAGGAGGAAGACGAGGGCGAAGCCGGCCAGTCCCTGGTGCTCGGGCTTGATCTCGAAGTCGGCGGTCGGGGCCTTCATGGTCTCGTCGTCGAGGACGATGCCCTTGTAGGCGCCCCACAGGATCATGATGAAGACGCCGGCGACGAAGACGTACGTCGGGATGGCAAAGAGCTTGCCGGACTCCTTCACCCCCCGCAGGTTCATGATCGTGAGGAGGAGGATTATCGCGATGGCCGAGAAGACCTTGTGCTCGACGACGAACGGGACGGCCGAGCCGAGGTTCTCCACGCCGGAGGAGATGGAGACGGCGACGGTCAGGACGTAGTCGACGAGGAGCGCGCTGGCGACGGTGAGTCCGGCCTTGGGGCCGAGGTTGGTGTTGGCGACCTCGTAGTCGCCGCCGCCGCTCGGGTAGGCGTGGACGTTCTGCCGGTACGACGCGACGACCGTGAACATCAGGACCACGACGGCCACGGCGATCCACGGGCTGAAGTGGTACGCCGACACTCCCGCGATGGAGAGGACCAGCAGCACCTCGCCGGGCGCGTACGCCACCGAGGAGAGCGGGTCGGAGGCGAAGACGGGGAGCGCGATGCGCTTGGGGAGGAGGGTTTCCCCCAGCCTGTCGCTGCGCAGAGCCCGGCCGATCAGGATCCGTTTGGGCACGTCGGTCAGTTTGGACACGCAGAGGATCGTAAGCGTTCGAAAAGGGACGCGCCCACCCGCCACCTCTTACCGTCACGGAATCTCTGCCGGACGTCTCCATCGATGACGCGAGCCGTACGCCTGCGCCGATGCGGGTCCGAACGGCGTGGCGGCATAAGCTCGTCATCGGGCAACACCGCACCGCAGGCTGAGAGAGAGAAGTGAGCAGGGTGTTTACGCAGGTCGGCTTCGTCGGCAGAGTCACCAGGAGTGCGGGGTAACCAGGCGTGCACATCGTCATCATGGGCTGCGGGCGAGTGGGAGCCGCACTCGCGCAGACCCTGGAGCAACAGGGGCACACCGTCGCCGTCGTCGACCAGGACCCCACGGCGTTCCGGCGCCTGGGCTCGGGCTTCGGCGGGCGGCGCGTCACGGGGGTCGGCTTCGACCAGGACACGCTGCGTGAGGCGGGCATCGAGGAGGCCGGGGCGTTCGCCGCGGTGAGCAGTGGTGACAATTCCAACATCATCGCGGCGCGGGTCGCGCGCGAGATGTTCGGCATCGAGAACGTCGCGGCCCGGATCTACGACCCGCGGCGCGCCGAGGTGTACCAGCGCCTCGGCATCCCTACGGTCGCCACCGTGCGCTGGACCGCGGACCAGATGCTGCGGCGGCTGCTGCCGTCCGGCGCGGAGCCGCTGTGGCGGGATCCGAGCGGCGGGGTGCAGCTCGCGGAGGTGCACACGTCGGCGGCGTGGATCGGGCACAAGATCAGCAGGCTGCAGGAGGAGACGGGCGTCCGCGTGGCGTTCCTCACCCGGCTCGGCGAGGCGGTCCTGCCGACGTCGCAGACGGTGCTGCAGGAGGGCGACCTCGTCCACGTGATGATGCGTACGGACGAGATCGAGAAGGTCGAAGCGGCGTTCGCCGCCGGCCCCGAGGAGGACGGTCACTGATGCGCGTCGCTATCGCGGGCGCCGGCGCGGTGGGCCGTTCCATCGCCGGCGAGCTGCTGGAGAACGGGCACGAGGTCCTGCTCATCGACAAGGCGCCGACCGCGATCTCGGTGGAGCGGGTGCCGCAGGCGGAGTGGCTGCTGGCCGACGCCTGCGAGATCACCTCGCTGGACGAGGCGGCGCTGCAGCGGTGCAACGTCGTCATCGCGGCGACGGGCGACGACAAGGTGAACCTCGTCGTCTCGCTGCTGGCCAAGACCGAGTACGGGGTGCCGCGCGTGGTCGCGCGGGTCAACAACCCGAAGAACGAGTGGCTCTTCAACGAGGCGTGGGGCGTCGACGTCGCCGTCTCCACGCCGCGCCTGATGTCGGCGCTGGTGGAGGAGGCGGTGAGCGTCGGCGACCTCGTCCGGCTGCTGCGCTTCAGCCACGGCGACGCGAACCTCGTCGAGCTGACGCTGCCGCCGGAGTCGGCGATCGCCGGTACGCAGGTGGGCGATGTGGCGTGGCCGCAGGACACCTCGCTGGTGACGATCATCCGCGGCTCGCGCGTCCTGACGCCGAGCCCGGAGGAGACGCTGGAGGCGGGCGACGAACTGCTCTTCGTCGCGGCCCAGGCGCGCGAGGAGCAGTTGGAGGACCTGCTGTCGGTCCGCCAGGGCCAGGACACGACGGGCTGAGCCCGGGGCCGCGCGGCGCAGACGAAGGGGCCCCGGCGTACCGCGCGAGCGATACGCCGGGGCCCCTTGGCGTGGTCGCGAGGCCGTCAGACCTCGTTGTGCTGGGCCGTCGCCGCCTTGCGGGCCTTCTCCGCGGCCTCTTCCGCCTCCATCTCCGCGAATACGTCGATCGGCGGCGGCGCCTTCTTCAGGAAGACCCACGTCAGGTACACCGCCAGCAGGAACGGCGGGATCTTCAGGGCGACCAGGACCCAGCCGAGCTGCGTGGTGTCGGCCCACCAGTACAGCGGGAAGAGGATCGCGCACTTGGCGAGGAGGATCAGGCCCCAGGCCCAGCTGGCCTTGGCGTACGCCTTCTTCCGGCCGGGGTTGCGGGTGCGCCAGGAGAGGTTCTCCTTGAAGACCGGGCCCAGGACCAGGCCGATCAGCGGGACGCCCGCCAGCGTGGTGATGATGTAGGCGAGGCCGAGGCCCAGCGTGTACAGCATGCCCGGCAGGTAGAAGTCCTTCGCGTTGCCGGTCATCATCGCGAAGATCACGCCGAAGGCGACGCCGAAGACACCGCTGAACGCGTGCTTGACCGTGTCCCGGCGCACCAGCCGTACGGCCACCAGCAGCAGGGAGACCCCGAGCGCCGCGAGCGCGGACAGGTGCAGGTCCTTGTTGATGGTGTAGATCGTGACGAAGAGCAGGCCGGGGAGGACGGTCTCCACCATGCCCCGTACGCCGCCGAAGGCGTCGAACAGGGCGGCTTCGGTCACGGCTTTGTTGTCGTCGGGGGTCGGCGTGTCGGGAGACGTCACCGGCTACTCCTGTCCGAGCGGTCGGAGCTCGTATTTGGGGTTGAAGAGGACCCGGCGGCCGTGGCTCATGGAGACCCGGCCGGAGGCGATGAGCCTGCGTCCGGGCTCTATGCCCACGATGGAGCGCCGGCCCAGCCACACCACGTCCAGCGGGGCGGTGCCGTCGAAGAGCTCGGCCTCCAGCGCGGGTACGCCGGCCCGCGGGCGCAGGGTGACCGTCCGCAAGGTACCAGTCACCGTGACGATCTGCCGGTCGGAGCAAGCCGAAATGGGCGTGCACCCCGACGCCTGGGCGTCCTCCTGCAGCTCCTCGGATTCCAGGTCGCCCTGGGAGCTGGACAGCCGGTCGAGCATGCGGCGGAACCGGCCGGCCGGCTTGTCTGTACGCGGTGCAGCACTCATACAGAAAGCGTACCTAGGGCTCTCAGCGGTAGCCCATGCCCCGTTCGATGGTGTAGGGGCGCGGGGAGGGACGGGCACGGAGAGGGCCCCCACTGGCCTCGGCCGTGCCCCGCGGCACCGTGCGGCACGGCCGCCCCGTCAAGCCCACGCCCCCGTCAAGCCCACGCCCCGGTCGGCTCAGCGAACCTCGGTGATCTCCGGGCCCCGCTGGAGGTGCCCCATGCCGCCCGAGAAGCGCGAGGACTCCTGGTCCTCCTGCTGGACGCCCTCGGGCACCATCTGCGCGTCGTTCGGCAGCTTCAGGACGATCGGGTCGCGCGGCGCCATCGGCCCCTCGCCCCGGACGACCACGGTGTCGCGGAAGATCTGCTCCAGCAGTCCGGCGGTCTGCGGCTGCACCGCGCCCTGGCCGGAGATGACGCCGCGCAGGAACCAGCGCGGTCCGTCCACACCGACGAAGCGCACCAGCTGCACGCCGCCGGTGCCGTCGGGCAGCTGCACCGGGACCTGGGCGCGCAGCTCCCAGCCCAGCGGGCCCTCGACCTCGTCGACGATGCCGCCCTGCTGGGTGATGCCGGAGGCGATCTCCTCGCGGACCTCGCCCCAGATGCCTTCCTTCTTCGGCGCCGCGAACGCCTGCAGCTGGATGGCGCTGTCGCGCAGCACCACCGTCGCGGCGACGATCGCGTCACCCGCGACCTCCACGCGCAGTTCCATGCCCTCGACTCCGGGCACGAACATGCCGCCCAGGTCCACGCGGCCCTCGTCGGGCCGGGAGACCTCGGAGATGTCCCAGGGCCCGTCGGGCCGGGGCGCCGGCGGAAGGTTCACGCGGCGCGGCTCGTCCTGCGCCGCGTCGTCGGTGTCGACCTCGTCGACGACCTGCTCGGCCTCGCGCGCCACGTCCGCTGCGTCCTCAGCGGCCCTGCTCTTCTTGCGACGTCCGAACACGTCACTGTCCTTCCCGGTCGGATACGACCGAAGCGTATCGATTCCCACCCGTCCAGCCCTCCACGGCGGCATGACCGCCGGTGGACCCGAAGCCCCCCTCGGCCCGCGCCGAGCCGGGAAGCTCCGCCACCTCGTGGAAGCGGACCCTCTCGACTTGCTGAACGACCAGTTGGGCGATCCGGTCGAACCGTTCGAACCGCACGCTCTCGCGCGGGTCCAGGTTGACCACGATCACCTTGATCTCCCCACGGTACCCGGCATCCACCGTGCCCGGGGCATTCACGAGAGCCACTCCGCAGCGGGCGGCGAGCCCGGAGCGGGGGTGCACGAAGGCCGCGTACCCGTCGGGCAGGGCGATGGACACCCCCGTGGGCAGGATCGCGCGCTCGCCGGGCGCCAGTTCGGCGGCCGCGGTGGTGACAAGATCGGCGCCCGCGTCGCCCGGGTGCCCGTACGACGGAATCGGCACCTCCGGGTCCACGCGGCGGATCAGTACGTCGACGGGGTTACGGCTCTGGGACATCAGGGGTTCACCTCGAAGGCGCGGGCGCGCCGGACCTGGTCGGGGTCGGCCATGGCGGCCCGGATCTCCTCCGGGCGGCCGTTGTCGATGAAGTGATCGACCTTGACCTCGATGAAAAGGGCGTCGGCGCGGACGGCCACGGGCCCCTCGGGCCCGCCGATCCGCCCGGTCGCCCGGCAGTAGATCTTGCGGCCATGGACGGCGGTGACCTCGGCCTCCAGGTGCAGCACGGTGCCGACGGGCACCGGGCACACGAAGTCGGTCTCCAGCCGGCCGGTCACGGCGATGACCCGCAGCAGCCAGCTCAGCGATCCGAGCGTCTCGTCGAGCGCGGTGGCGAGCACGCCGCCGTGCGCCAGCCCGGGTGCGCCCTGGTGGTCGGTGGTCACCGTGAACTCGGCGGTGACGCTCACGCCCTCGCCGGCCCGCGCGGCCAGGTGCAGTCCGTGCGGCTGGGCGCCGCCGCAGCCGAAGCAGTGCTCGTAATGGGCACCGAGGAGCTCGCCGGGGGCGGGCGCCTCGGGGTGCCGTACCGGCGGTATGGCCTCGGCGGGGGGCGTCAGTGCAGTGGTCACAGCCGCAGACCTTACCCGCGCGGCCGCCCCCTGGGCGCACCGTGCCAAGCTTGGGTGTATGCAGCCTTCCGCACCGGCTTCCGCCTCCTCTGCCGCCCCTGCCGTACCGCTGTACGACGAACGTCTCACCGCGCCGCGCTCCTGGTGGCTGATCGCCGCCCTCATCGGGCTGTCGGGCGCGCTGATCGCCCTGCCTCTGGGCACGCTGCCGATGCTCGGCGGCCTGATCCTCGCGGGTGCGGCGGCGGCGATCGGCGTCAGCGCGTACGGCTCCGTCCGCGTCCGCGTGGTGGCGGGCTCGCTCGTAGCGGGGGACGCGCGGATTCCGGTGTCGGCGCTGGGTGAGCCGGAGGTGCTGGACGCCGAGGAGGCGCGCGCCTGGCGGACGTACAAGGCGGATCCGCGCGCGTTCATGGTGATGCGCGGGTACGTGCCGGAGGCCGTACGGATCGAGGTGACGGATCCGGCGGACCCGACGCCGTACGTGTACGTCTCCAGCCGCGACCCGAAGGCCCTGGCGGCGGCGCTGGCCGCGGCCCGCGCGGCCTAGAACGGCTTAGAAGCCGAGCTCCTTGGGGTTCTCCGGCTGCTCCAGCGGGGGCAGCTCGGGGAGGGCGTCCCAGGGCACCTGGCGGGTGCGCAGGTCCTTGCGGATCTGCTCGGCGAGGTTCTTGGTGTCGCGCCGGTTCATCATGGCGCCGACGGCGGCGCCGACCATGAACGGCATCAGGTTGGGCAGGTTGCGCACCATGCGCTTGGTGATCCGCTGGCGCAGCTCGCGCTTCATCCGGCCGCCGAGGGCGGCGTTGATGGTGGTGGGTTTGGTGACGTCGATGCCGCGCTCCTCCGTCCAGGAGGTCAGGTAGGCGGTGGCGCGCTCCCTGAGGTTGCCCGGGGGGCGCTGGCCGTAGACCTCGTGGAGCTCGGCGATGAGCTTGAGCTCGATCGCGGCGACGCCGGTGATCTCCGCGGCCAGCTCGGCCGGCATCGCGGGCGGCACGGGGAGCATGGCGGCGGCGCCGACGCCGGCGCCCACCGTGGAGGTGGCGTTGGCCGCGCCCGCGATCAGCTTGTCGGCGATCTGCTCGGGGCCGAGGCCCGGGAACTGTCTGCGCAGCGTGGCGAGGTCGCGGACGGGGACGCGCGGGGCGTTCTCGATGAGCCGGTCGGCGAGGTGCGAGAGACCGGCGCGTGCGCCGTCGCGGCCCTTGCGTACGCCGCGCCGGACCGCGTCGACGGCTTCGAGGCGCCGTCGGGCCTTGGTGGGGTGCTGCTGTGCCGGTAGGCCGCGTCCCGTGGGTCCGGCCTCGGCGGCTGCTTCGAGCGAGGCCGAAGGGCCCCGCTCGTCGTCACGCGCGCCGGGGGAGGGCAGGAGGGCGGAGTGCTCGGCGGGCGCGTCCTGCGCGCCTGGTGCCGTGCCTGTGCCGCCCTGGTACGCCTCCGGCTTCCGGTGGAGGTGGAGCCGGAAGCGTCGCTTCCGAGACGGGGTGTCGCCTGCCACGGCCGACCGGACCTCAGTCGCAGTCTCGGCAGATCGGCTGGCCGTTCTTCTCGCGGGCCAGCTGGCTGCGGTGGTGGACCAGGAAGCAGCTCATGCAGGTGAACTCGTCAGCCTGCTTGGGCAGCACCCGGACGGCCAGTTCCTCGTTCGAGAGGTCGGCGCCCGGGAGCTCCAGGCCCTCGGCGGCCTCGAACTCGTCGACGTCGACCGTCGAGGTGGACTTGTCGTTCCGGCGGGCCTTCAGTTCTTCAAGGCTGTCCGAGTCGACGTCGTCGTCGGTCTTGCGTGGGGTGTCGTAATCCGTTGCCATGTCGCTCTCCCCCTCTGGGTGTTTGCGGTGTCTCCAGCGCACGTAACGCGTGGGAGGCCGGTCTTGTGCCCGACCTGAGGCGGAGATTTTGCCTCACATCAAGGTCTGTTACTCAATCGACACCCAACCGGACCCCTCTGGAGTGCTCGGGTTTGGGTGGCGAAGCGGACCGTACACGGTCCCGGAGTCGCGCCCGGCGGGCGCCACCCCGTGTACTTCCCGTGATCCAGGGCCCTGGAAACCCGGACTTTTCCTGGTTTTCCGGGGGAATTCTTGATCACGGAGAGTAGGTGGCCGGAATTGCTCCTTTGTGATCGATCACACACGGTCAACGCGGGAACGGGTCCCGAAAATTCCGCGCAAAGCGAACACAGTCGCGACCGCGGCCGCGCGCCGTCCTTCCCTGGTCAGACGGGAAGGGTGACACGCATCACCAGGCCGCCGCCCTCGCGGGGCTCCGCGATGATACGGCCTCCGTGGGCCCGCGCGACGGACCGGGCGATCGAGAGCCCGAGTCCGACACCCTTGTCACTGCCGGTGCGCTCCTGCCGCAGCCGCCGGAAGGGCTCGAAGAGATTGTCGATCTCGTACGCGGGTACCACCGGTCCCGTGTTCGACACCACCAGCACGGCCTGGCCGGCCTGCGTCTCGGTGGTGACCTCGACCCAGCCCTCCTCCGGCACGTTGTACCGCACGGCGTTCTGCACCAGGTTCAGCGCGATTCGCTCCAGCAGCACACCGTTGCCCTGGACGACGGCCGGTCCCCGCTCGCCGCGGATCTCCACGTCCTTCGCCTCGGCCTCGCCGTGCACCTGGTCGATGGCGCGCGAGGCCACCTCCGCCAGGTCCACGGGCTTGCGCTCCACGATCTCGTTGTCGCTGCGGGCGAGCAGCAGCAGGCCCTCCACGAGCTGCTCGCTGCGCTCGTTGGTGGCCAGCAGCGTCTTGCCCAGCTGCTGGAGCTCCACCGGCGCCTCGGGGTCCGAGAGGTGGACCTCCAGCAGGGTGCGGTTGATCGCCAGCGGTGTGCGCAGCTCGTGCGACGCGTTGGCGACGAACCGCTGCTGCGCGGTGAAGGCCCGCTCCAGCCGGTCGAGCATGTCGTCGAAGGTGTCGGCGAGCTCCTTCAGCTCGTCGTCGGGGCCGTCCAGCTCGATGCGGCGGCTCAGGTCCGTACCGGCCACGTTGCGGGCGGTACGGGTGATCTTGCCGAGCGGGGACAGGACGCGGCCCGCCATCGCGTAACCGAAGGCGAACGCGATGACGCTCAGGCCCAGCAGCGCGAAGAGCGAGCGGCGCAGCAGGTCGTCCAGGGCGTGCTGGCGCTGCGCGTTGACGCAGGCGTTCATCGCGCGGTTGGCCTCGTCGGCGGTCGGCGCGTACGGGAACTCGCAGCTCTCGCTCTGCAGCCGGCCCTCGACGATCCGGAACGGCAGCTCGCTGCCGATGTGGAGCGCCTGCGCGGCCAGCAGGTAGATGATCGACAGCAACAGGATGCCGGCGATCAGGAACATGCCGCCGTACAGCAGCGTGAGCCGTATCCGGATGGTGGGCCGCAGCCAGGGGCGGACCGGTTCCCTGGGGTCCCAGGTCGGCTTCGGGGGCGCCTGAGGAGGCACCGGAGTCGTGGCCACGGGTCAGATCCGGTAACCGGAGCCCGGCACGGTGACGATCACCGGCGGCTCGCCGAGCTTGCGGCGCAAGGTCATGACGGTGACGCGGACGACGTTGGTGAACGGGTCCGTGTTCTCGTCCCAGGCCTTCTCCAGCAGCTGCTCGGCCGACACCACCGCGCCCTCGCTGCGCATCAGCACCTCCAGCACCGCGAACTCCTTCGGCGCCAGCTGGATCTCCCGGCCGTCGCGGAAGACCTCGCGGCGGTTCGGGTCCAGCTTGATGCCGGCCCGTTCCAGGACCGGCGGCAGCGGCACCGTCGTACGCCGCCCGAGGGCCCGTACGCGTGCGATCAGCTCACTGAACGCGAACGGCTTCGGCAGGTAGTCGTCGGCGCCGATCTCCAGGCCCTCCACGCGGTCGCTGACGTCGCCGGAGGCGGTGAGCATCAGGACGCGGGTGGCCATGCCCAGGTCCACGATCTTGCGGCAGACGTCGTCGCCGTGGACGAGCGGCAGGTCGCGGTCGAGGACGACCACGTCGTAGTCGTTGACCCCGATACGCTCCAGGGCGGCCGCCCCGTCGTACACGACGTCGACGGCCATGGCCTCCCGGCGCAGTCCGGTGGCCACCGCATCGGCGAGCAGCTGCTCGTCCTCGACGACGAGTACGCGCACGGCGCTGTTCCTTCCTCCGAGCCCGGATCCGGGCGAATGAGCAGATGACTGTGGGTATCCATCCTGCCCCTTACGCGCGTAAACCGGCTGTAAGGCGGCCTGCGGGCGGCCCGGGACGGGGGCGGCGGCACGGAGTCGGCACCGGGAATTCACCGGATTCACGAATGACTTGAGGTTTCTGTGAGGTAGCTCTGGGGGAGGACGACTGCACACCCGAGATCACGCCGTGTCTGTGGCACGCCACGAACCGCTCTGTCCCCCAGAGGTGCCGTGCGTGATCGAGAACCCGATCGACCGACCCTCGGCACACCCCCGTGCCACCGACCCATGACGAGGGGGCGCACGATGGACGCTTTCACCGCAGGACTGCTGCAGCGCATAAGGGCCACGGAGACCCACCTCACGCAGGCGCGCGAAACGGGCGACGACTTCCTGGCCGATGTCGAGCAGGAGGAGCTCGACGACCTGCGCCGAATCGCCGCCGAACACGGCGTGGAGATCGGCACCCCGCAAATCGCCTGAGGTACGCACGCGAAGGCCCCGATGCCCGGGTATGGCATCGGGGCCTTCGCGTGCGTACGGCCGCCCGGGGGGCCTCAGTCGTGCCAGGCGCCGAACTCCTCCAGAAGGGCCTGGAGGGGCTCGAAGACACCCGGGGAGGCCGCGACCGTCAGGTCTCCGGAGGGCGGGGTGCCCGGGCGGCCGCCGGTCAGGGCGCCGGCCTCGCGGGCGATCAGGTCGCCGGCCGCGAGGTCCCAGGGCCGCAGCCCTCGCTCGTAGTAGCCGTCCAGGCGGCCGGCCGCCACGTCCGCGAGGTCGATCGCCGCCGAGCCGCCGCGGCGGATGTCGCGCAGCCGCGGGATGAGGCGCTGCGCCACGTCGGCCTGGTGGGCGCGGACCGCGGCCACGTAGTTGAAGCCGGTCGAGACGAGGGCCTGGTCCAGCGGCGGGGCCGGGCGGCAGCGGATGGGCCGGCCGTTCAGGAACGCGCCGCCGCCCAGGACCGCGTGGAAGGTCTCGTCGCGCATGGGGGCCACCACGACCCCGACGAGGGTCTCGCCGCCCCGCTCTGCGGCGATGGAGACGGCCCAGGTGGGCAGGCCGTAGAGGTAGTTCACCGTGCCGTCCAGGGGGTCGACGACCCACCGGACGCCGCTGGTGCCCTCCGTGGCGGCGCCCTCCTCGCCGAGGAGGCCGTCGTCGGGGCGGTGCTCGGCGAGGAAGCCGGTGATCAGCTTCTCGGCGGCGATGTCCATCTCGGTCACCACGTCGATGGGGCTCGACTTGGTGGCCTGCACCCCGAGGTCGGCCGGGCGGCCGTCGCGCAGCAGCGCACCGGCCCGGCGCCCGGCCTCCAGGGCCAGGTCCAGCAGCTCGGTCGGGAGCGGGTCACGCGGGTCGGTCACGGCGTCTCCTTACGCGTACGGGCTGTCGGCGCCCGCCGCCGCGGGCCGCTCGGCACGGGCCGGGCAGCAGCCGACGGGGCACAGGTCGTGCGACGGGCCCAGGGCGCCGAGCGCGCACCGCTCCACCACTGTGCCCCGCTCGGTCGCCGCGCGCTCCAGGACGAGGTCGCGGACGGCGGCGGCGAAGCGCGGGTCGGCGCCCACGGTGGCCGACCGGCGCACCGGGAGCCCCAGCTCGGCGGCCTTGGCGGTGGCCTCGGTGTCGAGGTCGTACAGGACCTCCATGTGGTCCGAGACGAAGCCGATGGGGACCATCACGACCGCCGGGGCCCCGGCGCCGTGGAGCTCCTCCAGGTGGTCGCAGATGTCCGGCTCCAGCCACGGGATGTGCGGCGCGCCGCTGCGGGACTGGTAGACGAGCTGCCAGGGGTGCTCGACGCCCGTCTCGTCCCGTACGGCGTCGACGATGAGGCGTGCGACGTCCAGGTGCTCCTTGACGTACGCCCCGCCGTCGCCGTGCTCCTCCACCGGGCCGGAGGCGTCGGCGGCGGACACCGGGATGGAGTGCGTGGTGAAGGCGAGGTGGGCGCCCGCGCGGACGGACTCGTCCAGCTCGGAGAGCGACGCGAGGACGCCGTCGACCATGGGCCGGACGAAACCGGGGTGGTTGAAGTAGTGCCGCAGCTTGTCGATCCGGGGCAGCGGCAGGCCCTCCGCCTCCAGGGCGGCGAGCGCGTCCGCGAGGTTCTCGCGGTACTGGCGGCAGCCGGAGTAGGAGGCGTAGGCGCTGGTGGCGAGGACGGCGATGCGGCGGCGGCCGTCGGCGACCATCTCGCGCAGCGTGTCGGTGAGGTACGGCGCCCAGTTGCGGTTGCCCCAGTAGACCGGCAGGTCGAGGCCCGCGTCCGCGAAGTCCTTGCGCAGCGCGGCCAGCAGGGCGCGGTTCTGGTCGTTGATCGGGCTGACGCCGCCGAAGAGGAAGTAGTGCTGCCCCACCTCCTTGAGCCGTTCCTTGGGAATGCCCCGGCCCCGGGTCACGTTCTCGAGGAACGGCACCACGTCGTCGGGACCCTCGGGCCCGCCGAAGGAGAGCAGCAGCAGGGCGTCGTACGGAGCTGGATCGCGCTGATCGGACATGGCATCGATCCTGCCACCCGGGTCCGACAGCCGGAAAACCGCCGTGCGCCCTCACTCATTCGGACGTAACCTGTGAAGGCTGCCCAGACGCCTTACGCCGCTTCACGCCACGCGCGCGCCCCTACGCCTGACCGCCTTACCGGCCGGAGTACCCCTTGCCCAGTCCCTACCGCGCGATCTTCTCCGCCCCCGGAACCGTGGGCTTCTCCGCCGCCGGCTTCATAGGCCGGATGCCGCTGGCCATGATGGGCATCGGCATCGTCACGATGATCTCCCAGCTCACCGGCCGCTACGGCCTGGCCGGCGCGCTCTCGGCGACGCTCGCCGTCTCCGCCGCCGTGCTCGGCCCGCAGGTCTCCCGCCTCGTCGACCGGTACGGCCAGCGCCGCGTGCTGCGCCCGGCCACCCTGATCACGGTCACGGCCGTGGCGGGGCTGCTGATCTGCGCGCAGCAGGGCCTGCCGGAGTGGACGCTGTTCGTCTTCTCGGCCGCCGCGGGCTGCGTACCGAGCATCGGTGCGATGACCCGGGCCCGCTGGGCGACCATCTACCGGGGCTCGGCGCGCGAGCTGCACACCGCGTACTCCTTCGAGTCGATCATCGACGAGGTGTGCTTCATCTTCGGTCCGATCGTGTCGATCGGGCTGTCGACCATCTGGTTCCCGGAGGCGGGCCCGCTGCTGGCGGCGGTCTTCCTGGCGGTCGGTGTGTGGTGGCTGACCGCCCAGCGCGGCACCGAGCCGAAGCCCCATCCGATCGAGCAGCACACCGGCGGCTCGGCGCTGCGCTCCCCCGGCCTCCAGGTGCTGGTGGCCGCGTTCGTCGCCACCGGCACGATCTTCGGCGCGGTGGACGTGGTGACGGTGGCGTTCGCCGAGGAGGAGGGCCACAAGGCCGCGGCCAGCCTGGTGCTGGCGGTGTACGCGCTCGGCTCGTGCGTGGCGGGTGCGGTCTTCGGCCTGCTGCACCTCAAGGGGGAGCCGTCCCGCAGGTGGCTTCTGGGTGTCTGTGCGATGGCCGTGAGTATGATCCCCCTCCAACTGGCCGGGAATCTGCCGATCCTGGCCGTGGCGCTCTTTGTCGCGGGCCTTGCCATCGCGCCGACGATGGTGACGACCATGGCCCTCGTCGAGGCCCACGTACCGCGCAGCAAGCTGACCGAGGGCATGTCCTGGACGGGTACCGGGCTCGCGGTCGGCGTGGCGCTCGGCTCCTCGGCCGCCGGCTGGGTGGTCGACGCGCACGGGGCGGCCGCGGGGTACGCGGTCCCCGGCATCGCCGGAGTGCTCGCGGCCGCGGTGGCGTTCCTGGGATACCGCCGGCTGCGCAGGCCGGTGCCGACGCGGGAGGGGCAGGGGCAGCGTGAGCAGCGCGAGCAGGACCCGGAACAGCCGGAGCAGCACCACGTGGCGTAACTGGGCGGGGACCGTCACCGCGAGGCCCGTACGGGAGGCCCGTCCGGCCTCGGTGGCGGAGCTGGCGGCGACGGTACGGAGGGCGGCCGAGGACGGGCTGCGCGTCAAGACGGTCGGTACGGGTCACTCCTTCACGGCCATCGCCGCCACCGACGGAGTGCTGATCCGGCCGGACCTGCTGACCGGGATCCGGCGCATCGACCGCCGCGAGATGACGGTCACGGTGGAATCCGGTACTCCACTGAAGCGGCTGAACGCGGCCCTGGCCCGGGAGGGCCTCTCGCTCACGAACATGGGCGACATCATGGAGCAGACGGTCGCGGGCGCGACCAGCACCGGGACGCACGGCACGGGCCGGGACTCGGCGTCGATCGCCGCGCAGATCAGGGAGCTGGAGCTGGTCACGGCCGACGGGCGGGTGCTGACCTGTTCCGAGAAGGGGAACCCGGAGGTCTTCGCGGCCGCCCGGATCGGCCTCGGCGCCCTGGGGGTGGTCTCGGCCCTCACCTTCGCCGTGGAGCCGCTCTTCCTGCTCACCGCGCGGGAGGAGCCGATGACCTTCGACAAGGTCACCGCGGAGTTCGACGCGCTGCACGCGGAGAACGAGCACTTCGAGTTCTACTGGTTCCCGCACACCGGGAACTGCACCACCAAGCGCAACAACCGCAGCGCGGGCCCGGCGGCGCCGCCCGGGCGGGTCAGCGCCTGGATCGAGGACGAGTTCCTCTCCAACGGCCTCTTCCAGGTGGTCAACTCGGTGGGCCGCGCCGTGCCGGCCAGCATCCCCGCGATCGCCAGGATCTCCAGCCGCGCGCTGTCCTCGCGTACGTACACGGACATCCCGTACAAGGTCTTCACCAGCCCGCGCCGGGTGCGGTTCGTGGAGATGGAGTACGCGATCCCGAGGGAGGCGGCGGTCGACGCGCTGCGCGAGCTGAAGGCGATGGTGGACCGCTCACCCCTGCGCGTCAGCTTCCCCGTGGAGGTGCGGACGGCCCCTGCGGACGACATCGCGCTGTCGACGGCGTCGGGCCGGGACACCGCGTACATCGCCGTGCACATGTACAAGGGCAGCCCGTACCGGGCGTACTTCACCGCGGCGGAGCGGATCATGACGGCGCACGGCGGCCGACCGCACTGGGGCAAGGTGCACACGCGAAACGCGGCGTACCTGGCGGAGGTCTATCCGCGGTTCGGCGAGTTCACGGCGCTCCGGGACCGGCTGGACCCCGACCGGCTGTTCGGCAACGACTACCTGCGGCGGGTGCTGGGCGGCTGACGCCTCACTCGGCCGTCGCGTCGGCATCGTCGGGCGTCGGGGGCGTGGAGCTCGGCGTCGGAGGCGTCGGCGTGGGGGTGGGCGTCGGGGGCGGGGTCGGTGTCGGTGTCGGGGAGGGGAACGGCGAGGTGGTGTCCGGGTCGGGCGTCGGCGGCGGAGTCGGTGTCGGTGTCGGGTCCGTGTGCGCGCCCGGGTCTGGGTCCGGGTCCGGGCTCGGTGCCTGCTGCCGGTACGGGTTGTCGTGGGGGGTGACCGGCCGGGACCGCTCGGAGTCCCCGCCGCGTACGACGGAGCCGATGGTGGTCCCCCCGCCGCCGCTGAAGTCCTGGCCGGATATCAGCTCGTACGCCGTGATGCCGGCCATCGCCAGGACGAAGACGAGCGCCGCCGCGATCACCGAGCGCCTTCGGCCGCGTCCACGGGTACGCGCGGTACGCGCTCGCGTACGGGCGCGGTACGTCGTCGCACCGCCGAACTCGCCGTGCGCGGGGCCTGGCTCGGCGGACGCCGTGGAGCGCGGGCGCCGGACGGCCCGCACCCGCTCGCCCGCCGCCGTGAGGAGGTGCTGGAAGACCGGACCGCCACAGGTGGCGATGACGCTGATGACGCCGGCGCCGAGGACCGTGCCGTACACGCCCAGCTTGGCGGCGAGTTTGGCCGCCACGACCGCGGCGACCGCGCTGCCCGCCACTTGGGTGACGGTGAGGTCGAGCCGCCTCTTCTTCCCTTCTCTCTCTTTTGTCAGAGTCTCCGGCTTGTGTTCCATTTCGTCCCTTTGCCCACCGGTCTGTTGCTGCATGCACGGAGAAGGGACTTTTGAGCGAAGCGAATAGTTCCGTTTCTGCCGATTCTGTGAAGGATGCCACCCGGGAGGAATACCTCCGGATGCCCAACTGCCGTACCGCGGGAGAAGTTCGACGGCGCGCCGGTCCACCCCGCTGGCCCGAATGGAGTACTGTGGCGAACCCTGGGCCCCGGTCCTCCAATGGGTGTCCGGGACCAACGGGAGGGGGCCACATGGCACTCGATCCGGCGGCGCCGCGGCACCGCACGGACGCCTGCCGCACAGCGCGACCGCCACGGTCACGCTCCGTCGCGAACAGGTAACCGTGCCATAACGGCGTTCCAGGGCCCATGCCCGACACGCCGGGCAACTCGGCAAGGTTGTGGCAGGCTGCACCCGGGCAGGCCACACTCGACTAGCGGAAGCAGCGACGCAGGTGACGTCGGCAGGCACCACCCGGGAGGTCCCCATGCCCGAACTGCGTGTCGTGGCCGTCTCCAACGACGGCACACGACTGGTGCTGAAGGCTGCCGACAACACGGAGTACACGCTTCCGATCGACGAACGGCTGCGCGCCGCCGTACGCAACGACCGCGCCCGGCTCGGCCAGATCGAGATCGAGGTGGAGAGCCACCTCCGCCCCCGCGACATCCAGGCGCGCATACGTGCCGGTGCCTCCGCCGAGGAGGTCGCCCAGCTCGCGGGCATCCCCGTCGAGCGGGTACGCCGCTTCGAGGGCCCCGTGCTCGCGGAGCGTGCCTTCATGGCCGAGCGGGCCCGCAAGACCCCCGTGCGCCGGCCCGGCGAGAACACCGGCCCCCAGCTCGGCGAGGCCGTGCAGGAGCGGCTGCTGCTGCGCGGCGCCGACAAGGACACCGTGGTGTGGGACTCCTGGCGCCGGGACGACGGCACCTGGGAGGTCCTGCTCGTCTACCGCGTCGCGGGCGAGGTGCACTCGGCCAGCTGGACGTACGACCCGCCCAGGCGGCTCGTCCAGGCCGTGGACGACGAGGCGCGGTCCCTGATCGGCGAGACCGACGACGCGGTGGCGGTGCCGGAGCCGAGCTTCCCCTTCGTCCCCCGGATCGCGCGGCTGCCGCGCGACCGGCCGCTGGACCGCACGCCGGTGCCGCCGCCGGTCCCGGAGGCCGAGGAGGAGCCCGAGCGCGACTCGCTGACGAGCCTGCTGGAAGCGGTGCCGAGCTTCCGGGGCGACATGGTCGTCCCGGAGCGCGCGGGCGCCGCGGAGCCGTCCACGGCCGATCCCGGCCAGGAACCGGACGCCGAGGAGCCCCCGGCCCCCGCCGCGTCGGCGGGCGCCGGCTCGGCGTACGCGGACGTGCTGATGCCGCGCGCGGTGAGCGGTCACCGCGACCGCCTGATCGGCACGACCGATCGCCAGGCGGAGGCGGACGGCGTCCGCCCGGGCCGCCGCGCGGCGGTCCCGAGCTGGGACGAGATCGTCTTCGGTACGCGCCGCAAGAAGCAGGAGTAGCCGGAGCAACCGCCCGGGCCGAGGCCGGCCCGGGCGGTGCGTCAGCCGCGCTCGGGGCCCTTGGCGACCGGGCGGGCGGGGTCGCTGGACCAGTCGGACCAGGAACCGGCGTAGAGGGCGGCCTCGATGCCGGCGAGCTCCAGCGCCAGGATCTGCTGGGCGGCCGAGACGCCCGAGCCGCAGTAGACGCCGACCTGGGGGGCGTCCGTCGCGCCCAGGGTCTTGAAGCGTGCCGCCAGCGCCTCGGCCGGCAGGTAGCGGCCCTCTTCGTCGACGTTCTCCATGGTCGGGGCCGACACCGCCCCCGGGATGTGCCCGGCCACCGGATCGATCGGCTCCACGTCGCCCCGGTACCGTTCCGCCGCCCGCGCGTCCATCAGCAGGCCCGTCCGGGCCAGCGCCGCCGCGCCGTCGGCGTCCAGCAGGGGCAGGGCCCCCGGCCGTGGCGTGAAGTCGCCAACGGGGGGCGTGGGCGTCGCGGTCGACAGCTCGCCCCGCCACGCGGCGAGACCGCCGTCGAGGACCCGTACGTCCGCGTGCCCCGCCCAGCGCAGCAGCCACCACGCGCGCGCCGCCGCCCAGCCCTGGGCGCCGTCGTACGCGACCACCCGCGAGGACGCGGAGACGCCCGCCCGGCGCATCACCGCGCCGAACTCGGCCACGTCCGGCAGCGGGTGCCGGCCCCCGCGGCCGCCGGGGCCGGGCTTGCCCGCGAGCTCCGTCTCCAGGTCGACGTAGACCGCGCCCGGGATGTGCCCCGCCTCGTACAACGGGTGGCCGGGCGGGCCGCCGAGCTGGTAGCGGACGTCCAGGAGGACCGGCGGGCGGGGTCCGGCGAGCTCGGTCGCCAGTTCGGTCGCGGAGATGATGGGGTTCATACGTGCCATCCTCGCTCAGCGGCGGCCCGCGCGGGGGCCGTCACACCGCGGATGGGCCTCGGAAAACCGGGCATCCTCCTGCGGGATCGCGCCACATCCCGGCGCGGCCGGGACGCACCGCGCGGCCAGTGGTGCAAGCATCTGACGAGGCGTGGAGCCGGTACCCGACGGCGCGCACGCCCGGTCCCCCCGCACGGCCACAACCGATGGTCGAAGGAGAGAGTGACGATGACCGAGGCGGCTCGGCGCAAACCCGGTACACCTTGCTGGGTGAGTTTGATGGCGCACGACCTTGACGCGACGCGGGAGTTCTACGGGGCGCTGTTCGGCTGGCGGTTCCAGCCGGGACCGCAGCAGCTCGGCCCGTACCTGCGCGGTCTGCTCGACGGCGAGGAGGTCGCCGGTATCGGTCAGCACCCGGCCGACCGGGGCCTGCCGACGGCCTGGACGCCGTACCTGGCGTCGGACGACGCCGACGAGAGCGCGGAATCGATCCGGTGCAGCGGCGGCACGGTCGCCGTGGGGCCGCTGGACGCCGCCGACGCCGGCCGCATGGTGATCTGCTCCGACCCGACGGGCGCCGTCTTCGGGGTCTGGCAGGCCGCGGCGCACCTCGGTACGGCGGTGGCGGGCAGGCACGGCACACCGGTCTGGAACGAGCTGCTGACGCAGGAGACCGAGGCGGTCGGCAAGTTCTACAAGACGGTGTTCGGGTACGAGCTGGAGCCGCTCGCCTCCGCCGACCTGGACGTGGTGACGCTGAAGCTGGACGACCGCCCGGTGGCCTCGCTGCACGGCGTCGGCGCGGCGCTGCCGCGGGACCGGGGCGCGCACTGGATGACCTGGTTCGAGGTGGCGGACACGGACGACGCGGCGCGCCGGGTCACCGAGCTGGGCGGCCGGGTGCTGGAGCCGCCGCGCGACGGCTCCACCGGCCGGCGCGCGACGGTCGCGGACCCGGAGGGCGCGGTCTTCACGCTCGTACGGTCGACCGGCCGCTGAGATCGTTCGGCTCAGGTGACCGGCAGGACGTCCGGGGAGAGGGCGGCCGCGCGGGCGGCGGCGCTCGTCATGCGGCGGCGGTGGTGGCGCCGGCACAGGACCTCGTAACCGACCTCCCCGGCGGGGCGGTTGACGTCGCCCACGACGACCTGCTCGCCCTCGACCACCATCTCGCCGCCCACCGTGCGGGCGTTGTGCGTGGCGCGCGCCCCGCACCAGCACATCGCCTCGACCTGGAGCGTCTCGACGCGGTCCGCCAGCTCGATCAGCCTCTGCGAGCCGGGGAAGAGCTTGGTGCGGAAGTCCGTGGTGATACCGAAGGCGAAGACGTCCAGGTCCAGGTCGTCCACGACGCGGGCCAGCTGGTCGATCTGCTCGGGGGCGAGGAACTGCGCCTCGTCGACGATGACGTAGTCGACCTTGCCGCCCTTCGACATCTGGTTCACCAGGTGGCCGTACAGGTCCATGCCCGGGGCCGCCTCGACCGCCTCGGTCACCAGGCCGAGGCGGGAGGAGAGCTTGCCCTCGCCGGCGCGGTCGTCACGCGTGAAGATCATGCCCTGGAGGCCCCGGGCGGACCTGTTGTGCTCGATCTGAAGAGCGAGGGTGCTCTTTCCGCAGTCCATCGTTCCGGAGAAGAACACCAACTCGGGCATGGGAAAGTGACGACCTTTCGGGTCGGAGGGGGCAGGGACAGGGGTCGGGAACGGGTCAGGAACGGACTTCGAGGAGCGGGACGAGCTGCTCGGCCGGGGTCATCGAGCCGTGCATGCCCGCCATCGCGGACTCGTGCGGCTCGTTGACGGACGCGGTGATCACGACGTCGTCGTGCGCGGCGGCGACGACGTCGCCGATCCGGCCATACACCCGCTCGTCGATCCCTGGCCCGAACCAGCCCGCCGCGATCGCCTCCTCGCGGCTCGCCACCCAGAACTGCTCGCCGAGCACCTCGCGCCAGCAGGCCAGGACGTCGGCCTCGGCGCCCGGCACGGCGTAGACGTGGCGGGCCCGGCCCTCGCCGCCCAGCAGGGCGACTCCGGCGCGCAGCTCCCAGTCCTCGTCGAAGTCGATCCGGGACTGCTCGTCGAACGGGATGTCCACCATGCCGTGGTCGGCGGTGACGTACAGCGCGGAGCGCGGCGGCAGCTGCTCGACCAGGCGCTGGACGAGGCGGTCCACGCACATCAGCTGGCCGCGCCAGGAGTCGGAGTCGACGCCGTGGCGGTGGCCGCTGCCGTCGAGCTCGCTGTAGTACGTGTAGACCAGCGAGCGGTCGCCCGCGGCGAGCTGCTCGGCGGCGAGATCCATGCGCTCGTCGCCCGAGAGCCGCCCGTGAAACGTTCCGCCGCTGAGCGCGATCTTGGTGAGCGGGGTGTCCTGGAAGGCCGGCGACGAGACCTGTGCCGTGTGGACGCCGGCGGCGTCGGCCATCTGGAAGACCGTGGGGTACGGCTGCCAGACGTGCGGCGGCGTCCAGGGCCGCCAGCGCAGCTGGTTCATCAGCGCACCGGTGTCCGGGTCCCGCACGGTGTAGCCCGTCAGGCCGTGCGCGCCGGGCGGCAGGCCCGTACCGACGGAGGCGAGCGAGGTGGCGGTGGTGGCCGGGAAGCCGGCGGTGAGGGGCCGCCCGGTCCCGCCGCGCGAGGTGGCGAGGAGGGAGGTGAGGTACGGCGCCTCGTCGGGGTGGGCCTTGATCTGCTCCCAGCCGAGGCCGTCGATCAGGAACACGCAGTTGCGGTCGGCGGGCGCCAGCTCCGCGATGCGGTGGTCGCACCCCGGTACGCCCTGGGCCGCCGCGAGCGTGGGCAGCAGGTCGGCGAGGGAACCGGAGCCGTACTCCGGTACGGGCGCGGTGTCGAGGGCGAGCGGCGTCGGGTCGTCGGGCCAGGCGGCGGCCGTCGCGGTGGGCTGCACCATCAGCGGGTGGCCGCGGTGGCCTCGGACAGGGCCTGCGCGAAGGCGAGGGCCTGGCGGACCGTCTCGGGGCCGTCGCCGGCCTCGCTGACACGCAGGCTCAGGTCGTCCGCCGTGGCGTTGCCGGTGTAGCCGTGGTCGGCGTCGCAGTTCGGGTCGCCGCAGGCGGCGGGCTCCAGGTCGATGCGGGAGACCGCGCCCCAGCCGATGTTGAGGACCACCTCGCGGGGGAGGGTGCCCGGGGTGTACGACTCCGGGTTCGCGACGACGCGGCTGAGGACCACGGAGGAGATCCGGCCGAGCTTCACGGACTCGGTGGAGGTCGTCGCGTACGGCGTCGGGGAGCTGGTGTCGGCGTTCTGCTCGTCGGTGTGGCTCACGATGAAGCGGTTGGCCGTCAGGACGAGGACGGTGACGTGGCGGCGGACCTCGTTGGCGTCGAAGGTGGTCTCCTGATGGACCAGGTACGAGGCGATGGGCTCGCCGCCCACGGCGGCCTCCACCGCCTCGGCCACGAGGGCCGGGTAGTAGCCGCTGCGCTCGATCGCCGCGCGCAGCCCCTGGGTCGTCGTACCGGTCTTCGCCATGAGCTCCATCCTACGGGGCCGGTAGGGGGACACCCGCCCCCTCAGTAGTTGGGAAGCCGCCGCGGCCCCAGGTCGGTACGGGCCGGGGGCGGCGCGAGGCGGACGGACGCGCCGAGGACGGACAGGCCGCGGGGGGCGACGACCACCGGCTCCAGGCCGATGGAGACGATCTCGGGGTGGTCGTCGACCAGCCGGGAGATCCGCAGCAGCAGCTCTTCGAGGGCGGGGGTGTCGACCGGGTCCGAGCCGCGCCAGCCGAACAGCAGCGGCGCGGTGCGGATGGAGCGGATCTGCTCGGCGACGTCCCGGTCGGTGGCCGGGACCAGCCGGTGGGCGGTGTCGCCGAGAAGCTCGGACGGGGCGCCGGCGAGGCCGAAGGAGAGCACGGCGCCGACGCCGGGGTCGATGGCGGCGCGGACGACGGTGTCGACCCCGCGCGGCGCCATGGCCTGCACGACCGGCTGGAGCTCCTCGGGCTTGCCGAGCGTCTCGGTCAGCTCGGCGTACGCGGCGCGCAGCTGCTGCTCGGTGGCCAGGTCGAGGCGTACGCCGCCGAGGTCGGGGCGGTGGCGCAGGTGGGGTGCGGTGGTCTTGAGCGCGACGGGGTAACCGAGGCGCTCCGCGGCGCGGACGGCGGCGTCGGGGGTGGGGGCGGCGAGGGCGGGGCGTACGTCGATGCCGTACCGCCCGAGCAGCTCGCGCGCGGCCTCGGCGTCGAGGGTGACGCCCCGCTCCCCCGCGTCACCGGTCTCGCTCAGCACGCGCTCGATCTGCGCGGCGGCCCCCGCCTCGTCGATCCCGTCGTAGTGCGGCACCCGGCCGGGCTCGGCGGCCTGCCGCCGCCAGCGGGCGTACCGCACGGCCTGGGCGAGCGCGCGGGCGGCCCGCTCGGCGGCGGGGTAGGCGGGGATGCGGTTGTCGGGGTTGGGGCCCGGGTCCGGGTCCGGGTCGGTGGCGGGGGCCGGGGCCGGGGCCCCGTCGGGCTCGCCGGCCGCGGGGGTGGCGGGGGTACCAGTGGACGCGGGGGGCGCGGGGGTCCGCGGGGGCGGCGCCGTGCTCGTGGCGGCGGCCAGGGCGTCGGCCAGGGCGCCCATCTCGACGTGGACCACCAGGACCGGCTTCGTCGGTGCCGTGGCGGACGCGGCGCGCAGCGCGGCCGCGAGGACCTCGCCGTCGCCGGACTCGGTCACGCCATTCTCGCCGACCCACGGGATCGCGGTGACCACCACCGCGTCGCACGCGTCGTCCCGCAGCGCCTCGGCCAGGGCCGCGCGGAAGTCCTCGGGCGTGGCGGCGGTCGTCAGGTCGCGGGGCCGCAGCGGTCGCAGCCCCTCCGTCAGGCAGGCGTCGTACGTGAGGAGGCCGAGGGACTCGGAGTTGCCGAGGATCGCCACCCGGGGCCCGGCCGGGAGCGGCTGTCCGGCGAGGAGGAGGCCCGCGTCGACGAGCTCGGTGACGGTGTCGACGCGGATGACGCCCGCCTGCCGGAGGAGGGCCGACACCGTGGCGTACGGGATGCGGGTGACCGGCACCGCGTGGCCGGGCGGCGCGCTGCCGCTGTGGCGGGCGCCCTGGACCACGACGACCGGCTTCACCGCCGCCGTGCGCCGTGCGAGCCGCGTGAACTTGCGCGGGTTCCCGATCGATTCGAGGTACAGCAGGACGACGTCCGTGTCGGCGTCCTCGTACCAGTACTGCAGGATGTCGTTGCCGGACACGTCCGCCCGGTTCCCGGCGGAGACGAAGGACGACAGGCCCGCCCCGCGCCGGTGCAGCCCGGACAGCAGCGCGATGCCGATGGCGCCGGACTGGGTGAAGAGCCCGATGCGGCCCCGCGCCGGCGGGTGCGGCGCGAGGGAGGCGTTCAGCCGCACGCCGGGGGCGGTGTTGATGACGCCGAAGGCGTTGGGGCCGATGACGCGCATGCCGTACGAGCGGGCCTGGCGGACCAGCTCCCGCTGGCGCTCGCGCCCTTCGGCGCCCTGCTCGGCGTACCCGGCGGAGAGGACGACCAGTCCCTGGACGCCGTGCTCGCCGCAGGCGGCGACGGCTTGCGGTACGCGCTCGGCGGGGACGGCGACGACGGCGAGCTCGACGGGCTCGTCGATGTCGGCGACCGACCGGAAGGCGGGGACGCCGTCCATGACGGACTCGCCTTCCGGCAGGGCGTGGTTCACCGCGTACGTACGGCCGGTGTATCCGGCGTCGAGGAGGTTGCGCAGGACCGTGCGGCCGACGCCGCCGGGGGCGCGGCCGGCGCCGATGACGGCGATCGAGCCGGGGGCGAGCAGCCGCTGCACGGAGCGGGCCTCGGCGCGCTGCTCGCGGGCGCGCTGCACGGCGAGGGAGCGGTCGGTGGGCTCCAGGTCGAGGTGGAGGCGGACGGCGCCGTCCTCGAAGCTGCGCTTCTGGGTGTACCCGGCGTCCGTGAAGACTTTGATCATCTTGTTGTTGGCGGGCAGCACCTCCGCCGCGAACCGCCGGATGTCCCGCTCCCGCGCCACCGCCGCGATGTGTTCGAGGAGCGCGGAGGCGACGCCCCGGCCCTGGTGGGCGTCCTGGACGAGGAAGGCGACCTCGGCCTCGTCGGCGGGGGCGCCGGCGGGCAGGCCCTGTTCGTTGATCCGGTCGTAGCGGACGGTCGCGATGAACTCGCCGCCGACGGTCGCGGCCAGGCCCACCCGGTCCACGTAGTCGTGGTGCGTGAAGCGGTGCACGTCCTTGGCGGAGAGGCGGGGGTAGGGTGCGAAAAACCGGTAGTACTTCGACTCGTCGGAGACCTGCTCGTAGAAGCTGACCAGGCGTTCCGCGTCGTCCGGGGTGATCGGCCTGATCCGCGCGGTGCCGCCGTCGCGCAGCACGACGTCGGCTTCCCAGTGGTCGGGGTACGCATGTTCCGGCTGATCCGACGGGGTCCGCATGGGCCCAGGTTACGGTGCGGGACACCGGTCGCGGAGGTGCTGTGGACAGGGCACATTGATCAGGTTCGCGTGCACACCGGAGAACATGAGAGAGTGGTCTAGACAACCCCCTGAACTCGAAGGGCAACACCATGGCTGAGCGCCGCGTCAACGTCGGCTGGGCCGAGGGCCTGCACGCCCGCCCCGCCTCCATCTTCGTCCGTGCCGCCACGGCCGCCGGCGTCCCCGTGACGATCGCCAAGGCCGACGGCAACCCGGTGAACGCCGCGTCGATGCTCGCGGTCCTCGGCCTGGGTGCGCAGGGCGGCGAGGAGATCGTGCTCGCGTCGGACGCGGAGGGTGCGGACGCCGCCCTGGACCGCCTGGCGAAGCTGGTCGCGGAGGGTCTCGAGGAGCTTCCCGAGACCGTCTGACGGGCTTCGGGCATCGTCCCGGCCATCACCTCGGACGTCGCCTCGACATCACCTCGGACAATTACCTGTCCTCTTGCGGCGGAGCCGTATCGCCCCCGAATTCCGGGGTGATACGGCTCCGCTTTTTTGGTGAACCTTTCTGTATACGGCCGCGTTGTTAATTGCGGGCGCTCACCGTGTTGACGCGATGTTGCGGACTCCTCACACGCAGCCGGTGCGCGCCGAGTGAGCGCTCGGCGTGCAGTGCGGTCAGCGCCCGGGCCCGCTCGGCGTCACCGCGCGCCACCGCGTCGACGATCGCGCCGTGCTCGGCCCACGCCTCCACGGGCGCGGGCGGCTGGTCGACCGCGTACATCCAGGCGATCTTGTGCCGCAGCTGGGTCAGCAGGGCGGTCAGGCCCGGGCTGCCGGAGGCCTGGGCGAGCGTCTCGTGGAACCAGTCGCCGAGCGCCCGCAGGTCCTCCCCCTGGCCCCGGCGCGCCCGCTCCTGGCCCAGCCTGACCAGGCCCCGCAACACCTTGAGGTGCGCCTCGGTACGCCGCTGGGCGGCCCGCGCCGCGCCGAGCGGCTCCAGCAGCGCCCGGACCTCCAGCAGGTCGGCGGCCTCCTGCTCGGTGGGCTCGGCGACACACGCCCCGGCGTGGCGGCGGGTGGTGACGAAGCCCTCCGACTCCAGGGTTCGCAGGGCCTCGCGGACCGGGACGCGGGAGACGCCGTAGCGGCGCGCCAGCTGCTCCTCGGTGAGGCGGCTACCACGCGGGAAGACGCCGGAGACGATGTCGTCGCGAATCGCCGTGCATACCGAGTGCGCGGGAATGCGCATACCGAACCTCCGACGTAATGCGCGCGAAACAGCGTGCGTCCGACCGATTTGACGAGTGTTCAGTGACTCTATGGCACCATTCCTGAATTTCCGACGCCGGGTCGAAATCCATGGATATCTTTTGGCCAGACCGGCCGCGCCGGAGAACGGCGAAGGCCCCGGCTCGGATGAGGAGCCGGGGCCTTGTCTGTCTCGGGTCGTGCGGTCGGAGGTCAGACGTTGACGCCGTGCGAGCGCAGGTACGCGACGGGGTCGATGTCGGAGCCGTACTCGGCGCTCGTACGGGCCTCGAAGTGGAGGTGCGGGCCGGAGGAGTTGCCGGTGGAACCGGAGAGGCCTATCTGCTGGCCGGGCATGACCCGCTCGCCGACCGAGACGCTGACGGAGGAGAGGTGGCCGTACTGCGTGTACGTGCCGTCGGCCATCCGGATCACCACGTTGTTGCCGTACGCGCCGCCCCAGCCCGCCTCGACGACGGTGCCCAGGCCCACGGCGACGACCGTGGAGCCGGAGGGGGCGTGGAAGTCGACGCCGGTGTGGCTGCCGGAGGACCACATGGCGCCGCCGGTCTGGTAGCCGGTGCTGACGTAGGAACCGGCGACCGGGAGCGTGAAGGAGTTCAGGCGCTTGCGCTCGGCCTCGCGGGCGGCGCGCTCCTCCGCCTCGCGGGCGGCCTTGACGCGGGCCTCGGCCTTGCGCTTGGCCTCCGCCTCGGCCTTGGCCTGGGCGGCGGCGCGGGCGGCGGCCTCCTCGGCCTCGCGCTCCTGGGCCTCGGCCTGGGCGTCGACGGTCTCGGCGAGCGTGTCGGTGATGACCGCCTGGTTGAGGCCGGTGTCCTCCAGTGCGCGGACGTCCGCGTCGGCGGCGAGCGCCGGGGAAGCGAGGGTTCCGATGACGCCGGTGGTGGCGATGGCCGCCACGCCGGCGACGTGTGCGCTCTTGCGGCTCAGGCGGCTCGGGGCACGGTGCTTCCCGGTGGCACGGGTGAACGCCATACGGTGGCTGATCCTTTCCTTCCTTCTCGCCTACCGGGTTAGCTGACGGGTTCGGAGCAGGAAGGTCTCCTACGGGCCCCTCCGCACGGATGCGAAGGCGTCCGATTCACCCCAGGGACTTCGTGTGGGTCCCCGGCTCCCCGGGCTCGCGCCCGATGGGGATTCGGCGATGGCTGCCCGGTGCCGCGGATGCGGCGGGTACAGCGGGCGGACAGCGCATCAGACGCTAAGCGGCTGATCTTTCAATCACCAAACGGACACGGTTTTTTGTAGCGCACGCCACAGGGCAGACACGTAACCTCCCCAACAAAACGGACATGCGGTGGACCGGCGAGGGCAGCGGCAGCAGACGGCGGAACCCCGGCATCCGCATGGATGCCGGGGTTCCGCCGGTGACGCGGCCGGCGACGCGCGGCCGACCCGCCGTCAATCAGCCGGTGACGACGCTCACTTCACCGATACCGAGCGCCTCGACCGGCTCCTTGATCTGCGCGGCATCGCCGACGAGCACGGTGACGAGACGGTCCACGGGGAAGGCGCTGACGACCGCGGCCGTGGCCTCCACCGTCCCGGTCTCGGCCAGGCGGGCGTACAACTGCGCCTGGAAGTCGTCCGGGAGGTGCTGCTCGACCTGGTCGGCGAGGGTGCCCGCGACCGAGGCCGCCGTCTCGTACTTGAGCGGGGCGACGCCCACGAGGTTCTGCACGGCGACGTCCCGCTCGGCGTCGGTCAGGCCCTCGGCGGCGAGGGTGCGCAGCACCTTCCACAGGTCGTCGAGGGCCGGACCGGTGTTGGGGGTGTCGACGGAGCCGCTGATGGCGAGCATCGAGGCGCCGTTGCCTCCGGGACCGGAGCGCAGCACCTGGCCGAAGGCCCGTACGCCGTAGGTGTAGCCCTTCTCCTCGCGCAGCACGCGGTCCAGGCGCGAGGTGAGGGTGCCGCCGAGGCAGTACGTGCCGAGCACCTGGGCCGGCCAGACGCGGTCGTGCCGGTCGGGACCGACGCGGCCGATCAGCAGCTGCGTCTGCACGGCGCCGGGGCGGTCGACGATGACGACACGGCCCGTGTCGTCGGCCGTGACGGGCGGTACGGGGCGGGGCTCGGCGGTGTCGCCGGTCCAGGCGCCGAGGGTGTCGGCGAGCACCGCGTCGAGGTCGACGTCCGTCAGGTCGCCCACGACGATGGCGGTGGCCGTGGCGGGCCGGACATGGGCTTCGTAGAAGGCCCGTACGGCCGCGGAGTCGATCCGCTCCACCGTCTCGAGGGTGCCCTGGCGAGGCCGGGACATCCGGGAGTCGGCCGGGAACAGCTCCTTGGAGAGTTGCATGGCGGCGCGGCGCGACGGATTGGCGATCTCGTGCGGGATCTCGTCGAGCCGGTTGCGCACCAGGCGCTCGACCTCGCTGTCGGCGAAGGCGGGCGCGCGCAGGGCGTCGGCGACCAGGCCGAGGGCCTTGGCCAGCCGGGAGACCGGGACCTCCAGGGAGACGCGTACGCCGGGGTGGTCGGCGTGCGCGTCGAGCGTGGCGCCGCAGCGCTCCAGCTCGGCGGCGAACTCCTCCGCCGAATACTTGTCGGTGCCCTCGGACAGCGCCCGGGCCATGATCGTGGCGACGCCGTCCAGGCCCTCGGGCTCGGCCTCCAGCGGGGCCACCAGGGAGATCTCGACGGCCACGACCTGCTGACCGGGGCGGTGGCAGCGCAGCACGGTCAGGCCGTTGGGGAGGGTGGAGCGCTCGGGGGCGGGGAAGGCCCAGGGCCGGGCGGTACCGGGCCGGGGCTGCGGGTGGAACTCCATGGACGTCAGGGACACAGCGGCGTCGCTCACTGGTCGGCCCCCTCTTCTTCCTCGCTGTGGTCGGCATCGCTCTGGTCGCCGTTGACCGGCTCGTAGACCAGTACGGCCCTGTTGTCCGGGCGCAGCCGCGCCTGGGCGACGGCCTGCACCTCCTCGGCGGTGACGTCCAGGACGCGCTGGACGGCGGTGAGCGCGAGCTGCGGGTCGCCGAACAGCACGGCGAAGCGGCACAGCTCGTCGGCGCGGCCGGCGACCGTGCCGAGCCGGTCCAGCCACTCGCGCTCCAGCTGGGCCTGGGCCCGCTCCATCTCCTCGGGCGTCGGGCCCTCGGCGGCGAACCGCGCCAGCTCCTCGTCGACCGCGGCCTCGATGTCGGGCACCTCGACGCCGCCGGAGGTCTTCACGTCCAGCCAGCCCATGGAGGGGGCCCCGGCCAGGCGCAGCAGGCCGAAGCCGGCCGTCACGGCCGTACGGTCGCGGCGCACCAGGCGGTTGTGGAGCCGGGACGACTCGCCGCCGCCGAGGACGGTCAGGGCCAGGTCGGCGGCGTCGCACTCGCGGGTGCCGTCGTGCGGCAGCCGGTAGGCGGCCATGAGCGCGCGGGCCGGGACGTCCTCCTCGACGACCTCGCGCAGCTGCTCGCCGATGACGTCGGGGAGCGTGCCGTCGCGCGGCGGCTGCTTGCCGTCGTGGGCCGGGATGGAGCCGAAGTACTTCTCGATCCAGGCGAGCGTCTGCTCCGGGTCGATGTCGCCGACGACGGACAGCACGGCGTTGTTCGGCGCGTAGTACGTACGGAAGAAGTTCCGCGCGTCCTCCAGGGTGGCGGCGTCCAGGTCCGCCATGGAGCCGATCGGCGTGTGGTGGTAGGGGTGGCCCTTGGGGAAGGCGAGGGCCGTGAGCCGCTCGAAGGCGGTGCCGTACGGGACGTTGTCGTACCGCTGGCGGCGCTCGTTCTTGACGACGTCCCGCTGGTTCTCCATGGACTCGTCGTCGAGCGCGGTGAGCAGCGAGCCCATCCGGTCGGCCTCGAGCCACAGGGCCAGCTCCAGCTGGTGCGTGGGCATCGTCTCGAAGTAGTTGGTCCGCTCGAAGCTCGTGGTGCCGTTGAGGGAGCCGCCGGCGCCCTGGACGAGTTCGAAGTGGCCGTTGCCCTTGACCTGGGCGGAGCCCTGGAACATGAGGTGCTCGAAGAGGTGGGCGAGGCCGGTGCGGCCCTTCACCTCGTGGCGCGAGCCGACGTCGTACCAGAGGCACACCGCGGCGACCGGGGTCAGGTGGTCCTCGGAGAGCACCACGCGCAGGCCGTTGGCCAGCCGGTGCTCGGTCGCTGTCAGTCCGCCGGAGCCGGCCTGGGCTGTGGCCGTGTGACCCATGGGCATGTACGTCCCTTCGATCGCGATGTGGAAAGTCGTGCGGTGAAAGTCCTGCCACTGTATGCAAGCGCACCGACGGTCGCGGAAGTTCCCGTCCCACCCGATCGTCCCTCTTCCGGGTCGCGGTCGGGGTTGTCAGTGGGACGGTCCACAATGGTCGGCGACAGATCAGCCTTTGCCTGGTGAAGGAGCGCAGCCGCGATGGCCCGCCGCAGCACGAAGACCGCGCAGCCCGACGACTACGAGGAGCGGATCCTCGACATCGACGTCGTCGACGAAATGCAGGGCTCCTTCCTCGAGTACGCGTACTCGGTGATCTACTCCCGGGCCCTGCCCGACGCCCGCGACGGCATGAAGCCGGTGCACCGCCGGATCGTGTACCAGATGAACGAGATGGGCCTGCGGCCGGAGCGCGGGTTCGTCAAGTGCGCCCGGGTCGTCGGCGAGGTGATGGGCAAGCTGCACCCGCACGGTGACGCGTCGATCTACGACGCGCTGGTGCGCATGGCGCAGCCGTTCTCGATGCGCCTGCCGCTGGTCGACGGCCACGGCAACTTCGGTTCGCTGGGCAACGACGACCCGCCGGCCGCCATGCGGTACACGGAGTGCCGGATGGCCGACGCCACGTCGCTGATGACGGAGTCCATCGACGAGGACACCGTCGACTTCGTACCCAACTACGACGGCCAGGAGCGCGAACCGGTCGCGCTGCCGGCCGCCTTCCCGAACCTGCTGGTCAACGGCGCGTCCGGAATCGCGGTCGGCATGGCGACCAACATGCCGCCGCACAACCTGGGCGAGGTCATCGCCGCCGCCCGCCACCTGATCAAGCACCCGGGCGCCGACCTGGAGACCCTGATGCGGTACGTGCCGGGCCCCGACCTGCCGACCGGCGGCCGGATCGTGGGCCTGTCCGGGATCAGGGACGCGTACGAGACGGGCCGCGGCACCTTCAAGATCCGCGCGACCGCGACCGTGGAGAACGTGACGGCGCGCCGCAAGGGCCTGGTCGTGACGGAGCTGCCCTTCACGGTGGGCCCCGAGAAGGTGATCGCCAAGATCAAGGACCTGGTGGCGTCGAAGAAGCTCCAGGGCATCGCCGACGTCAAGGACCTCACCGACCGCGCGCACGGGCTGCGGCTCGTCATCGAGGTGAAGAACGGCTTCATCCCGGAGGCCGTCCTGGAGCAGCTGTACAAGCTGACGCCGATGGAGGAGTCCTTCGGCATCAACAATGTGGCGCTGGTCGACGGGCAGCCGCTCACCCTGGGCCTCAAGGAGCTGCTGGAGGTCTATCTCGACCACCGCTTCGAGGTCGTACGGCGCCGCAGCGAGTTCCGGCGCGGCAAGAAGCGCGACCGGCTGCACCTGGTCGAGGGCCTGCTCGTCGCGCTGCTCGACATCGACGAGGTCATCCGGCTGATCCGGTCCAGCGACAACTCGGCGCAGGCCAAGGAGCGGCTGATCGAACGCTTCTCGCTGAGCGAGATCCAGACGCAGTACATCCTGGACACCCCGCTGCGCCGGCTCACCAAGTTCGACCGCCTGGAGCTGGAGGGCGAGCGCGACCGGCTCAACAGCGAGATCGAGGAGCTGACGCGGATCCTGGAGTCCGACGCCGAGCTGCGCAAGCTGGTCTCCTCCGAGCTGGCCGCGGTGGCCAAGAAGTTCGGCACCGAGCGGCGCACGGTCCTGCTGGAGTCGGCGGGCGCGCCGGTCGCCGCGGTGTCCCTGGAGGTCGCGGACGACCCGTGCCGGGTGCTGCTGTCCTCCACCGGTCTGCTGGCCCGTACGGCGAGCGGCGAGCCGCTCCCGGACAGCGACGGCAAGCGCACCAAGCACGACGTGATCGTCTCGGCGGTGCCCGCGACGCAGCGCGGCGACGTGGGCGTGGTGACGTCCGCCGGGCGGCTGCTGCGGCTGCCGGTGATCGACCTGCCGCAGCTGCCGGACACGGCGGGCGCGCCGAACCTGTCGGGCGGGGCGCAGCTCTCGGAGTTCCTGACGCTGGAGAAGGACGAGACGGTCGTCTGCCTGACCACGCTGGACGAGTCGTCGCCGGGCCTGGCGATCGGCACGCTCCAGGGTGTCGTCAAGCGTGTGGTGCCGGACTATCCGGCGAACAAGGACGAGCTGGAGGTCATCACCCTCAGGGAGGGTGACCGGATCGTCGGCGCGGCGGAGCTGCGCACGGGTGAGGAGGACCTGGTCTTCATCACCTCCGACGCGCAGCTGCTGCGCTACCCGGCCTCGCAGGTGCGGCCGCAGGGCCGCCCGGCGGGCGGTATGGCCGGCGTCAAGCTGGCGGCCGGCGCCGAGGTGGTCTCGTTCACCGCGGTCGACCCGGCGGCGGACGCGGTGGTCTTCACGGTCGCGGGCTCGTCCGCGGCGCTGGACCCGAAGGCCGGGATGTCGGCGAAGCTGACGCCGTTCGACCAGTACCCGCGCAAGGGCCGCGCGACGGGCGGCGTGCGCTGCCAGCGCTTCCTGAAGGGCGAGGACACCCTGGTGCTCGCCTGGGCGGGCGCGGCTCCGGCCCGGGCGGCCCAGAAGAACGGCACCCCGGTCGAGCTGCCGGAGATCGACCCGCGCCGCGACGGCTCGGGCACGCCGCTGGCCAAGCCGGTCGCGGCGCTGGCGGGCCCGGCGTCGTAACGGCACGACCTGGGGGGGCGCGTCCGCCGCAGGGCGCGCCCCCGCCGTCAGCGCCAGGGGATGTTCCGCCAGGGGCTGCCCTCGTCGTCCGTGAGCAGCCGGTGGGCGGTGAGGGAGTCCTCGTAGTACGGGCCGTACCGCTCGTCGTCGAAGCGCAGCACCCTGCCGAGCGTGTAGCCCGCCGAGTAGGCCTCCCAGGAGGGGTACGCGGCCTTGCCGAGCGCGCCCGCGTGCACGATGGCCTGCTCCGCCTGCTGAGGGTCGCAGTAGCGGGCGGACAGGCCCCAGCGGGCGAGGTTGACGGCCCGCCCGTAGTCGTACGCCGCGGCCGTGGCCACCCAGCCGTCACCGGGCAGCAGCCCGTCGGCCCGGAACCTCGCCTCGTAGCGCAGGATGCGGCGCACCAGCTCCTCCATCTCCGTGACCAGCGAGGGCGGGGCGCCCTGGTCGTGGAGGCTGCCCGCGGCGGTTTCCCGCCACAGGTCGGCGGGCGGGAGCTCGCCGGTGTTCTTGCGGAGCTGTTCGCGCACGCGGAGCGCGTACTCGGGCGCGGCCGGGCTGTTGCTGTACTCCAGCAGGGCGTCCATCTCGTGCCGCCAGCCGTGGTGGTCGGTGATGTCCCAGGAATCGCGCAGCATCTTCCGCTGGGAGACGTAGTCGACGTAGACCGTCCCGGCCTCGTTCCAGGGCACGCCGTTGGAGACGGCGAGGTGCGCCCCGCAGGCCAGCCCGAAGGCGAGCGGCCCGAAGAGCGGTCCGGTGTGCAGGGCGGTCAGCCGGTCGTCCGTCGACCGGTCGTTCTCGGCGTGGAACCGCCGCCACAGGGCCCGGTCCTGAGGCGCCGTCGGCAGGTGCACGGCGGCGGGTGTGCCGGGGTTGACCGCCAGCCACTGCCGGGGGTCGGACCAGCCGAAGTCCGCCACCCAGTCGAGGTCGACCTCGTGGAACACCCAGTCGGGGTGCCACGGCGGCAGCATGCCCCGGGTGAGCAGGACCCTGCACAGGCCGCCGTTCGGGGCGGTCACCGCGCGCCAGCGCACCAGGCCCGGCTCGGCGTCGACCTCGTGGCGGGCCTGCCCGAGGTACAGCGGCTCGGCCGCCAGCACCCGCAGCTGCGCGTGGACGTCGCCGCGCTGCCCCGCCTCGTACAGCTGCCGCTCGACGGGCGAGGGCGGCACCCAGTTCACTTCCACGGCACGCTCCGGTACGGGCTCGCCGGGTCCTGGGTGAGGATCCGGTGCTGGCCGAGGGACTCCTGGTAGACGCGGCCGAAGCGGTCCTCGTCGAAGGCGATGACCCGGGCCAGCGCGTACGCCACCGAGAACGCCTCCCACGAGGGGTACGCCTCCCGGCTCAGGCGCCCGGCCGTGAGGATCGCCTCCTCCGCCTCGTGCGGCTCGCACAGGCGGGCGCCGAGCCCCATCCGTACGAACGAGACGACGCGCCCGTAGTCGAACGCGGCGAGCGAGTCGACGCGTTCGTCCGTGCCCAGCACGCCGTCGGCGCGGAAGCGGGCTTCGTAGCGGCTGATCCGCGTCACGGTGTCGGTCAGCTCCTTGAGGGTCGCCTCGTCGGCGCCGCGCTCGGTGAGGGAGGCGAGGACGGTGTCCAGCCACTCCCCCGTGGTGGGCGTCCTGCCCAGGCGGGCGGCGAGCACGGTGCGGGCCCGCAGGGCGGCCGACTCCTCCAGACCGCAGAGCCGGGCCCGGAAGAGGACCGCCAGCTTGTCCCGGTACTGGCCGCGGTTGGTGACCCGCCAGGTGCCGCGCAGGGTGCCGACGTCCGACTCGTAGCCGAAGAGAGTCGTGCCGAGCTGGTTCCACGGGACGCTGTTGTGCACCGACAGGTGGGCGCCGCAGGCCAGTCCGTGGGCGAGAGCGCCCTGTGTGGGGCCGTGGGCGTGCGTGAGCAGCAGTCCCCGGGGCGGGCCACCGGTCGCGGCGGCGGCCTTGGCCCAGGCCGCGCGGTGGCGCGGTCCGGCCTCGAGGCCGATCGCGCACGGGGTGCCGGGGTTGACCGCCAGGGACGCCTTCTTCCTGCCGTCCGGCCAGTGGCGGGCCAGTTCGGCGAGCGTCGTGGCCTGGCACACCCATTCCGGGTGCCAGGGCGGGAGCATGCCCACCGTGAAGGCGGCGATGCTCCTCTTGCGGGTCTGCGGGTCCTTGGCGGGTACGAGCGGGAGGCCGGCCCCCGGCGTGTCCGCGTGCAGCCGGCCGACGGGCAGGAAGAGCGTGGCGCGGGAGAGCAGGGCGAGCTGCGCCTCGCGGTCCCCGGCCGTCTTCGCCTCGTACAGCAGGCGCTCGGTCAGGGTCGGCGGTATCCAGTGTGTCGTCCCCGTGGTCACGGGGACGATCTTATGAACCGTCCTCGGGGGACGGCTCCGCAGGCTCCGGCACGTACCGCAGGACGCCCCACATGCTGTGCTCGCCGGGGGCGTCCTCCGGCGAGTCGGTCACCCGGCACGCGTCGAGGGCCTTGCCCAGGCCGTCGGCGTCGATGCCGGAGCCGATGAGCACGAGCTGGGTGAGGCGCTGACCGCCGTCCGCGGGCCAGGGCTCCGGGTAGAAGCGGAGGAACCGGCCGACGGCGTGCACGGTGTAGCGGTTGGCGGGGTCGGCGGCGCCGAAGTCGACGAAGCCCTTGATGCGGTACAGGCCCTCGGGGCGCGAGTCGAGGAAGTCCAGCAGCCGGCGCGGGTGCATCGGTACGTCGGCGGTGAAGGAGACCGTGTCGTACGCCGCGTGCGGGTGGTCGTGGTGCTCGTCCTCGCGCAGGTCGTCGAAGGAGAGTTGGCCCTCGATCCAGTCGTCCCCGCCCTCGCGCCGCGCGGCCCGGTCGAAGAGGAGCTCGGGGTCGACCCGGCCGTACGCGGCGTCGACGACGGCGGCCCGCTCGGCGAGGGCCGCGACGGCGCCGTGGACGCGGCGCAGCTCGTCGGCGTCCACGCGGTCGGCCTTGTTGACGACGACGAGGTCGGCGAGGGCGAGGTGCCGGTCGGTCTCGGGATGGCGGGCGCGGGTGGCGTCGAACTCGGCGGCGTCGACGACCTGGACCAGTCCGCCGTACACCACCCGGTCGTTGTCGCTGGCGAGGATCATCCGCACCAGCTCCTGGGGCTCGGCGAGGCCGCTCGCCTCGATGACGATGACGTCGAGGCGGGCGGAGGGCCGGGTGAGGGTCTCCAGGTAGGTGTCGAGCTCGCTCGTGTCGACGGCGCAGCACAGACAGCCGTTGCCGAGGGAGACGGTGGAGCCGACCTGGCCGGCCACCGTCATGGCGTCGATCTCGATGGAGCCGAAGTCGTTGACCATGACGCCGATGCGGGTGCCTCTGGCGCTGCGCAGCAGATGGTTGAGCAGGGTGGTCTTGCCCGACCCGAGGAAGCCCGAGAGGACGACGACGGGGATGGCGGGAATCTGCTGCGGCACGCTGCTGCTCAAGGGGCACCCTTCTCGGTCGGCTCCGCGTCCGGCGGCTTGCGGCCCTCAGGATAGGCGGGTCCCGCGGGCTCCACGGCCGGCGTGACGTCGGTCATGGCGCCGGGCGTTCCCTCGGGGCGGTGTGTCCCTTTACGGTTCCTGGAGTGAGCCCCGCACCGACCTCGACGCCCGTCGCCCTCGCCGTACGCACCCCCGCGCGGCGCAGGCGCTTCGGCTGGCCGCAGCGGGTCTTCTCGCAGGTCCTGCTGATGCAGCTGGCCATCGCCACCGGCGTCACCGTGCTCGCCACCGGCCTGTTCCTGGCGCCGCTGAGCGACCAGCTCGACGACCAGGCGATGCGGCGCGCGCTCGCCATCGCCGAGACCACCGCGTCCCCCGAGGTCGCCGGCCGGCTGCTGCACTCGCCGCCGACCGCCACCGGGCCCGTACAGGCCGAGGCGGAGCGGATCAGGCGGGCCACCGGCGCCGAGTACGTGGTGGTCATGGACCGGCGCGGGGTGCGCTGGTCGCACACCGACCCCCGCAAGATCGGGCGGGTGGTCTCCACCGATCCGAGCGACGCCCTCGCGGGCAAGGACGTCATGGAGATCGACAGCGGCACCCTCGGCCGCTCCGCGCGGGGCAAGGTCCCGCTGCGCGAGGCGGACGGCGACATCGTCGGCGCGGTGTCCGTCGGCATCGAGTACGACAGCGTGCGCGCCCGCCTGCTCGCCGCGATCCCCGGGCTGCTCGCGTACGCGGGCGGCGCCCTCGCCGTCGGGGCGCTGGCGGCGTACCTGATCTCGCGCCGCCTTCAGCGCCGCACGCACGACCTGGCTTTCTCCGACATCTCGGCCCTCCTCGCGGAGCGGGAGGCGATGCTCCACGGCATCCGGGAGGGTGTCGTCGCCCTCGACGGGGCCGGGCGCGTGCGGCTGCTGAACGACGAGGCGCAGCGGCTGCTGGGCGTGGGCCCGGAGGCCATCGGGCGGCCGCTGGAGGAGGTGCTCGGCGAGGGCCGTACGACCGACGTGCTGGCCGGGCGGGTCACCGGCGAGGACCTGGTGACGGTACGCGGACAGCGGGTGCTGATCGCCAACCGCATGCCGACGGACGACGGCGGCGCGGTCGCCACCCTGCGCGACCGGACCGAGCTGGAGCGGCTGGGGCGGGAGCTGGACTCGACGCGCGGGCTCATCGACGCGCTGCGCGCCCAGGACCACGAACACGCCAACCGTCTGCACACCCTGCTCGGGCTGCTGGAGCTGGAGATGCACGAGGAGGCGGTGGAGTTCGTCACCGAGGTGGTGGGGGTGCACCGGACGACCGCCGAGCAGGTCACCGAGAAGGTGCACGATCCGCTGCTGGCGGCGCTGCTGGTGGGCAAGGCCACGGTGGCGGCGGAGCGCGGCGTCTCGCTGCGCGTCGCGCCCGGCACGCTGTTGCCGGACCGGCTGGTCGAGCCGCGCGAGCTGGTCACGGTCGTCGGGAACCTGGTCGACAACGCGCTGGACGCGGCGGCCGGTTCCGAGGAGCCGCTGGTGGAGGTCGAGCTGCGCGCCGAGGGACGTACGGCGGTGCTGCGCGTCGCGGACAGCGGCCCCGGGGTGCCGGCCGAGCGGCGTGAGCTGATCTTCACGGAGGGCTGGTCCACCAAGGAACGCCCGGCACACGGCGGGGAACGGGGTCTGGGGCTCGCCATGGTGCGCAGGCTGGCGGAACGGCAGGGAGGCGGCGTACGGGTCGGGGAGTCCCCGGGCGGCGGCGCCGAGTTCACCGTCGTACTCCCGGAGGCGCTGACGGAGACCGCTCCCGCTGCGGAGCCGGCTCCCGCTGTGAAGACCGCTCCCGCTGCGGAGGGCGCTCCCGCTGCGGAGGGCGTCCGATGATCCGCGTGCTCGTCGTCGACGACGACGTCCGGGTCGCCGCGATCAACGCGGCGTACGTGGCGAAGGTGCCCGGCTTCGAGGTCGTCGCCTCGGCCCACACGGCGGCCGAGGCGCTCGCCCGGGTCGAGGAACGGCCCGATCTGGACCTGATCCTGCTCGACCACTACCTGCCGGACCAGAACGGGCTCGCGGTCGTACGGGAGCTGCGGCGGCGCGGCCACCAGACCGATGTGATCATGGTGACGGCCGCCCGGGATGTCGCGACCGTCCGGGCCGCGCAGCGCCACGGGGCACTGCAGTACCTGGTGAAGCCGTTCAACTTCGCGGGCCTGCGCCCCAAGCTGGAGGCGTACGCGGCGCTGCGCCGCACCCTGGAGGGCGGCGGCGAGGCCGAACAGGCCGAGGTGGACCGGATCTTCGGCGCCCTGTCGGTGGCCTCCGGCGCCCCGGACCTGCCCAAGGGCCACTCCCCCACCACGGCGGAGCTCGTACGGCAGGTGCTGCTGGCCGCCGACGGGCCGCTGTCGGCGCAGGAGATCGCCGAGCGGGCGGGCGTCAGCCGGCAGACCGCCCAGCGGTACCTGAAGCTGCTGGAGCGGGCGGGCCGGGTGCGGCTGTCCCTCCGGTACGGCGAGACGGGCCGGCCGGAGCACCGCTACGTCTGGGCAGCGGCCGCCTGACGGCTGTGTCGCGAGCCCGGCAAGATCGGCGAGACACCCCCTAGCGCGGCGCGCGGTCGTCGGCGGCGAAGGGGCCGCCGTGTCCGGGGACGATCAAGTCGGCCGCCGCCAGCACGCGCAGCCGGGACTCCCTCAGCGTGTCGCGATCGGGGGCCACGGGGTCCTCCGCCGGACCGTCCGGGCGCCACCACAGGTCTCCGGCGAACGCGACCACGCCGGAGGCGGCGGTGCCGGCGAGCAGGGTGATGTCCTCCGGGCTGTGGCCGGGGGTCCTGATCAGCCGCAGGGAGGGGCTGAGTTCATAGCCCTCGGCGTCACGGTCGGTCCACTGGTCGGCCTCGTAGATCGCCTTGTGGTCATGGACGCGCGCCCGGGCGAACAGGCCCACGTTGAGGATGTTGTCCGGGTGGTGGTGGCTGAGGACGACGTCGGTGATGTCGTCGGGACCGAGGCCCAGCTCGGCGAGCGGACGGAGGATGCGGTCGCGGCCCGGCACCATGCCCGGATCGACGATCACATGGCGTCCGGCATCGGAGACGTAGGAGACGGTGGCGGCCACGCCGGGGCCGGTGGAGAGCGTGTAGCCGGTGTGCAGGATCGTGTACGCGGCGCTGCGGGCGACGGGCGCGTCGTTGGTCTCGCTCATGTCGTTCATGGGGATCAGCTTTCCGGGCGGGGCGGCCTGCCACGAGTGGCCGTACTGCCACCGATCGCAGGAAACGTGCCACGGGGTCCCACCGCCCGTGCCAGACTGCGCGGATGCCGCCCTTCGTGACCGTCGCCGCCTACGCCCCGCCCGGTGTCGGGATGCTGGCCGTGGGCGTGGTGTCCGAGGTGTTCGACGCTCGTCCGGGGCTGCCCGCGTTCGACTTCGCGCTCTGCACCGACCAGCCGGGACGGGTCGTCACGGACCTCGGTGTGCCACTCGCCGTCGAGCACGGTCTGGACCGGCTGGCCGACGCCGATCTCGTACTGGCCCTTCCCTGGGCCGACTTCCGCACCCCGCCCCCGCCGCCGGTGCTCCGGGCCCTCTCGGCCGCCTACGCGCGCGGGGCGCTGGTCGGCGCCCACTGCGTCGGCACGTTCGCGCTCGCCGCCGCCGGGCTGCTCGCCGGCCGGCGGGCCACGACCCACTGGCGGTTCGCCGGGCTGCTGGCCGGCCGCCACCCGGACGTCACCGTCGAGGCCGACGCCCTGTACATCGACGAAGGCCGGGTGCTGACCGGCGCGGGAGCCGCCGCCGGGTTCGACCTGTGCCTGCATCTGCTGCGGCGGGAGTACGGCGCGGCGACCGCCAACGCCGTCGCCCGCGACCTGGTGCTGCCGCCCCACCGTGACGGCGGGCAGGCCCAGTACGTGGCCGCGCCCGTGCCCGAGGACTGCCAGGACGAACGCCTCGGCGAGGTGCTGGCCTGGGCCCGGGAGCACCTGGACCAACCGCTCCCCGTCGCCGAACTCGCGCGGCGCGCCCTGATGAGCCGGCGTTCTTTCGCCCGCCGCTTCACCGCCGCCACGGGCACCACCCCGCACGCCTGGCTGCGCGGCCTGCGCCTGAGCCGCGCGGAAGAACTCCTGGAGACCACGGACCTCCCGGTGGAGGAGGTCGCCCGCCGCGTCGGCTACGGCAGCGCGTCCGTCCTGCGCGACCAGTTCGTCCGCCGCCGCGGCGTCCCGCCCCGCTCCTATCGCCGCTCGTTCAGCCGGACTCCGTAGCCCGGAGTCCGGCCCGCGGGGGTCAGGCGTCGATGCGCGAGCGGTCCAGGGTCGCCGCGGAGCTGGTGATGAACTCCTTGCGCGGCGCCACCTCGTTGCCCATCAGCAGGTCGAAGACCTGCTCCGCCGCCTCCAGATCGCCGATGTTGATCCGGCGCAGGGTGCGGTGCCTCGGGTCCATCGTCGTCTCCGCGAGCTGGTCGGCGTCCATCTCGCCGAGGCCCTTGTAGCGCTGGATGGAGTCCTTGTACCGGACGCCCTTGCGCTGGAACTCCAGCAGCGTCTGCCGCAGTTCGTTGTCCGAGTACGTGTAGACGTACTTGTCCTGGCCCTTCTTGGGCTGGACCAGCTCGATGCGGTGCAGCGGCGGTACGGCGGCGAAGACCCGGCCCGCCTCCACCATCGGCCGCATGTAGCGCTGGAAGAGGGTCAGCAGCAGGCAGCGGATGTGCGCGCCGTCGACGTCGGCGTCGACGAGGAGCACGATCTTGCCGTAGCGCGCGGCGTCGATGTCGAAGGTCCGGCCGGAGCCCGCCCCTATGACCTGGATGATCGCCCCGCACTCGGCGTTCTTGAGCATGTCCGAGACGGACGACTTCTGGACGTTGAGGATCTTGCCGCGGATCGGCAGCAGCGCCTGGAACTCGCTGTTCCGGGCGAGCTTGGCCGTGCCGAGCGCGGAGTCGCCCTCGACGATGAAGAGCTCGCTGCGCTCCACGTCGTCGCTGCGGCAGTCGGCGAGCTTGGCGGGCAAGGACGAGGACTCCAGCGCGGTCTTGCGGCGCTGCGCCTCCTTGTGCTGGCGGGCGGCGATACGCGTCCGGGCCGCGGCGACGGCCTTCTCCAGGACGGCGCGGGCCTGGGCCTTGGCGTCGCGCTTGGTGGAGGTCAGGAAGGCCTTGAGCTCCTTGGCGACGACGTTGGCGACGATGCGGTTCGCCGCGGACGTGCCGAGGACCTCCTTGGTCTGGCCCTCGAACTGCGGCTCCGCGAGCCGGACGGTCACGACGGCGGTGAGGCCCTCCAGGGCGTCGTCCTTGACGATGTCGTCCTCGGCGACGCGCAGCAGCTTGCCGGCGCGCAGCACCTCGTTGACCGTCTTGGTGACGGCGCGCTCGAAGCCGGACACGTGGGTGCCGCCCTTGGGGGTGGCGATGATGTTGACGAAGGACTTGACCGTGGAGTCGTACCCGGTGCCCCAGCGCAGCGCCACGTCCACGCCGAGCTCACGGGTGACCTCGGTCGGCGTCATGTGGCCGCGCTCGTCGAGGACCGGCACGGTCTCCTTGAAGGTGCCCTGCCCGGTGAGGCGGAGGACGTCGCACACGGCCTTGTCCTGCGCGAGGTACTCGCAGAACTCGCTGATGCCGCCGTCGAAGCGGAACGTCTCCTCGCTCTTGCCCTCGCCCTCCAGGTCGCGCTCGTCGCGCACGACGATCGTCAGGCCGGGCACCAGGAAGGCGGTCTGGCGGGCGCGCTGGTGCAGGTTCTCCAGGGAGAGCTTGGCGTCCTTGAGGAAGATCTGGCGGTCGGCCCAGTAGCGCACGCGGGTGCCGGTGCGGGTCTTCGGGACGCGCTTGACCTTCCGCAGGCCGTTCGCCGGGTCGAACGGGGCGTCGGGGCCGGACTCGGTGAAGATGCCCGGGACGCCGCGGCGGAAGCTGATGGAGTGGGTGGAGCCGTTCCGGTCGACCTCGACGTCGAGGCGGGCGGAGAGGGCGTTCACCACGGAGGCGCCCACGCCGTGCAGACCGCCGGAGGCGGCGTACGAGCCGCCGCCGAACTTTCCGCCGGCGTGCAGCTTGGTCATGACGACCTCGACGCCGGACAGGCCGGTCTTCGGCTCGACGTCGACGGGGATGCCGCGGCCGTTGTCCCGGACCTCGACGGAGCCGTCCTCGTGGAGGATGACCTCGATGTGGTCGCAGTACCCGCCCAGGGCCTCGTCGACGGAGTTGTCGATGATCTCCCACAGGCAGTGCATCAGACCGCGACTGTCGGTGGACCCGATGTACATGCCGGGTCGCTTGCGAACCGCCTCGAGCCCCTCCAGTACGAGCAGATGCCGCGCGGTGTAGTTGGAACCGTCACGGTCTGCGGTCAGCAGCGCACTGGACGGCACGGACGTCTCGGCGGTCACGCGGTTCGCTCCTCGCTGAATTTAAGATCTGGCCCATGGGGGTAGAGGCCCGGCGTCTGTCGCCGGGTCAGAGGGTACCGAGGCCTGGTAGAGCCGTTGTCACGCCACCCTCGTGATCCCTCATGCTAGTCCAGCGTCGTATAGGTGTTCGATCCCTCGATGGAGTGACGTGGACATCACGTTCCCTTCCAGGCATGAACCATTTAGGCTCCGGGCACGTCCTCATGCACAACCGGCAACCCAGCCGGGAGGACCGAGCTAGGCATAACACCGCAAACAACGCGAAACCCGTAGAGCACAGCAATACGGCTCATTCGCCGCCAACCGGCAGCAGACAGCCACCTTGGAAAAAGTTTCGAGGAAAAGCCACGAGCGGGAACGTTTTCGGCCTGGTTGGATGTTGACCCTGGTACGACAGCTCGTCGAGCTAGAGAAGAGGCGACGTGACTACTGTTCTGACCCCCGCGAGCCCGCTGACGGCCGCCGACCGCTGCGACCGCTGCGGCGCCCAGGCATATCTGCGCGTCGTGCTGACCAGCGGTGGCGAACTGCTCTTCTGCGCCCACCACGGGCGCAAGTTCGAGCCGGAACTCAAGAAGATCGCCGCGGAAATACAGGATGAGACGGACCGGCTCACCGCTGTGCCGGCCAGCACCGAAGAGGATCGCTGACGCTCACATCCCGACGAGCCAGGGGCTGGTCCAGGACCGGCCGACGGGCGGCCTTCCCCACACCCAGGGGCGGGCCGCCCGTTCTCGTACACCACCGGCCTCGCACGGTGCGAGTGACCGGAGCCTCACCGTAGCCGCGTCACAGCTGCGGCATCACCGCCGAGACCCGGGTGTACACACCCGGGCTGCCCGGCTGGCCGCAACCGCTGCCCCAGGAGACCAGGCCGATCAGCCGCCCCTGGGCGACCAGTGGACCACCGCTGTCCCCTTGGCAGGCGTCACGCCCGCCCTGCGGGTCGCCCGCGCACAGCATCGTCGCGGGGATGTACGCACCTCCCGCGCCCGCCGCGTAGGCGCGCCCGCAGACCTCGTCCGGCAGGACGCTGACGCGCGCCGAGCGCAGTCCGTACGCGTAGGCGCCACCGCCCGTCGTGTCGCCCCAGCCGTACACGTCGGCGCTCGTCCCCGGCTGGTACGCCGGATCGCCCTGCCCCGCGACCTTGATCACGTACGAACGCGGCAGCGCGCTCGCCAGCGTCAGCACGGCCAGATCCCCCGACTGCGTCTCGGGGTCGTACGCCGGGCTGATCCACGCCCGCGTCACGGGGACCTCCCGGCCGCCCGGCCCGTGCAGCTCGGTCCGCCCCGCGATGACGGCGAGATCGGTCAGCGCGCCGGGGTCCGGGCCCAGCACCGTCGGCCCCAGGCAGTGGGCGGCGGTGACGACTTTGGTGGGCGCCACGACCACCCCACCGCAGAACTGGCCCGCGCGCGCACTGCCGAACCGCGCACGGCTGGCCAGGGCCACGGCCCAGGGGCTGTCCGAGGCGCGTACCGGCTGTCCGCCGACCACCACGCTGTCGGCCGCCGCGGGCGCGGACGCGGCGAGGGGCAGCGCGGCCGCCGCCAGCACGCTCAGGGCCACGGCCACGGCACGACGGGCCACGGCACGACGCGGCCGTTTCCGGCTGATGGGACGGCGCAGAGGACGCACAGGACGCATTCGGTCTCCTGACTCTCCGGTGAACCATGTTCACCCAGCGTCCGCCACGCCGGCCCCGGCCGCACCCGCTCACACGCCGGAGGGCCCGGCTCCCCTTCGGGAGACCGGGCCCTCGCGACGTGTGTCGTACCAGCTCAGAGCATCAGTCCAGGTAATCCCGGAGCACCTGCGAGCGCGACGGGTGACGCAGCTTCGACATGGTCTTGGACTCGATCTGGCGGATCCGCTCACGGGTCACGCCGTAGACCTTGCCGATCTCGTCCAGCGTCTTCGGCTGCCCGTCGGTGAGGCCGAAGCGCATGGACACCACGCCCGCCTCACGCTCGGAGAGCGTGTCGAGCACGGAGTGCAGCTGCTCCTGCAGGAGCGTGAAGCTGACCGCGTCGGCCGGGACGACCGCCTCGGAGTCCTCGATCAGGTCACCGAACTCGCTGTCGCCGTCCTCGCCGAGCGGGGTGTGCAGCGAGATGGGCTCGCGGCCGTACTTCTGGACCTCGATGACCTTCTCGGGGGTCATGTCGAGCTCCTTGGCCAGCTCCTCCGGGGTGGGCTCGCGGCCCAGGTCCTGGAGCATCTGGCGCTGGACGCGCGCGAGCTTGTTGATGACCTCGACCATGTGCACCGGGATACGGATGGTGCGGGCCTGGTCGGCCATGGCGCGGGTGATCGCCTGACGGATCCACCAGGTGGCGTACGTGGAGAACTTGTAGCCCTTGGTGTAGTCGAACTTCTCGACCGCGCGGATCAGACCCAGGTTGCCCTCCTGGATCAGGTCGAGGAAGAGCATGCCGCGGCCGGTGTAGCGCTTGGCCAGCGAGACCACGAGGCGGAGGTTGGCCTCCAGCAGGTGGTTCTTGGCGCGGCGCCCGTCCTCGGCGATGATCTCCAGCTCGCGCTTGAGCTTCGGCGCCAGCTTGTCGGAGTTCGCCAGCTTGTCCTCGGCGAACAGGCCCGCCTCGATGCGCTTGGCGAGCTCGACCTCCTGCTCGGCGTTGAGCAGCGGGACCTTGCCGATCTGCTTGAGGTAGTCCTTGACCGGGTCGGCGGTGGCACCGGCGACGGCCACCTGCTGCGCCGGCGCGTCGTCCTCGTCCTCGTCGGAGAGGACGAAGCCCTTGGCCTCGCCGTCGGTCTCGTCCTCCTCGCCCTTGCCGGGGGCGACGTCGTCGAGCAGCTCTTCGCCCTCGATGATCTCGTCGGGGTCCTTCTTGGCCGCGGTCTTCTTGGCCGTGGTCTTCTTGGCGGCGGCGGTCTTCTTCACCGCCGTCTTCTTGGCGGCGGTCTTCTTCGCGGCCGCCTTCTTGGCGGTGCCGCCGGCCTCGTCGGCCGCGGCTTCCGTGCCCTGGGCCGCCGGGGCCGCGGCGGCCGTGACGGGCTTCGTCACGGTCGTCTTGGCGGTGACGGTCTTGGTGGCGGTGCGCTTCGCCGGGCTCTTCGCTGCGACGCTCTTGCGGGCGCGCTTCGGCGACTCCGCTGCACTGACCATCAGCGTCACACCCTCTTCCTCGAGGATCTGATTGAGGCTGCGCAGAACATTCTTCCACTGGGTTGGCGGAATCTGGTCAGCCTCGAAGGCCCGACGCACGTCATCGCCGGCGATCTGCCCATCAGCCTTTCCCCGCTCGATGAGCGCCATCACAGACTCGGACTCGGCGATCTCCGGCGGGAGCGTACGGGATGTGCTGGCCGACACGAACAACCTCTCGGAACGATGGAAACGGCTTCCGGCCCCGCCCATGATCGGGCCGGAGCCGACGACCGCCGGCTGGGAATGTGCCGACGACGCGGGTGGGGGAACCTCGGAGCTGCACAGCGCCATGAGCGGCGGCTGTATTCCCTCCTCGGCTGTCACCTCTTAGGTCATCGCAGGGCTTCGAGGAGCGTTACGCCCGTTTCACGTGGCCCGAGTCACACCCCAGATATGACCAAAGGGCGTGGATGGGCAGATTTCCCCCCTATTCGCGTGCGGCAGAGGCGCGAGGACGCGTGTCAGGCCGGGGGGCGGGCTCCGCGCACGGGAGGTTTACGTCGGCCAGGGGCCCGATCGGCCCGGTGCGCTGCCGCAAGGGCCGCGGATGCCTCCCGGACGGCCGGGGCGCCCGAGGCGCAGGGCCGGGGCGCTGGGGCGTCGGAGCTGGGGCGCCGGGCGGGCTGGGCGCCCGGGGCCGCGTCGCCCGGCGGCCGGCCCGCCCAGGGCCCGCGCAGGGCCCGCGCAGGGCTCGGGCCGGGCATGGGCTGGGCACGGGCCGGACTCGGCTCGGGCTCGGCGACAGGGCCGCACCCGCGGCCCCCGCCGTGCCCGTACGTACGCAGCCGCCGACGGTGCGACAGCGGCGGCTCAGTGCTCGCGCGGAGCGGGAACGACTCGTTCCACTTCGGGGTGGATCGTCAGCAGTTGCCGCATCGCCGCCTCGGCGGCCTGCCCGTCGCCCGCGGCCAGGGCGTCGACGATGCGCGCGTGGTGGGCGACGCAGGTCTCGCTGGGGCGGTCGCAGCTGATCGTCGGCGATCCGGAGACCTGGAGGGCGGCGGAGACGATGCCGGAGAGGTGCTCCAGCATCCGGTTGCCGGCGACCTGGATCAGCAGGGAGTGGAACTCCGCGTCGGCGCGGGAGAACGTGATCACGTCACCCTGCGCAAACGCATGGCCCATGATCTCGACCATGTCCCCGAGGCGCTGCTGAATGTCCTCGCGGCCGTGCCCGGCGGCGAGACGCGCGGCCAGCGGCTCGATGGTCCACCGCAGCTCGCCGAGCTCGCGGCGCTGGTCCTCGCGCTGCGGCCCGAACGCCCGCCACTCGATGATGTCCGGATCCAGGAGGTTCCAGTCGCTGACCGGCCGGACCCGGGTGCCGACGTTGGGGCGCGCGCTCACCAGGCCCTTGGCCTCCAGGACGCGCAGGGACTCCCGGACGACGGTACGGGAGACCTCGAAGCGCTGACCGATCTCCTCGGGGACGAGCGGGCGGTCGGCGCCCAGGTCGCCGGAGACGATCATCTGGCCGAGCTGCTGGACGAGTTGGCCGTGCAGCCCGCGGCCGCGGCTGCCCGCCGCCCGCCGGCCGACCCGACCCAACTCCGTATCGGCGCTCTCCCATGCGGGAGGCCCGACACGATCGGCGACGCCGGGCGTCTCCGCGTAGGGATAGCGGTCCAGTCCACCCGGGGCCGCGAGGCCGGTCTCGACGGGGCGGGTGGCGGTCATCATGGTGTGCGCAAGGGTACTCACGCATCCTTTGTCGGCGTCGCTTCCACGGCCCTTGAGGTCTTTGGTGAAAAGCACACGAAAGGGTGATCGGCGCTCGCTGCCCAATTGACGCCTTATCGGAAGGAAGCGGGCAATTTCCAAGGGAGTTATGACCGTTCGAAGCACTTCGGTCACCGCGCGGTCACCAACGGGCGCGGCGGCGCAGCCCGGTGAGCAGATAGGCACAGATCAGAGCGGTCAGCGACAACACCAGTGCGGCGCCGACGGGTTGGGCTACGACGTGCACCGCACCCATGAGCCAGCGGTCGGCCTCATAGGGCCAGTGCGTCCAGCTCAGTTCGCGCAACCTGCCGGGCAGGCCCGCGATCGAACGCACGGACGGGCCCATCAGTGCTTTCCGTACCAGCGGAACCATGAGGACGGGCACCGCGAGCACGGCCGCCATGCCGGCGCCGGTCGCCCGGAACACCCCGGCGCCGAGCAGGCCGGCCCAGGCGCACCCGACCGCGAGGCCTGCCCAACTCGCGCATAGCGAGGGCCAGTTCTCCGGTACAGGGATCAAGTGTCCGCCGTACACGACGCGCAGCGCCTCGAGGTCCGCGACGGCGACGAGGAGGGCGAGGAGCAGGGCGGTGGCGGCGGTCACGGCCATTTTGGCGGCCAGGAGGCCGAGGCGGCGCGGGACGGGGCCCCGGCCCGAGGAGAGCACGGGGTAGCGGAACTCGTCGCCGAACGAGAGGGCGCCGAGCAGCCCGGCGCCCAGGGCGGCCGGCGGCAGCGGCAGGAGGCCGGGCCAGGCGGCGATGACGGCGGGCAGGGGCGTGCGGCCGGTGCGGGCGAGGAGGACGGCGATGGCGGCGGAGGCGACGAGGACGGCGGCCGTGATCAGCGGGGTGGCGGGCACGCCGAGCAGTCGGCGCAGCTCGTAGCGGAGCGGGTGGAGCGGGCTGCGTACGGGCTTGGGGCGCAGCGGCGGCGGCAGGGCCTCTGCCTGCGCGCCCCTCTCCCCCGTCGGCTCGGCTCCGGCCGGAACCAGGGCGGCCGGAGCTTCGGGGGCGGGCTCGGCGGTCGGTTCCGGGTCCGATTCCGGCTCCGGGCGCGGGCCCGTGTCGCCGGACTCGTCGGCGAGTTGGTGGAGCAGGACGCCGTGCCGGAAGGCGGTCTCGCCGATCTCGGCGCAGCTGCTGCCGTAGACGCTCAGGCGGTTGCCGTTCTCGGTGACGACCTCGACCGAGCGCTGGGCGGCGCGGGCCTCGCGGGTGACGACGGCGGCCAGGCGGGCGGCGTGCGGGGTGCGGACGGCGACGCGGGGGCGCAGCCGGGTGCGGGCGAAGGCGGCGGCGTCCTGGTCGGCGATCAGCCGGCCTTCGTCGATGGCGACGACGTGGTCGGCGACGCGGGCGGCTTCCTTGGCGTCGTCGGTGGTGCACAGGACGGTGCCGCCCCGGTCGGCGTGGGTCCGGAGGAGGGCGTGCAGCCAGGCGGCCTCGCGCGGTGACAGTCCGGTGGCGGGCTGGTCGAGCAGGAGGGCGTGCGGGTCGCCCAACAGGGCGGCGGCGAGGCCGAGTCGGCGCTCCATGCCGGTGGAGAGGGTGCCCAGGCGCTGGTCGTGGAGCTCGGCGAGGCCGACGGCCTCGAGCACCTCGTCGGCGCGCGTCACGGGAACTCCCGCGGCCGCGCAGAGCATCCGGAGCTGACCGCGTACGGTACGGGCCGGATGGCCCGGTACGGCGGCGAGGAGGACGCCGACCTCGCGGGCGGGGTGGGCGATGCGATGCAGGGGGCGGCCGCGGAAGTACGTGATGCCACGGCCCGGTTCGAGTTCGAGCATGAGCCGCAGGGCGGTGGTCTTGCCGGATCCGGGGGCGCCGAGGAGCGCGGTGACCGCGCCGGGCCGGGCCTCGAAGGTGAGGTCGCGCACGGCGGGCTCACGGCCCCGGCGGGGTGTGCTGGTCAGTCCGATTGCCTGGAGCATCGCTTCTCCCGCGGTAGATGAGACCGCTCGGCGGCAGGTCGGGTACCGCGACAAGATAACGCGACATTTCGGACTTTTTGTGCAGGGTTGAGGGCGCGCGGCCCCGGGTGTGTCAGACCTCGGGGCGCAGCATCGGCGGGTTGAGCAGGGTGGCGCCGCTGGCCCGGAAGAGCTGGGCGGGCCGGCCGCCCTGCCGGGTGGTGGTGCCGCCGGACGGAACCAGGAAGCCCGGCGTACCGGTGACCTTGCGATGGAAGTTGCGGGGATCGAGGGCGACGCCCCAGACCGCTTCGTAGACCCGCCTCAGCTCGCCGACCGTGAACTCGGGCGGGCAGAAGGCGGTGGCGAGCGACGAGTACTCGATCTTGGAGCGGGCGCGCTCCACACCGTCGGCGAGGATCCGGGCGTGGTCGAAGGCGAGCGGGGCGGGCTGCTCGTCGTCGCGCCCCGGGCCCGGCGCCTGGAGGAGCTCCTCGACCGGGGCCCAGCGGGCGCTGTGGGCGTCACCGCCCGCGCGGGGCGCGGGCAGATCGGGCGCGAGGACGAGGTGGGCGACGCTGACGACCCTCATGCGGGGGTCGCGCTTGGGGTCTCCGTACGTGGCGAGCTGTTCCAGATGGGCGCCGTTCCCCTCGGCCGGGAGCGGCGTACCGGGTTCGTGCGCGCAGAGTCCCGTCTCCTCGGCGAGCTCGCGCGCCGCAGCCGCGCCGAGATCCTCCTCGGACCTCACGAACCCTCCGGGCAGGGCCCAGCGCCCCTGGAACGGTGGCTCTCCGCGGCGGACGACCAGCGCGCACAGCGCGTGGCGGCGCACGGTGAGCACGACCAGGTCGACGGTCACGGCGAAGGGGGGAAAGGCCGACGGGTCGTAGGGCGACATGGCGCGATCATAGTCGTCTTCCTGACGATAAGCACGCCCCCGGAGCTCCGCCGTGGCCCCTTCTCGCACGCTGCTCACACCCCCAATTGAAGCCCGGAGGCGGCTTCCTCGACCATGCCGAGCCCCATTCTGCTGATCCGTACCGCGAACGGCTCGCCCGCGACGCACAGCGCGGAGAGGCGGACCGCTCCCAGCGGCACGCCGCGCACGGGGTGCAGGGCCACCGTCCCGCCCGGGACGTCGGGCCGGATCCCCGCCAGCGTGGTGAGCACCAGCACGGCGGCGGCCGAGGCCACGGCGGCGGGGCGGCAGGCGGCCGGGTGCGCGACGGGTGTGCTGTCCGCCGTGCGCTGCAGGCCCGCGTACATCTCGGGCAGCCGGTACGCGAACGCCTCGGCGGCGTCGAGCAGTCCGCGCAGCAGGGACGCGGCCTCCTTGTCGTACCCGGCGGCGGCGAGGCCCGCGACGGCGACGGCGGTCTCGTGCACCCGTACCGCCCCGGAGCGATGGCCGAAGGGGTTGTGGCCCGGCTCCTTGGAGCCGAGGCCGCGCAGGCCCCAGCCGCAGTCGAGGGCGGGTCCGCCGAGCAGCCTGGCGAGCTGCTCGGTCTGGCCCTTGTCCAGCAGGCCCTCGGCGAGCTGCCCGCCGCCCAGCAGTCCGGTGTCCAGGAGGTGCGCCGCGCCCGCTCCGAGGTGGCGCAGCGGTCTGCCGTCCAGGGTGACGGCGGCCGCGGGGCGGCCGCCACCGTGGTCATCGAGCCAGAACTCCTCGCGGAAGCGCGCGCGCAGGGCCGCCGCCCAGTCGCGCCAGGCGTCCGCGCCGGGGCGGCCGCAGGCGTCCAGGAGGTCGGCGCCGAGCAGCGCGGCCCGGTGCGCGTGCGCCTGGGTCTCGGCGCGCCGCAGCCCGGCGGTGCCCGGCTCCGCGAGCAGTCCGCCGTCACCGGCGGTGGTGCGCAGCCAGTCCAGGCAGCGCTCGGCGGCCGGCAGCAACGCGGCGAGCTCCCGGTCGGGCAGCCCCCAGCGCCGGGCCTCGGCGAGGACGGCCGGGAAGGCCAGGGTCGCCTCGACGCCGGTGCAGGCGGGCGGGAGATGAGGACCGGCGTCCCTGAGCGGGCCGGGGATGCGGCCCGCTCCGGGCTCGCCGCCGGTGAGCTGGGTGCGGGCGACGGTGCGCAGGGTGGCGGCGGCGAGCCGGGTGCCCAGGGGGAGCGCCATCCTGACCGCCCACAGGGCCTCGGCCGGGGCGAGCCCGCAGCGCCAGGGCACGCCCGCCGCCGGGTGGAGGTCCCCGGGGTGGGCGGGGTCGCGCAGCAGCAGCGCCCGTAGATCGTCGAGCGCGGTGCGCAGCAGCCTCTCCACCCGTGGGTCGTCGCCTTCGGCGCGGGCCTCGGGCAGGAAAGGGCCGCCGCTGGTCCGGCCCACCGGACGGACGGGCCGCCCGGAACGGACCCGCAGCTCGATCGTGCGGGCCTCGCCGGGCTGGAGGGCGAACTCCCAGCGGAGCAGCCCGGCGGAGGCCAGGGCGTCCTCGGGTGGCGGGTCGGCGGTGACGGTCGCGTACGTGCCGTCCAGGGCGGACCAGCGTATCCCCGCGTCGTGAACGGCGGCCCGCAGCGCCGGTCCGGGCCGGCCGGCCGCCACGGCGCCGAGGTGGGCCAGATCGGTACCGAGGGCGATGTCGACGGGCACGCGGACGAGTCGGCCGAGCGAGCTGCGGAAGGTGATGCGTTCGGTGCCCCCGGCGTGGCGGGAGCGCTCCACGCGGAGCCCGGGGTCGGGGCCAAGGTCCGCCGGCGTGCGGACGACGGCGATGAACCGGGCCTCGTCCGCGCCGGCGAGTGCGCCGTGGACGGCGACCGGCTCCCGGCCGCCCACGCGGAGACGGCAGTGGGACAGGAGCCGGCGGCCCGACTGGTAGACGCCTTCCAGTCCCTCGCCGGTGAGCTGGCCGTGGGGGGCCGACACCGTGAAGTGGGGCAGGGCGACGCAGAGGAGGGTGTGGTGCACGGGCGGCAGTTCGCCCGGGTTCCCCGGGCCTGGGCCCGGCGGGCGGGGGTCGGCGGCGGACGTCTGCCCGGGCTGGGCGACGGGAGGTCGGTGCGGGACGGGACGGTCCATGGGTGGTCTGCTGAGCCTTCTGTGCGCTCCGGACAGCCGCTGGAGGTACGGCGGCACGGGTCATACGACTCCGCCGAAGTGGTGAACGCCCGCCCCCGGTCACCGGTCACGGCCGTCATGGCTCGCTCCTGTCGCCGTCGCGCTGCGCACCGCGCCGCGAGCCGCGCGCGGGCGCGGGCTTCGCGAGGCCCGGCGCCCGTACCCCACGGGCCCGGGTCCGAGCCCCCGTCCCGGCCCCGGCCCCGGCCCCGGTCCGGATCCGGGTCCGGGTCCGGGTCCGGGTCCGGGTCCGCCGGCGCGCAGGGCGCTCGTCCGCGGCCTCGACGGGCGCGGAAGCCGTTCGCGGGGCGGCGGCCGCGCGTGCGTCACGCTCCTGGCGCAGGCAGGTGCGCAGGGACTCCGGGTCGAGCCCTTCGTTGCAGGCCTGGTGGAGCAGCCGGGCGAAGACGTACTCGGGGTCGGCGTGGAGCGCGAGCCCCAGGGCGACGCGTGCGCTCGGCTCGTCGCCGGTGGACCAGGCGACCCAGCCCGCGAGGGTCAGCGGTGCGGCGGCGTGCTCGGCGTAGGCCCCGACGCAGCGGCGGGCGAGTGCGCGCCAGAGCCGCAGCGCCTGGTGCGCCTCCGCGCCCTCCATCCACTCCGCGGCCCGGTCCCGGGTGATCCGGTCCTGGAGGCCGATGATCAGCGCGGCGGCCTCGTCGTGCGCGATCAGCGCGTCGTCGTGGGCGTCGGCCGCCGCCGGCTCCGGCGCCGGTGGCCTCTCCTCGAGCCGCCGCATGAGCCGGTGGGCCAGCCCGAGCGTCTCGGTGCGCACCTCCTCGCACTGCGCCTCGTCCAGGATCCTGGGCACGAGCTCCCCGCTCGCGATGTCCAGCGCCCGCCCCTGCTCGCCCGCGTCCCCCGGCAGGCCGGGGCGCCCGGGCAGCAGCCGCGCCTCCAGGTCCCGCAGCGATCCGCGCACCTGGATCCCCGCGTACGCCGCGGCGGCCGCCATCACGGTCGTACCGGGCAGGGCGAGGACGTTCCCCTCGGGCGGGCAGCAGCGGGAGTCGGGGCAGCAGTACGACCAGAAGCGGCCGTCGGAGATGCACAGCGCTTCGTACACCGGCACGTCGAGCGCGCCGCAGGCGGTGCGCAGCCGTTGGGCGAGCGGGCGCAGGCGCTCCATGACGCGCAGGCCCGTCTCGCCCTCCTCCGGGTCCTGGCAGAGGAAGACGACGATGCCGTCGGGGCGTGAGCCGTGCCGCTCGCACCCTTCGATCAGGCTCTCGGCGAGCTGCTCGGCGATCGGCGGCCACTCCCGGGGCGAGCGGGGAATGCCCGTCCTCACGCGGCCGCCGAAGCGGCCCCGGTCGCCGTGGAGGGCGACGAGGACCACCGAGTCGGTCGGGTGGTAACCGAGCATGTAGGGCAGGGCGTCGGCGAGTTCGGCGGGACCGCGCAGGGTGATCTGCTGTCGGTCGTCGGAGGGGCCGGTCGTGTCGTGGTGCTTGTTCATGGTCACGACGGTCCCGCGATCACCGTCACCCGTCGACCCCTGTGGATAACCGCCGGTCGCCGTTGTCCACAGCCCGGCCGGTCCACTCGCTCCGCCGGTGCCCCGCTGGTACGAAGGTCGGATGGTGCCGCGGACGGCTCGAGGCCGATCCGAGCGGTGGTCCACCGGGCTGTGCCCGCTCCGATCATCGGCGTCGAGAAGGAGGCAGCATGGATACACAGGCTCCCCAGAGGACCGGGCTCGTCTCTCGGTCGGCGGAACTGGCCGAACTGGCCCGTCACCGTGCCCAGGACGCTGAGAGCCAGCGCCGCCTGACTCCCGACGTGGTCGAGCGGACGCTCCGGACGGGATTCGCACGGCACTTCGTGCCGGCCGCGCAGGACGGCGCCGAGGGGACGTCCGAGGAGTTCACCGAAGCGGTCGCGACCGTGGCCGAGGGCTGCGCGGCCACCGCGTGGTGCGCCTCGGTCGCGTCGAGCCTGGCCCGGATGGCCGCCTGTCTGCCCCAGGAGGCGCACGCGGACATCTGGGGCGCCGGGCCCGACACCTTCGTGGTCGGCTCCCTCTTCCCCATCGGCCGGGCCACGCCCGTGGCGGGCGGCTGGCGGGTGTCCGGTTCGTGGGCGTACATCAGCGGCGTCGACTACTCCGACTGGGCCGTGGTGTGCGCCGTCGTCCCGCGGAACGGGGAACCGCAGGGCGGGCCGCCGCCCGCGCGGCTGTTCGCACTCCTGCGTACCGAGTACGTGATCAAGGACACCTGGACCGGCTCCGACATGCGCGGCACCGGCAGCAACTCACTGGTCGCCGACGACGTGTTCGTACCCGAGTCACGCAGCATCGACCGGCAGCGGCTCTTCGACGGGCAGTCGGCGGCCTTGTCGGCCGACTGCCACACCGTGCCGATCCAGGCCGTCAACGGGCTGTCGTGCGCCCCGATCGCCCTGGGCGCCGCCCGCGACGCACTCGCGCTGTGGACCGGGGACACCGCGGAGCGGCTGGGGCGCGGCGCCGGCCGCCCGGGGGTGCCCGGCCCCGCCCGGTCCACCTACGAAGCGGTCCTGACCCGCAGCGCCGCCGACATCGACGTCGCCACTGGCTGCTGGAGCGGGCCGCGCGCGTCGCGGACGGGGGCGCGCGGGTCACGGCCGAGGAAACGGCCCGCAACGTGCGCGACTACGCGATGTCGACCGAGCTCCTGGTGAACGCCGTCAACCGGATGTTCGCCACCGCCGGGACCTCCGGGTACAGCACCGACGGCTCCCTCCAGCCGATCTGGCGGGACGTCAACTCCATCGCCCCCCACATAGCCCTCGCCTTCGACCCGGCCGCGACGCTCTACGCGTCCCACGCGTTCACCCGCTGCCCCCCGCTCCCCCAACCCCCCACTAGGCGAACTGAGGGTCTCCGCGCAGGGCCTGGGTTGCATGGGCATGAGCCACGGCTACGGCGCCACCGACGACGCGCAGTCGATCACGACGCTGCACCGGGCTCTCGACCTCGGAGTGACCCTCCTGGACACCGCTCGAAGCACGCATGCACAACATGTCGATTGTGCCGACCGCTGGAAAACCCCGACAAGATCCTCGCGCTGCTCGCCATTCGGGCGGGCCGTGTCGTACAAATGGAAACGCTCATGGCCGAGTTGTGGGGCGACGCGATTCCACGGAGCGCCGCCGCCACGCTCCAGACCTACATCCTGGAGTTGCGGCGGAAACTGACCGAAGCCGGTGTGGAGCAAGCGGGCCGCAGCGCCAAAGACGTGCTGGAAACCTGTTACGGCGGTTACCGGCTCGCTCCGGAGAAGTTCTCCTCGACCTTCAGGAATTCCAGCAGCTGGTCCGTCAGGGCAACCGCTCCCTGGCCGAGAACGACCCCGGAAAGGCGTCCGATCACCTGGGACGCGCCTGGGCCTCTGGCGCGGTCCGGCCCTCACCGACGTCCCCGCCGGGGAGATCCTCGGCACGGAGGTCATCGGCATGCAGGAGGAGCGTGCCTGGGCGCTGGAGATGCGCCTCGACGCCGACCTCCGGCTCGGCCGGCACGCGGAAATCATCGGCGAGCCGCGCATGCTCGTGAGCCGGCAGCCCATTCACGAGACCCTGTCCGCCCGGCTGATGACCGCCCTGTACCGGGCCGGGCAGCCCTGGCGCGCGCTCGACGCCTTCCAGTCCCTGCGCCACGCGGCCGGTGGTCGACAGCGTCTACCTTGCCCAGACCACCCTGCTGACCGGGCTCGTCGGGACCAAGGTGCTGCGCATCGCCGCCCAGGGCTCGGAGGCCGCCGAGATCGCCGGGCAGCTCCACCTGTCCACCGGGACCGTACGGAACTACCTGACGACCGTCGTGATGAAGCTGAAGGCCCGCAACCGCGTCGACGCCATCCGCATCACCCGCGAGGCGGGCCGGCTGCTCCAGGTCTGATCCAGGGGGGTGTCGCGGGCCCCGCTCAGCCCGCCGCGGCGAGGACCAGCGGAAGGACCCGCTCGCAGCCCGCCCGGCGCAGGAGGCGGGCGGCGACGGCGAGGGTCCAGCCGGAGTCGGTGTAGTCGTCGACGAGCACGACGGGTCCCGGAGCGCGCCGCAGAGCGTCGGCCAGCTCCTCCGAGACCGTGAAGGCGCCGGACAGCGCCCGCAGGCGCTGGGCGGAGTTGCTGCGGCGCGCCGCGTGCGCGCCGTCCGGCCCGGTGTACGTCAGGGTGCCGAGGTACGGGAGGCGGCCGATGGCCGCGATCCCCTCGGCGAGCGAGCCGACCAGCCGCGGCCGGGTGAGGGACGGTACGGACACGATCCCCACGGGCCGGGCGGTGGCGTCCGGGGCGTTCGGCGCCCAGCCGCCCGGTGAGCGCGCCCAGTCGGCGAGGACGGCCACGGCGGCCCGCAGGACGTCGTCGGGGACCGGCCCGTCGGGCGCGTTCTCGGCGAGCAGCGGGCGCAGCCGGTTGCCCCAGCCGATGTCCGACAGCCGCCCCAGGGCGCGCCCGGTGGAGCACTGCTCGCCGGCCGGGATGCGCCCCTTGAGGTCGATGCCCAGTGCGGGCATCCCCGTCGGCCACATCCGGCGCGGCTCGACCTCCACGCCCGGGCGGTCCAGCTCCTTCGCCGCCCCGGTCAGCGCCTCCGCCGAGACGGCGGAGTCGAGCCAGGGGCCCGCGCAGTTGTCGCAGCGGCCGCAGGGAGCCGCGTCCTCGTCGTCCAGCTGCCGGCGCAGGAACTCCATCCGGCACGCGGAGGTGGTCACGTAGTCGCGCATGGCCTGCTGCTCGGCCGCCCGCTGCCGCGCCACCCACGCGTACCGCTCCGTGTCGTACGTCCAGGGCCGCCCGGTGGACTCCCAGCCGCCCTTGACCCGCTTGACGGCCCCGTCCACGTCGAGGACCTTGAGCATCGTCTCCAGCCGGGTGCGCCGCAGGTCCACCACCGCCTCCAGGGCCGGCACGGACAGCGGCCGTCCCGCCTCGGCGAGGGCGGCGAGGGTCTGGCGGACCTGCGCCTCGGGCGGGAAGGCCGTATCGGCGAAGTAGCGCCAGATGGCCTGGTCCTCCTTGCCCGGCAGCATCAGCACATCGGCGTGCTCCACGCCGCGCCCTGCCCGGCCGACCTGCTGGTAGTACGCGATCGGCGAGGACGGCGCCCCGAGGTGGACGACGAAGCCCAGGTCCGGCTTGTCGAAGCCCATGCCGAGCGCGGACGTCGCCACGAGCGCCTTGACCCGGTTCTCCAGGAGGTCCGTCTCGGCCTGCAGGCGGTCGGCGTTCTCCGTGCGCCCCGTGTAGGGGGCCACCGGGAAGCCGCGCTGGCGCAGGAAGACGGTGGCCTCCTCGGCCGCCGCGACGGTCAGGGTGTAGATGATCCCGGAGCCCGGCAGCTCGTCCAGATGCTCGGCGAGCCAGGCCAGGCGGTGCGCGGCGTCGGGCAGCTGGACGACACCCAGCCGCAGGCTTTCCCGCTCCAGGGAGCCGCGCAGCACGAGGGCCTCGCCGGCGCCGGTGCCCAGCTGCTCGGCCACGTCGGCCGTCACGCGGGCGTTCGCGGTCGCGGTGGTGGCGAGCACCGGCACCCCGGGGGCGAGGTCGGCGAGCATGGCCCGCAACCTGCGGTAGTCGGGCCGGAAGTCGTGGCCCCAGTCGGAGATGCAGTGCGCCTCGTCGACGACGAGCAGACCGGTGGAGGCCGCGAGCTTGGGCAGCACCTGCTCGCGGAAGTCCACGGAGTTGAGGCGCTCGGGGCTGACGAGCAGGACGTCGGTCTCGCCGCGCTCGACCTCCTCGTAGATGGCGCCCCACTCCTCCGGGTTGGCCGAGTTGATCGTGCGCGCCCGGATGCCGGCCCGTGCCGCCGACTCGACCTGGTTGCGCATCAGCGCCAGCAGCGGCGAGACGATCACCGTCGGACCGGAGCCGCGCCGCCGCAGCAGCGCGGTGGCCACGAAGTACACCGCCGACTTGCCCCAGCCGGTGCGCTGCACCACCAGCGCACGCCGGCGCTCCCGCACCAGGGCCGCCACGGCCTGCCACTGGTCCTCCCGGAGCCTCGCCGACCCCTCCGGGGCGCCGACCAGCTCGGCGAGGATGGCATCGGCTTCGGCGCGGAGCTCCAGGGTTTCCATGCCTCCATGCAACCCGATACCGACACCCATCGGCCACTTCACTCAGCGTGACGAGTGGCTGACGGTCGGGCGCCGGGCGGGAGGCGGAGGAGGCGTTTCCGCTGGTCCTGGCCGGTGCGGGCGTAACTGACGCGTCATCGGGGGATCAACTGGGCAGGATATGAGTGTCATACCCGCCCATACCAGGCGGCGTCCTCAATTGCTCGTTGCCGCTTGCCCGTTGCGCCCGCAAGAATTGGAATCCGCCCCCCGCACGGCCCGCCGCGGTTCGGAGGGGCTGCAGGGCTGCGCCACGGTGCGCCCTCACTCACCCTGCCCGCACTGTGGGCGCGTATGCGAAGGGAGGACCGTGACCTTCGGATTCGCTCCGTCCGCAGCCACCTCGCTCACCGCCCCCGCCGACTCCCCCAGCCGCCTCGCCCGGATGCTCGAACCGGCCGAGTGGGCGGCGGCGGGGATTCCGCTGCTGCGCAATCCGCGCGAGGTCGTCAGCGGCCTGCACGCGCGCCACCGGCCGACGCCGGCGACCGCCGTGGTCGCCGTCCTCGACCACGAGGAACGGCTCACCGCCAGCGCCTCGTTCACCCGCCGCCCGGTCGCCGCGGACGGCTGGGAGTTCCGCAACGCGCTCCTCGCCCACCTGCGCCGGGTCATCCCGCACGACCTGCGGCGCCGCACCCCCGTGCGGACGGCCGTCCTGCTCTACTGCCGCGAGGGCGACGAGCGCTGGACGGAGGAGGACGGCGCCTGGATGTGGGGCCTGCGGGACGCGTGCACGCTGCACGGCCTGCGCTGCGGCGCGTACATCACGCTCACCAGGGGCGGCTGGCACGTGCTCGGCGAGGGCCGCGGGGGCCGGCGCCCGCACTCCCTGTCGACCCCCGGCGACCTCGCCGACAGCTCGGCCGACGAGGAACGCCCGATGCCGCGCACGGCCGGCGGCGCGGCGGAACCCCTGCGCCGTACGGCGGCCCGTTAGGGAGCGTCCGCAAAGGAGCGTCGTCCGCCCGGCGGGCAGACGGGACCTTGCGGACACGACCTCAGGCCTGCCTCCAGAGGCAGGCCCTCGGCCGCTCGTCGGGGTGTCAGGCCGCCGCGCCCAGCACGGAGTTGATGCGCTGCGGGTCGCCGCAGACGATCAGCAGCGCGCCGGCCCGCTTCAGCGCGGCGGGCAGCGCCCGGGCGGCCGCCTCGTCGTCGCCGCCGTTGACCGCGACGACGACCACGGGCCGCTGCGCGGCGCGCTCCACGGCGGCCGCGTCCGCGAAGAACACGTCGTCGCGGGCGTCGTGCTGGGCCCAGTAGGCGGCGTCGCCGAAGGACAGCTCGTGCGTCGCCCACGGGTGCGGCTCGCCGGTCGTGAGCACCAGGATGTCGCCTGGTGCCCGCCCGGTCTCCAGCAGCAGGTCCACGGCCTCCTCGGCGGCGTCGAGCGCGCCGGCCGCCGGGGCGGGGATCAGCTGGATCTGCGGCCGCGTCTGCGACGCGGAACGATTCTCCTGCCCGGTGTGCGGGCGTGGCACCGGGGGCGTGGGCCGGGCCGGGGCGGGACCCGGACGACCGGGTCGCGGTGAGGCCGCGGTACGCGGACCGGGTACGGGACGGGGGGTCGGCGCGGGGCGGCCGGCGGCCGGAGTGGCGCGGGGACCCTGGGCACTCTCGTGAATCTGAGGCTCCTCGGGGATGAGAGGCATAAGTGGATGTCTATCAAACGCCGGTGCGAGGGGCACCGGCGGGTGGCGTATACACGCGTCCCGGCTGTTCGGCGGGGCGCTGCGGAAGGGGTCAGAAGTCGAAGCCCAGCTGGCCCCCGCTTTCCAGGGCGGCGGTCTCCGCCGGGACACGGATCTTCTTGAGGTGCCGCCACTGAGGCAGCGCGTCCAGGTACGCCCAGGTCATGCGGTGGTGGGGCGTGGGCCCCCACTCCCGCAGGGCCGCCTTGTGGACCGGCGACGGATAGCCGGCGTTGGCGGCGAACTCGAACGCCGCGTACCGCCCGGACTCGGCCTCCAGTTCGGCCATCATCGCGTCCCGCCGCACCTTGGCGATCACCGAGGCCGCCGCGACCGCGACACAGGATTGATCCCCCTTGATCACCGTACGGACCCGCCAGGGCTGCCCGAGGTAGTCGTGCTTGCCGTCCAGGATCACCGCGTCGGGCCGCACGGGCAGCCCGTCCAGAGCGCGTACGGCGGCGAGCCGCAGCGCCGCGGTCATCCCGAGCTCGTCGATCTCCTCCGGGGAGGCGTGACCGAGCGCGTACGAGGTGACCCACTGCTCCAGCTCCAGGGCCAGTTCGCCACGGCGCTTGGGGGTGATGAGCTTGGAGTCGGTGAGGCCGACGGGGGGCCGTCGCAGGCCGGTGACGGCCGCGCAGACGGTGACGGGCCCGGCCCACGCCCCGCGTCCGACCTCGTCGACTCCGGCAATGATCTTGGCGCCGGTTGTCGCTCGGAGCGAGCGCTCGACGGTGTGGGTGGGTGGTTCGTACGGCATGGCGCCAGATAGGTTACGCCGCCCACCCCCGCCCGCAACACCCGGATTGCGATCAGACGTCCGGGGGCCTCCCCGGCGGCCTCATGGCACGCGCCGTGGAACGGTCGGCCGCCTGCTCGCTATCGGCGTCCGCCCCTTCACTGGCGCATACTTGCGACCGGTACGTCACCGTGGCCGGAATTCCTCGATTCCGCGGTGCACGAGCACCTTCCGTGATCATGTTGTCGCATTCGTGAAGCACCGGCCCCGGGGCCGCTCCCGCTCATCCGCCCTGCGGAACGTACGGTTCCGACGAGCCGAACGGGTCGCGCGAATCGTACGGATCGACCCCGCCGTACCGGCCGTCGCCGGGCGTGCAGAAGTACCCGTCCGTCGAGATCCCCCGCTCGGCGAGGATGTCCCGGGCCCGGCGCTCGCCCCAACTCGTCGCGTACCAGGGCGTGTCCCGCGCCCCCAGATCGTCCGCGATGTTCCTGAGAGCGCAGGAGCGCAGCGGTTCGGGCAACCGGTCGAGGGCGGGTACGGCGTCGGCGGACAGCCCGTCCAGGTACCCGATGTCGATCTTCTGCGTGCGCTCGTAGCGCTGGACGTTCTGCTCCGCCACCCGCGCGTCCGGCGACATCAGGCCGAAGGCGAGCACCCCCGCGGCGGCACTGGCGGCGACGGCGCGGGGCAGCGGCAGCCGGCGCGCGCCGAGGACGCCGGCGGCCATGATCAGGACGATCACGAGGCCCAGCCACAGCTCCATGGCGGCCACCGAGATCCTCAGCCGCGTCAGCCCGTACGCGTCGACGTAGAGGTCCATCCGGCGCAGGGCGGAGGCGACCACGACGAGGGTGAGCAGGCACAGGGTGCCCAGCACGGCCCGGACCAGGGTGCGGTCGCGGACGCCGCCGCGCGGTGCCCAGCGCAGCGCGAGCCCGATCACGGCGAGCGTGAGGAGCGTGGCCCACAGCAGCTGCCAGAAGCCCTGGCGCGCGTACTCGGCGTAGCTCAGGCCCGTCTCGCTGAGCACCTTCTCGTACCCGCCGAAGAGGACGGCGAGCTGGACGGCGTTGAAGGCGGCGAACAGCAGATTGAGCACGATCAGTGGAAGCGCCCATTCCATGCGGCCGCGCGGCCGGCCGGGGCGGGGTTCGAGGCGGTCCCAGCGCAGCGGGGCGGCCGCCGTGCGCGCGGCGGCGAGCGCGCCCAGGAGACCGACCGCGAAGAAGGCGACGCGCGCGGGCCCGTCGGCGACCGAGTCGAAGTCCGGCATCAGCGCGCCGAGCAGATCGGCGAAGGCCGCGTCGGCCCCGGCGAACAGCGCCCCGAACACGACCAGAAGCCCCACCGCCACCGCGGTCGTCCGCAGCACGACCGCCGCGCGGCCCCGCGAACCGTCCAGCATCTCGCGCAGCCCGCGCAGGCCCCAGCCGATGCCCGAGCCGACGGACTCGAACAGCCCGATCGGCCCGAGGACGACGGCCCGCCAGGTGCGGCCGCCGTGCAGCGCGAGGGAGGCGAGGCCCACGGCGCCGACGAGGGCGAGGAAGGTGGGCCAGCCCGCGTCGCGCAGGGCGGGGATCGTGAGCAGGGCCAGGCCCCCGACGCCCCAGGCCAGCGTCCAGGGGCGGGCCCGGCGCCCGGCCGCCCGTGCGGCGGCGTACGCGGCGAGGGTCGCCGGTATCGCCACCAGGATCAGGTTCAGGCCGAGTCCGTCACCGAACAGCAGGGCGCTGAGCAGCGCCGTGGCGAGGACGCCCCAGAGCGTGGCCGTCGGCACGGGGCCCGGCGGCTTGGGGCGTATGCGCGTGAACCAGGTCTCCGGCCGGACCGCCGGGGGCCGCCGCCAGGGGTCGCGCAGCGCCCCGGGCGCGAACTCCGGGCCGCCGGCCTCCGCTCTCGACCGGGACGGCGGTGCCGGTGGTGGAGATGGCGATGCGGATGGCGATGGCGTGTCTGTCACGGGCCCCTCCCCCAGCGCGCGCTTGTCATGATCAACGCGACGGCGTGGCCGAAAGAGTAGCCCTCGGTGCGGCGCCCGCCACGAGCCGAACGCGTGCTGTGGCAGGACCGTGACATACGTACGGACGAGAGGGGGCGCGGCTCAGCGGGCCGGTCCCGTGGGCAGCCAGCCGGGCAGTGCCTCCGTGCGCTCCAGCCACCGCGCGGGCGGCGCCCCGCCCTCGGCGGCGGCCACCACTCCCCCGGCGATGGCGCAGGTCGTGTCGACGTCGCCGCCCACCTGCGCGGTCGTCCAGAAGGCGCGTTCGAAGTCACCGAGGGCGCGGGCCGCCGACCACAGCGCGAACGGCACCGTGTCGTGCGCGCTCGTACGCCGTCCGCATCCGAGCACCGCCGCGACCGTCCCGGCGTCGCCGTAGTCCAGCATGTCCCGGGCCCGGCGCAGCCCGGCGCCCACGGCGCTGCGCGGCACCAGCGCGATGACGCCGTCGAGGAGCTCCTCGGGCTTGGGCGGCCCGTCCGGAGCGGCGGCGAGCGCGGCGGCGGCCGCCACGGCCATGCAGCCCACCACGGCCTCGCGGTGCTGGTGCGTGGTGTACGAGGAGATCTCGGCCTGGTGCGTGGCCTGCTCCGGGTCGTCGGCGTACCAGGCCCCGAGCGGGGCGATGCGCATGGCGGCGCCGTTGCCCCACGAGCCCTGGCCCTTGAAGAGAGCGGCGGCCAGTTCCCGCCAGTCGCCGCCCTCGCGGATCAGCCGGAGCATCCGGTTGACGGCGGGGCCGTAGCCGCGGTCGAAGTCGTGGTGGTCGGCGAAGGAGCGGGCGAGGGCGTCCTGGTCGATACGGCCGTGCTCCGCGAGCACGGCGAGCACGGAGCAGGCCATCTCGGTGTCGTCGGTCCACTGCCAGGGCTCCGGCGGCAGCTCGCGCCGCTTCAGCAGGGGGTAGTGGGCGGGGACGAAGAACTGGGAGCCCAGGGCGTCTCCCACGGCCAGTCCGCGCAGGCTGGCCAGGGCGCGTTCGAAGCGCCGGTCGAGAGAGGAGTCAGCGGTCATCGCACTGCCACTCTATCCGGTACGCCGTCACGCCCCCCGGGCCACGCGAGCGCCCACCCGCCCGTCCAGCCCCTCGCGTCACACCGTCCAGGCGGCTTCCAGGTCCACGACGTCCCCCGTCAGCGCCGCCACGTCCGCCTCGATCTGCGCGCGCAGCGCGAGCCGTTCCACCCGCTCCGTGCGGTACTTGCCGTGCTCGGCCGCCGACCGCCACATCGACAGCACCAGGAACTCGTTGCCGGGCGCCTCCCCGAACAGCCCGCGCAGCATCCCGGGAGATCCGGCCATCGCCGGGTTCCACACCTTCTCCTGCATCAGCGCGAAGTGCTCGACCCGCTCCGCGCGGACCCTGCTGTGCGCGACCCGGACGACGTCGGCGTCCGTGAACCGCGGCTCGAACCCCGTCTTCACGTCGAAGCGGTAGTCGAACAACTTCACCTGCATGTCCTTGTACGTGCCCGACTGCGCGGCGGCCAGCCGGTCGTACGAGCGCGCCATGAAGGAGTCGTAGAACGCACGGCTCTCCCAGAAGGCGAAGACGTGCGCCACACCGGGCCGTGCCCGGCTCCATCCGCCGCCCTGCCCCCGGAATCCCGGCTCACCCAGCAGCCCCGCCCATTTCCGCTGTCCCCGCTCGAACCCACGACGGTCCACCACGGTGCAGCGAATCCACTTGACCAGCACCGCGCCATCGTACGGCGGGGCGACGTGGCGTGGGTCACGCTCCGCGTACCCGGCCGCCCCACCCGGGCCGTTGTCCGGCGTCCGCCGGGGCGAGGCCCGTGACACCATGTCAGCATGCCGAAGGACCCGAGGGCCACCAGGAGTTGGTCCGACCGTACGAGAGAGGGGAACCCGGTGAACAGCGTCAACAAGGGGATCGACAAGGCCGAGATCACGCTCAAGTGGGACCCGAGCCCCGCCGGCGCTCCCGACAACGATCTCGACATCATCGCCGCGGTCTACGGGGCGGACGCTCCCTATGGCGAGCCGGTCTATCTGGTGCACTTCGGGAGCCGCTCCCCGGACGGCACCATCACGCTTCAGCGGGAGAGCCGCAACGGCCAGGGCTTCGGGGCCGACGAGGTGATGACGCTGGAGCTGTACCGCCTCGCCGCGACGTACGGGCGCGTGGTGGTCGGTGTGGCCATACAGCAGGGTGGCGGACGGTGCGCGTTCGGCGATGTGACGGGCACCCGGGTGGCGGTGCGACAGGGCTACCGGGAACTGGACAGCCACGATTTCCAGGACGTCCGGGAGGCGACCGCCGCGACCGTCGCCGAATTCGTGCGCGAGGAGTCGGGCGCCTGGGAGTACCGCCGTACGCTGCGCGGCTTCGACACCGATCCGGAGTCCTTCACCGGGCTGATGGGCGCCCAGACGTCGTAAAGGATTCCCGGGGATAGCGGAAGGGAGGGGCGCGGCCCGCGGCCGGCACCCCTCCCTTCCCAAGGATCAGCTGCAACCGCTGGTGGAGCCGCAGCCCTCGCAGATGTAGCAGGAGCCGGCCCGCTGCATCTTCGTACCGCAGGAGAAGCAGAGCGGCGCGTCCGCGCTGATGCCGAGCTGCATCTCGACGAGCTCCGCCGAGGTGTGCGCCTGCTTCGGAGCCGGAACCTCCGCCTTCGTGCCGGTCGCGGCCACCGTCTTCGGCGCCTCCTGCTGGCGCGGGGCGGACTGGGCGAGGCCCTCGACGTCCACCTCGACATCGTCGACGGACTGCTCGTACGAACCGGTCTCCAGGTGGCGCTGGCGCTCCTCGGCCGAGTGGATGCCGAGCGCCGAGCGGGTCTCGAAGGGCAGGAAGTCCAGCGCCAGGCGGCGGAAGATGTAGTCGACGATCGACTGCGCCATCCGCACGTCCGGGTCGTCCGTCATGCCGGCCGGCTCGAAGCGCATGTTGGTGAACTTCGAGACGTACGTCTCCAGGGGCACGCCGTACTGCAGACCCACCGAGACGGCGATGGAGAAGGCGTCCATCATGCCCGCGAGCGTCGAACCCTGCTTGGACATCTTCAGGAAGACCTCACCGAGACCGTCGTCCGGGTAGGAGTTGGCGGTCATGTAGCCCTCGGCGCCGCCCACCGTGAAGGAGGTGGTGATGCCGGGGCGGCCCTTGGGGAGACGCTTGCGGACGGGGCGGTACTCGACCACCTTCTCGACCGCGGCGCGGATCGTCTCCTCGGCCTTCTCGGTGACCTCGGCCTTCTCCTGCTCCTTCTTCTTGGCGGAGAGGGGCTGGCCGACCTTGCAGTTGTCGCGGTAGATCGCGAGCGCCTTGACGCCCATCTTCCACGCCTCGAAGTACACCTCTTCGACGTCCTCGACGGTCGCCGTCTCCGGCAGGTTGACCGTCTTGGACAGGGCGCCGGAGATCCAGGGCTGGATCGCGGCCATCATGCGGACGTGGCCCATCGCGGAGATGGAGCGCTCGCCCATGGCGCAGTCGAAGACCTCGTAGTGCTCCTGCTTGAGGCCGGGGGCGTCGATCACATTGCCGTGCTCGGCGATGTGGGCGACGATCGCCTCGATCTGCTCCTCCTGGTAGCCCAGGCGGCGCAGGGCCTGCGGGACCGTGCCGTTGACGATCTGCATCGAGCCGCCGCCGACCAGCTTCTTGAACTTGACCAGGGCGAGGTCGGGCTCGAGGCCGGTGGTGTCGCAGGACATCGCCAGACCGATGGTGCCGGTCGGGGCGATGACGGACGCCTGGGAGTTACGGAAACCGTTCTTCTCACCGAGGCGGAGGACGTCCTGCCAGGCCTCGGTCGCCGCGGCCCAGATCGGCGTGTCCAGGTCGTCCACGCGGACGGCCGTGGCGTTGGCGTCGGAGTGCTGCTTCATGACGCGCTTGTGCGGCTCGGCGTTGAGGGCGTAGCCGTCGTACGGGCCCACGACCGCGGCCAGCTCGGCGGAGCGGCGGTAGGAGGTGGCCGTCATCAGGGAGGTGATGGCGCCGGCGAGCGCGCGGCCGCCGTCGGAGTCGTACGCGTGGCCCGTCGCCATCAGCAGGGCGCCGAGGTTGGCGTAGCCGATGCCCAGCTGGCGGAAGGCGCGGGTGTTCTCGCCGATCTTCTCGGTCGGGAAGTCGGCGAAGCAGATGGAGATGTCCATCGCGGTGATGACGAGCTCGACGACCTTGGCGAAGCGCTCGGACTCGAAGGACTGGTTGCCCTTGCCGTCGTCCTTGAGGAACTTCATCAGGTTCAGCGAGGCGAGGTTGCACGAGGTGTTGTCCAGGTGCATGTACTCGCTGCAGGGGTTCGAGCCGTTGATGCGGCCGGACTCCGGGCAGGTGTGCCAGTGGTTGATCGTGTCGTCGTACTGGATGCCGGGGTCGGCGCAGGCCCAGGCGGCCTCGGCCATCTTGCGGAAGAGCGCCTTGGCGTCGACCTCCTCGATGACCTCGCCGGTCATGCGGGCGCGCAGGCCGAACTTGCCGCCGGACTCCACGGCCTTCATGAACTCGTCGTTCACGCGGACGGAGTTGTTGGCGTTCTGGTACTGGACGGACGTGATGTCGTCGCCGCCCAGGTCCATGTCGAAGCCCGCGTCGCGCAGGGCGCGGATCTTCTCCTCTTCCTTCACCTTGGTCTCGATGAAGTCCTCGATGTCGGGGTGGTCGACGTCGAGGATGACCATCTTGGCGGCGCGGCGGGTGGCGCCACCGGACTTGATCGTTCCGGCGGAGGCGTCGGCGCCGCGCATGAAGGAGACGGGGCCGGAGGCGTTGCCGCCGGAGGAGAGGAGCTCCTTGGAGGAGCGGATGCGGGAGAGGTTCAGGCCGGCACCGGAGCCGCCCTTGAAGATCATGCCCTCTTCCTTGTACCAGTCGAGGATCGACTCCATGGAGTCGTCGACGGACAGGATGAAGCAGGCGGAGACCTGCTGGGGCTGCGGCGTGCCGACGTTGAACCACACCGGGGAGTTGAAGCTGAAGATCTGGTGCAGGAGGGCGTAGGCGAGCTCGTGCTCGAAGATCTCGGCGTCGGCGGGCGAGGAGAAGTAGCTGTACTCCTCACCGGCCTTGCGGTACGTCTTCACGATGCGGTCGATCAGCTGCTTGAGGCTGGTCTCCCGCTGCGGGGTGCCGACGGCTCCGCGGAAGTACTTGCTGGTGACGATGTTGACCGCGTTCACCGACCAGAAGTCGGGGAACTCGACGCCACGCTGCTCGAAATTGACCGAGCCGTCGCGCCAGTTGGTCATGACGACGTCACGACGCTCCCAGACCACCTCGTCGTACGGGTGCACGCCGGGGGTCGTGTGGATGCGCTCGATACGCAGGCCCTTGTTCACCTTGGCTCCCTTGGCGCGGGCGCCTCGTGCCGGGCCGCTCGTCGTCTCTGTCATGCCGCCTCCCATATGTGGGCAAAAACGCCCTGAAGTGCCCAGATCTTCCCGAGGCACAGTTTGTGTCTGGTGTCGCGAACGCCGCGCACAGCGCCCGTGACAGGTCTTTTGCGATCACTGCCGGTCGCCGACGATCACTGTCGATCGCCGGACGGCTCGATCAGTCGGCGGCGGTCGCGGGCACCGGGACCTCTGGGGTCGCACCGGGCCCGCGCCCTTCCGCGGGTGGCCGCCCGTCGCGGAGCTCCGCGATGGCCGCCTCGAAGTCTTCGAGCGAGTCGAACGCCCGGTACACGGACGCGAAGCGCAGGTACGCGACGAGGTCGAGCTCCTGCAGCGGGCCGAGTATGGCCAGTCCGACGTCGTGTGTGGTCAGCTCCGCGCTGCCGGTGGCACGCACCGCCTCCTCGACCCGCTGGCCGAGCTGGGCGAGGGCGTCCTCGGTGACGGGCCGCCCCTGGCATGCCTTCCGTACGCCGTTGATGACCTTGGTGCGGCTGAAGGGCTCGGTGACCCCACTGCGCTTGATCACCATCAGCGAGCACGTCTCCACCGTGGTGAAACGGCGGGAGCAGTCGGGGCACTGGCGGCGGCGCCGGATGGAGGTCCCGTCGTCGGTGGTGCGACTGTCGACGACGCGGCTGTCGGGGTGCCTGCAGAAGGGGCAGTGCATGGCTCCCAACCCTCCTTCACAGCACGACTGAATAGCCTCGCCGGGGCCCGTCAGGCCCCTCGAAGCAGCCATAAGCATAGGCGATCGCCACACCCCCGGAAGACCGGGGGACCACAACACTTGGGCGGCCGAGGACATACAACCACTAGATCTAGGGTCTGGCGGCCAATCGCCACCAGCCGCGTGTCGCGGCTCGGACACGGTCCGCAGTACCCCGAGGCCAGCGCGGCACCAGGGCGGCAACCCCCGCGGGAAAGCCCGTCCGGGGGCGCCGCGGGCATGACTCCGAGCCCCTGTTCCGGGGTACGGACGAACGCGGATGCCGGCACCCTACCGACGACGGACACCGACGACGGCACACCCCCGCGGCGCGCGAGGGCGGGCGGGGGGCACGGCGGCGGGCACGAGCCTACGGGACGGGCGCGGCGCCTCCGACCCGGGGGCGGCGGGATGGCAGACTGGCGCCCCGGCCTACCCCGCCCCACCGGGCGACGGTGGCGGAGGCTAGCGTCATGACCCGAAATTGCCACCGCAGCGAATTCCGGGAAGCGTCGCACATACACCTAGTCACACGTACACGTAAGCCATTCCGCGATTTTTCACTCGAACGTGTGTTTGGCGCAACCTTTCGAAAGCCACTACCGTTGTCCGGCTAGGGAGAACATTCGAGAGGGGCCGACGTGACCACCACCGCAGACAGTGCCACCATCACTGCCCAGGACCGCTCCCAGAGCCGACTTGAGCCGGTACATGCCATGAATGAAGCGACGACGAACGCGGAGGGCGTCAAGCCGCCCACGCGCTCCCTTCCCGGGCGACCTCCCGGCATCCGGGCGGACAGCTCCGGACTCACGGACCGGCAGCGCCGCGTCATCGAGGTGATCCGGGACTCCGTGCAGCGGCGAGGCTACCCGCCGTCCATGCGTGAGATCGGCCAGGCCGTGGGGCTGTCCAGCACCTCCTCCGTCGCCCACCAGCTGATGGCACTGGAGCGCAAGGGATTCCTCCGCCGCGACCCCCACCGGCCGAGGGCGTACGAGGTCCGCGGCTCCGACCAGCCCAGCACCCAGCCGACGGACACCACCGGCAAGCCCGCCGCGTCGTACGTCCCGCTGGTCGGCCGGATCGCGGCCGGCGGCCCCATCCTGGCGGAGGAGTCGGTCGAGGACGTCTTCCCCCTGCCCCGCCAGCTCGTCGGCGACGGAGAGCTCTTCGTCCTGAAGGTCGTCGGCGACTCCATGATCGAGGCCGCCATCTGCGACGGCGACTGGGTGACCGTGCGCCGCCAGCCCGTCGCGGAGAACGGCGACATCGTCGCCGCCATGCTGGACGGTGAGGCCACCGTGAAGCGGTTCAAGCGCGAGGACGGCCACGTCTGGCTGCTCCCGCACAATGCGGCGTACCAGCCGATCCCCGGCGACGAGGCTACGATCCTCGGCAAGGTGGTAGCGGTGCTGCGGCGGGTCTGACCCCTCCCCCGCCGACCCCTGATCGACCCCGGGACCCACTGCGCCGGTCCCGGGGTCCTCCCATGTCACACGCCCGTGTCACGCGCCCGCCCGTGTCACACGCCCATCGAGGGCTAAGCCCCCGGGGCCTTCGCCGCCGCGTCGATCGCGGCGAGCGAGCGCCGCACCTGATTGCGGTCGGTCGTGTACCAGAAGTCGGGCAGGGAGGCCCGCAGGTAGCTGCCGTACCGGGCGGTGGCCAGGCGCGGGTCCAGGACGGCCACGACACCCCGGTCCCCCGTGGCGCGCACCAGGCGCCCCGCTCCCTGCGCCATCAGCAGGGCGGCGTGCGTCGCCGCGACGGCCATGAAGCCATTGCCCCCGGCCTCCTCCACCGCCTTCTGCCGCGCGCTCATCAGCGGATCGTCGGGGCGCGGGAACGGAATCCGGTCCATCACCACCAGCTGGCAGTTCGGGCCCGGCACATCGACGCCCTGCCACAGCGACAGCGTGCCGAACAGGCAGGTCTCGGCGTCCCCCGCGAAGTTCTTGATCAGTTCGCCCAGGGTGTCCTCGCCCTGGAGCAGGATCGGCTTGTCGAGCCTCCCGCGCAGCTCCTCGGCGGCGGCCTGGGCGGCCCGCATGGAGGAGAACAGGCCGAGCGTACGGCCGCCGGCGGCCTCCACCAGCTCCGCGAGCTCGTCCAGCATGTCCGTACGGCTGCCCTCGCGGCCCGGAGTGGCCAGATGCCGTGCGACGTACAGGATGCCCTGCTTCGGATAGTCGAACGGCGAACCGACGTCGATGCCCTTCCAGACCGGTACGTCGTCGCCCTCGGTGCCCTCCGGGGCCAGGCCCAGCGAGGCTCCCACCCCGTTGAAGTCCCCGCCCAGCTTCAGCGTGGCGGAGGTGAGGACCACCGACCGGTCGGCGAACAGCTTCTCGCGCAGCAGCCCGGACACGGAGAGCGGCGCGACGCGCAGGGAGGCGCCGAAGCGGTCATGGCGCTCGTACCAGACGACGTCGTACTCGGAGCCCTGGGTGATCCGCTCGGCCACGTCGTGCACGGTCTCGACGGAGGCGAGCGCCTGCCTGCGCACCGCGTCCTCGTCCTGCACCGACTTGTCGCGCGTCGAGCCCAGCGCCGAGATGACGGCCCTGGCGGCGTCGCGCAGCGCCATCAGCGCGTACCCGAGGTCCTCCGGGATCTCCTCCAGGCGCCCCGGCAGGGCCAGCTCCATGAGCCGCTCGAAGCCCTCCGCGGCGGTCTGGAGCTGATCGGCGACCTTCTCGTTGACCAGCTTGGCGGCCCGCCGCACCGCGCGGTTGACCTGGCCGGGGGTGAGCTCGCCGGTGGCGACGCCGGTGACCCGGGAGACCAGCTCGTGGGCCTCGTCGACGATCAGCACGTCGTGCTCAGGGAGCACGGGGGCGCCCTCGATCGCGTCGATGGCGAGCAGGGCGTGGTTGGTGACCACGACATCGGCGAGCTTGGCGCGCTCGCGCGCGGCCTCGGCGAAGCACTCGGCGCCGTACGCGCACTTCGACGCGGACAGGCACTCCCGGGACGACACCGACACCTGGGCCCAGGCGCGGTCCGAGACGCCGGGCGTCAGGTCGTCCCGGTCGCCGGTCTCCGTCTCGTCGGACCAGTCGCGCAGCCGGAGCAGGTCCTTGCCGAGCTTGCTGGTGGGTGCCGCGGCCTCGAAAGCGTCGAACAGACCCTCTTCGTCGTCCTGCGGGACGCCTTCGTGCAGGCGGTGCAGGCACAGGTAGTTCGAGCGGCCCTTGAGCATCGCGAAGTCCGGGCGGCGGCGCAGCTGCGGGTGCAGCGCGTCGACCGTCCGGGGCAGGTCGCGCTCGACCAGCTGCCGCTGGAGGGCCAGGGTGGCGGTGGCCACCACCACACGGTCCCCGTGCGCCAGGGCGGGCACCAGGTAGCCGAGGGACTTTCCGGTGCCGGTGCCGGCCTGGACGAGCAGGTGGGAGCCGTCGTCGATGGCCTGGGCGACGGCCTCGGCCATGGTGACCTGGCCTGGCCGTTCCACGCCGCCGACGGCGGTGACGGCGGCGTGGAGGAGGTCGGGGAGGGATGGCTTCGTCATAGCCCGTCCACCCTACGGTGCGGCACTGACAATCCGATCACGGCGATCATGCCAGCGGATTGGGGACGGTGCCGTGGACCGCCGCGTGCGGGCGCTGCGGACGGTCACGGTAACCGTCCAGATGCAGCCGGTTGCGGTTGAGGCAGAGCCGCTCGATGCGCGGCGTGAAGAGGTCGAAGAGCTCGAAGCGGTCCTTCAGCGCCGGGAAGCGGGCCTGGTAGCGCAGGATCTCCGCCCGTACGAGTGACCAGAAGTCGCTCTCCGCGACGCCGAGTTGCTCCTCGCACAGCGGCGCCAGGAAGCGGAACACCCCGACGAAGAGACCGGAGTGGATGAACTGGGTCAGGAACGCGGGCTCCTCGGTGAGGAGGGTGGCCCGTACGTCGTCGGGCATGGTGTCGTGCTCCGGCAGGGGCCGGGCGCTGACGTTGATGTCGTCGACGAAGTCCTTGATCGCGAGCCGTACGGGCACGTCGTGGTCGTCGAAGACGACGATGGCGTTCTCGCCGTGCGGGGAGAAGACGGTCCCGTACCGGTGGAGGAAGTGCAGCAGGGGCGGCAGCAGGGCGGCGAAGAGGCGCTGCAGCCAGACCCTGGGGGCGAGTCCCGAGCGGGTCACCAGCTCGGCGGTGAAGGCGCGGCCGCGGGGGTCGGTGTACAGCAGGGACGCGAGGGTCCGGGCGCGTTCGCCGGGCGGCAGTCGCAGGGGTTCGCGCCAGATCGCGCCCAGGAGCTCCTTGTACTGGTACGGGACCTCGGGCAGGTGGTCGTAGAGGGGGTGCTCGACGGTGACGGAGGCGACCTCGCCCTGGAGGATCACGCCGCACTCGTCGCGCAGGAAGGGGTCGCCGTCGCGCAGGGTGTGGACCCAGGCGGTGACGGCCGGTGCGGCGAGCGTGCGGGCGGTGGGCAGCCCGCGCCAGACGAGGGTGTTGAGGACGGAGAGCGGCAGTTTGACGGTGTGCCGCTCGGGTCGGCTGGTGTTGAGGAAGGTGCGGATGGACTGCTGCGGCAGCCGGAGGTCGTTGTCGGTGCCGAGTGGCACGATGAGGTCGCGGGCGATGGCGGGGGCGTAGAGCGGCAGCACCACCTCGTCCCACTGCCAGGGATGGACGGGGAGGAGGAGGTACGCGGCGGGGTCGAGGCCCCGGGCGCGGAGCGCGGCGGTAAAGGAGTCGTGGACGTCCGGGTCGAGCTCGCGGGCGTAGAGCTGCTCGGGGGTGTCGAGTCCGGTGACTCCGCGATAGGCGGCGAGCTCGGTGGAGACGGCGATCCACGGCAGCCGGGCCGATCTGCGGGCTTCGGGTGCCCAGCGGGCCGCGTCGTCGGCGGAGAAGCCGATGCGGCCCTTGTTGAGGACGATCCACGGGTGGCCGGTCTGGTGGCCTTCGAGGTCCGCGTAGCCGAGCTCGGCGAGCTGGTCGGCGCCGAGCGCGGTGTGGTCGAGCCGGGTGTCGGCGGCGAGCGTGGTGGTCAGCTCGCGCAGGAGGTGGCCGAGGGTGGCGCCGTCGATGGCGAGCAGGCTCCGGGCGCGGACAAGGAAGCCGAGCGGGTCCGTGAAGGGCTTCCCGTCGCAGGCGATCGAGTCGGGAGCCACCCGCCAGCTGCCGTACGCGGTGCGGCGTGCGGTGAAGGTGAGCAGGGAGCCGTCGTCGAGCCGGAGCGTGTACGGGTCGTACGGGTCGTACGCCGGTGTCCCGGCGGCCGCCGGCGGGCCGGCGGGCGTGGGCTCGACGATCTCCTCGTAGGCGAACTCGCCGATCATCTTGGCGAGGAGGCGGCGCGAGGCGCGGTCCCACGCCTCCGCGGTCAGCTCGGGCGGGGTGGCCGGCGACTGGGTGTCCTGCGCCGGGGCGGACGAATCCGCGGAGTCGGGGACGGCAGGGGACTTCGGCACGTGGACTCCTCGGGGTGGGACCGATGCGGGTCGGGTGGGGTACGTAAGGCGGAGGTGTGGAGGCGGAGACCGTTCATAGGAGGTGTCTCAGGGCGCGGTCGCGGATCATGAGGGCGGCTCTCTTGTCCGGGAGGTCGAGTTCCGCGCAGAAGCGGAATCCGGCGGTCATGAAGGCGGAGAGGGAGGGGGTGTTGCGCAGATCCGGCTCGGCGATGACCCGGGTGCAGCTGGGGCGGTGGTCGAGGACGAGGTCGGCGACGGCCCTCAGGAGGGTGGTGCCGAGGCCGCGGCCGCGGTCGGCGACGCCTCCGATGAGGAGGTGGACGCCGGTGTCGTGCGGACGCGCGGGGTAGTGGCGGGCCAGCGGGTCGAGGTCGGCGCGGTAGATCTCGAAGTAGCTGATGGGCGCGTCGTCCAGGACGCCGAGACAGGGCACGCTGCGGCCGTCGCCGTCGAGTTGGGCGCGCAGGTGGGCGGCGGTGACGGCTTCGGGGCCGGCGAGGTCCCAGAAGGCGGCGACGGCGGGGTCGTTCATCCAGCGAGTGATCAGCGGCAGGTCGCGCTGGAGGCGTACGGGCACGAGCCGGAAGACGCCCGCGGGGGTGAGGGCCGCGCCCCAGCCGGCGACCGCGTCGAGGAGATCGCCGTCGGCGAGGGTGTTCCGCGGCTGGGCCGCGGGGATCGGCTCGTCCGCCGTTAACAGGGCGATGAGCTCGTCCGGCAGCCGCATGTCCAGGGTGTCCTCCGTGCCCGTGCCGACGGGGTCCGACGGGGGGCGGGGGCTGATTCCGGTGCCGGTGGTCGCATCGGTGGGAGGCATGGGGCGCTCCTCTCTGCGGAGGCGGTGGTGCCGGTGGTCTCAGGGGTGGAGGGGGTTGGTGACGGTGACGTAGACGGACTGGGTGTCGACCGGGCCGACGAGTTCGTCCAGGCCGTGGAGCCGGGTGAGGAGGTTGGCCTTGCAGCGCAGGGTGGGGCTGTCGAGGAGGAGGCGCGGCAGTGGTGATCCGAGGGCGGTGGCGGCGGTGAGGAACTGGCGGAAGGCGGCGAGGAGGAGACGTTCGTCGGCGAGGCGCTGGGCGCCGAAGGCCCCGATCAGGCCGAGGACGTTGTTGATGCCGAGGTAGTAGGCGAAGCGCTCGTCGGTGACGGCGTCCGGGACGAAGGTGTCGCTCTCGGAGCCGATACCGGGCAACCGGCGCTCCAGGGCCGTGCGGTGGGACTCGCGGAAGTAGTAGCCCTGATTGTCTCGGTAGCGGCCGCCGGTGGGCCAGCCGTCGGGGTCGAGGACGACCAGGGTGTTCTGCTGGTGGGCCTCCAGGGCGACGCCTGCCGTGCCGTCCAGCCAGAGCACCGGGCGTACGACGTGGTCCAGGTAGCGCAGGAACCACTCGGCGGCGACGGCTCCGGCGGGCCGGCCGGTGCGGGCGGCGAGGCGGGAGACGGTGACGGCGAGGCGCGACCGCATGCGGGGGCTGCCGGGCCAGGGGCGCGGCGCGGCGAGGCTCGCGATGCAGACGGCGTCGTCGCCGGGGCCGAAGGGGTTGTGGCGGATCATCACATCGAGCCCCGGGACGGGCTCGCCGGAGGGGGTGTCGACGGCGAGCCAGGCCGGGTCCCGGACGATGTCGAATCCGGGGTGGGCGGCCCGCCACTGCTTGGCCAGTCCCGTGCGCAGCAGCCGGTGGACCTCGACGCCCCGGTGGAGCTCCTTGCGGAGGTTCTCGCGGCGGGAGTTGGTGATGCGCAGGCCGAGCGACAGCTTGAGCATGGCCGGGGCGCCCGGCTGATGGACGGTGCGGATGGAGGACGTGGGGTACCAGGGGATGCCGTGGGGGCCCAGGTCGTGGAGGAGTCCGGCGGCCAGGAGCTCGGCGACCTGGGGGCGGTGGCGCAGTTCGCGGGCCTGCCACGGGTGCACGGGCAACGCGACGGTGCCGTCGGGCAGTCGCAGGCCGGCGGCGAGGCGGGCGGTGATCCGGTCGGCGGGCAGGGGGCGGCCCTGTTCGGTCCAGGCGGAGTCGGCGGCCAGGACGGAGCGGTCCACGGCCATCCAGTGCAGGGGGAAGGAGCCGTGCAACTCCGGTGAGTAGAGCCGGGCTTCACCGTCGGAGAGCCCCTCGCGGCTCTTGGGCGTGGGGTGGAGCGGGTGGCCGAGCACCAGCGACTGCTCGGCGGCGAGGAACGCGTCGGCCTCCGACACGGGGGTGGGCCGGCGGCGCCGGTGGGCGATGAACTCGGCGGTGCGGCGCGCCGAGTCGGCGACCCGGGCCACCAGGTCGGCGCCTTCGGAGTGAGCGGGCTCGCGGTCCGGTGCGGCGCCCGGGGCGCGGTGGGTTTCACGGCTCAGCAGGGCGGCGACCGTGGCGGCGTCGGCGGGTGGGGCGTTGCGCGGGGCGCCTTCGAGGGCGGGCGGTCCGAAGCGGTGCCAGCCGGTGGCCGACCAGTAGTGGACGGGCACGAGGAGGGCGGTGCCGCTGGCGTCGAGGGGGATGCGCAGGGTGGCCTCGGCGGGTGCGGCCAGGTTCTTCTCCCGTACCCAGCAGCGCAGCAGGTTCTCGGTGGTCGCCGCGTCCGCCGCGCGGTGCGCGTCGGGGTCGTCGAGGTGATCGACGGGCACCGCGGCGGTGGAGGTGCGCCGCTCGGCGTACGCACCCGGCTGCTGGCGCGGCACCGTCGTCGACTCGGCCACGCGGGGGTCTCGGGTCAGGGGGCCGGGACCCGGGTGCGGGGCGGTGGGGCGGCCGTCTGCGTCGGCTGCTTCGGGTGCGGGGGTGCTGTTCACGGAGGGCGCTTTCTGGTGAGGGTGTTCGCGGTCAGCGGGACGGTCCTGTGTCGCTCGTGAGGGGCTGGTGCCGGGTGCGTTGGGCGGCGGTCAGGGCGTCGGCGAAGCGGTCGAGGACCGCCGCGGCCTGCTCGTCGGTGAGGGTGAGGGGTGGCAGCAGGCGGACGACGGCGCTGTGGCGGCCGCCGAGTTCGACGATGAGGCCGCGGTCGAGGCAGGCGCGCTGGACCGCGGCCGCCAGCGCCGGGGCGGGCGGCGGAGCTCCGTCGCGGGGGCCGTCGGCGTCCGGGTCGACGAGCTCGACGCCGAGCATCAGTCCCCGGCCGCGTACGTCGCCGACGCAGGGGTGCGTGGCGGCCAGCCCCTGGAGCCGGCCGAGCATGCGGCCGCCGAGGGTCGCGGCCCGCTCGGCGAGCCGGTTCTCGCGTACGAAGGTGAGGGTGGCGGCGCCCGCCGCCATGGCGAGCTGGTTGCCGCGGAACGTTCCGGCGTGGGCGCCGGGCTGCCAGACGTCAAGCGCGGACTTGTAGACGATGACGGCCAGCGGGAGGGAGCCGCCGATGGCCTTGGACATGACCATCACATCGGGGACGACGCCGCTGTGCTCGACGGCCCAGAAGGCTCCGGTGCGGCCGACACCGGTCTGGACCTCGTCCGCGATCAGCGGGATGGAGCGGTCGGCGGTGATCTGCCGCATCCGGCGCAGCCAGGTGTCGGGGGCGGGGATGACGCCGCCCTCGCCCTGCACCGGTTCGAGGATCATCCCGGCCGGGTCGGGTACGCCGCTCTTGGGGTCGTCGAGGAGGTTCTCCGCCCAGCGGGCGGACAGTTCGGCGCCGCGCTCGCCGCCGATGCCGAAGGGGCAGCGGTAGTCGTACGGGTAGGGCAGGCGGGTGACCCGCACGTCCGTGGCGCCGCCGGAAGCGTCCAGCGCCGCGGCCGTCATGCCGTGGTAGGCGCCGGTGAAGGCGAGGAGGCCGGTGCGCCCGGTGGCCGTGCGGACCAGCTTCAGCGCGGCCTCGACCGCGTCGGTGCCGGCCGGGCCGCAGAACTGGATCCTTGCGTCCTCGGCCAGTTCTCGCGGCAGCGTGGCGAACAGCTCGGTGGTGAAGGCGTCCTTGACCGGGGTGGCGAGGTCGAGGACGTGCAGCGGGGCGCCCGAGTCGATGACCTTCCTGATGGCCTCCAGGACCACCGGGTGGTTGTGTCCGAGCGCCAGTGTCCCGGCGCCGGAGAGGCAGTCGAGATAGCGCCGCCCGTCCGCCCCTTCGATCGTCAGGCCCCTGGCCCGTACGGGCACGATGGGCAGCGAGCGCGCGTAGGTGCGGGCCGCCGATTCGCGGAGCGACTGGCGGCGCAGGATGCCTTCGTGCGCGGCGGGCGGCGCCACCGTGGTTGGTTCGGTCGCGGCCACGTCTTCGGGTCCTCCCGGCTGGAGCGGTTGTCTGTCCCCCGTCCGTACCAACGACGATGCCTCGCCGGGATCACGGTCGTCTCCGGATCCGTGCGGACGCGGGCGGTCGGGCTCCGTCGCACGCGGGGAACCGCGGACCTGCCGGACACCGTCCCCATCGTCACCGGCATAGTGGGGGCCGCACTCCGGTGCCGTGGTGCAAGAGTTCCAGACGTACTTGGTTACGAAGTCCCAGGGGGATTCACGACATGCGACCCATTCGTCCGCTGCTCGCCGCAGCCTCCGTCGCCGCCGCGCTGGCGCTGACGGCCACCGCCTGCGGGCCGGGTGAGGACACCGCGGGCGGGGAGCCCAGCGCTTCCGCCGGTCAGACCGCGGACGGGAAGATCACGATTCCGGACGAGCTGAAGGACCGGCTCAAGGAGCACGGGATCGATCTGGACAAGTGGAAGAACGGCGAGTGGAAGAACTGGGACAAGGACACGTGGCTGCGTGAGGCCAAGGACTACGTCAACCCGATCATCGAGGACCTGTGGGACCCGGACCGCATGCGGGAGGCGGAGGAGCCGGAGCGCCCGGTCGAGGAGGAGGACATCTCCGGTGACGAGGGTGTCACCGACCCGACGCCCCGGCCGGTCGAGGCCCAGCCGGTGAAGGCGCCGTACCACTCCGCCGTTCCGGAGGCGGGCAAGCTGCTCTTCGACGGCCCGCAGGGCCCGATGGTCTGTTCGGCGACCGTGGTGAAGGACCCGGCGAACCCCGGCAAGTCCAACCTCGTGTGGACGGCGGGCCACTGCGTGCACGCCGGCAAGGAGGGCGGCTGGTACCGCAACATCGCCTTCGTCCCGTCGTACAACGACGGCGACAAGTCGACCGCCGAGCTGGAGAAGGCCTCGCGCGAAGAGGTCGCCCCCTACGGCGTGTGGTGGGGTGACTGGGCGCAGACGTCTGAGCAGTGGATCAACGAGGGCGCGGCGACCGGTGGCCAGGGCGCGCCGTACGATTTCGCGGTCATCCATGTGACGCCGGAGAAGGGCGGCAACGGCAAGTCGCTGGAGGAGACGGTCGGTTCGGCGCTGCCGGTGGACTTCGACGCCCCGGCCACCCAGAAGATCGCGAGCATCACGGCGACCGGTTACCCGGCGGCGCCGCCGTTCGACGGCCAGAAGATGTTCCAGTGCGCGGACAAGCCCGGCCGGCTGTCCCTCCAGGCGGACCAGCCGACGATGCACCGCATCGGCTGCACCATGACCGGCGGTTCGTCCGGCGGCGGTTGGGTCGCGGAGGGCCCGGACGGCAAGCCGGCCCTGGTGTCCAACACCTCGATCGGCCCGGTGACGGCGGGCTGGCTGGCCGGCCCGCGCCTGGGTGTCGAGGCGAAGGGCGTGTTCGACGAGGTCAGCAAGAAGTTCGCGGGGCGCTAGCACCCGCTCGTGGAGAGTCCGTGCAGGTGGCGCCGGGTGGCAACGCGCCCCGGCGCCGCCTGCATAGAGTGGGGGCACATCCTCACGCGGCGGTCCCGGAAGACCGCCCTAGGGCGTGACACGTTCATGGCAATACGCGCGGGGCGGGCCGACACCCGGACCCCGCGCTTTCATGGGGGAGTCGTTTCATGCGATCCATACGTCCACTGCTGGGCGCCACCGGTCTGGCCGCGGCCCTCGCGCTGACGGCCACGGCTTGCGGCCCGACCGAGGACGGGGCGGCCGGCAAGCCGGCGGCCTCCAGCCCCGCGGGCGGGCAGGGTGGGCAGGACGGTCAGGGCGGGACCGAGCTTCCGAAGGACCTGGCCGACAAGCTCAAGGAGCACGGTGTCGACCCGGAGAAGTGGAAGAACGGCGAGTGGAAGAACTGGGACAAGGACACGTGGCTGCGTGAGGCCAAGGACTTCGTCAACCCGGTGATCGAGGGGCTGTGGAAGCCCGAGCGGATGCAGACCGCCAAGTCGCCGCAGAAGACCATGGCCGCCGGCGACCTCTCCGGCGACCAGGGCGTCACCGACCCGGAGCCGAGGCCCATCCAGGCCGTGCCGGAGGCGAAGCCGTACCACAAGAACGCCGCCCCGGTCGGCAAGGTCTTCTTCGACTCCCCCGAGGGCTCGATGGTCTGCTCGGCCACCGTGGTGAAGGACCCGAAGAACCCCGGCAAGTCCAACCTCGTGTGGACCGCCGGCCACTGCGTCCACGCCGGCAAGAGCGGCGGCTGGTACCGCAACATCGCCTTCGTTCCCGCCTACAACGACCTGGGCAAGAGCCCGGCGCAGCTGGAGAACGCCCGGCCGCAGGAGATCGCCCCGTACGGCGTGTACTGGGCGGACTGGGTGGCGACCTCCGGTGAGTGGATCTCCCAGGGCGGCCCGACGGGCGGCGAGGGCGCTCCGTACGACTACGCCGTGATGCACGTGAAGCCGGAGAACGGCGGCAAGTCGCTGGAGGAGACGGTCGGTGTCGCCCTCGACGTCGACTTTCAGGCCCCGCAGGCCGTCGGCATCCCGGCGATGGGCGCCTGGGGGTACCCGGCCGCCGCCCCGTACGACGGCGCGCTGATGCACAAGTGCGTCGACCGCCCGGGCCGCCTCACCCTCAGCCCCGGTACGCCGACGATGTGGCGGATCGGCTGCACCATGACCGGCGGTTCCTCCGGCGGCGGCTGGTTCCGCGAGGTGCCGGGCGAGGACCGGCTGGTGCTCGTGTCCAACACCTCCATCGGCCCGGTGACGGCCGGCTGGCTGGCGGGCCCGCGCCTGGACGAGGGCGCGCGGGGCATCTACACGATGATGAGCGACAAGTTCGCGGGGCGGTAACCCGGACGAACAGGCCGAAGGCCCGCACCCTCACCTGGAGGGGGCGGGCCTTCGGCTCGTTCGGTACGGCGGTGTGCCGGTGCGTCAGTGCGTCGCCGGGGTGAACCGGGCCAGCGAGCCGGCCAGCTCCTCGTGCACCCGCGCCTTGAGCAGCGTGCCCTCCGCGGTGTGCTCCTCGGAGATCACCTCGCCCTCGGTGTGCACCCGCGAGACCAGCCCGCCCTGCGTGTACGGCAGGAGCACCTCGATCTCGACCTGCGGCCGCGGGAGCTCCGCGTCGATCAGGGCGAGCAGCTCGTCGATGCCCTCGCCGGTCCGCGCGGACACGGCGATGGAGTGCCGCTCGATGCGCAGCAGGCGCTGCAGCTCGACCGGGTCGGCGGCGTCCGCCTTGTTGATCACGACGATCTCGGGGATGTCCGTCGCGCCGACGTCCCGGATCACCTCCCGCACGGCGGCCAGCTGCTCCTCCGGGGCCGGGTGCGAGCCGTCCACCACGTGCAGGATCAGATCGGCGTCGCCGACCTCCTCCATGGTGGAGCGGAACGCCTCGACGAGGTGGTGCGGCAGGTGCCGTACGAAGCCGACGGTGTCCGCCAGCGTGTACAGGCGGCCGCTCGGCGTCTCGGCCCGGCGCACGGTCGGGTCGAGGGTCGCGAACAGCGCGTTCTCCACGAGGACGCCCGCGCCCGTCAGGCGGTTGAGCAGGGAGGACTTGCCGGCGTTGGTGTATCCGGCGATCGCGACCGACGGCACCTTGTTGCGCCGCCGCTCCTGCCGCTTGATCTCGCGGCCGGTCTTCATCTCCGCGATCTCCCGGCGCATCTTCGCCATCTTCTCGCGGATCCGCCGACGGTCCGTCTCGATCTTGGTCTCACCGGGACCACGGGTGGCCATACCGCCTCCCGAGGAGCCGGAGCCACCGCCACCCATCTGCCGGGACAGCGACTGACCCCAGCCGCGCAGCCGCGGCAGCATGTACTGCATCTGCGCGAGCGAGACCTGCGCCTTGCCCTCTCGGGACTTGGCGTGCTGGGCGAAGATGTCGAGGATCAGGGCGGTGCGGTCGACCACCTTCACCTTGACGACGTCCTCGAGGTGGATCAGCTGGCCGGGGCTGAGCTCACCGTCGCAGACGACGGTGTCGGCCCCGGTCTCCAGCACGATGTCACGCAGTTCGTTCGCCTTGCCCGAGCCGATGTACGTGGCCGGGTCCGGCTTGTCGCGGCGCTGGATCACACCGTCGAGGACCAGCGCACCCGCCGTCTCGGCGAGCGCGGCCAGCTCCGCGAGGGAGTTCTCCGCGTCCTGCACGGTCCCCGAGGTCCATACGCCGACCAGCACCACACGCTCCAGGCGCAGCTGCCGGTACTCGACCTCGGTGACGTCCTCGAGCTCGGTGGAGAGGCCCGCGACACGGCGCAGGGCGGCGCGCTCGTGGCGGTCGAACTGGTCGCCGTCGCGCTCCCCGTCGATCTCGTAGCTCCAGGCGACGTCCTCTTCCATCAGGGCATCGGCCCGAAGGCTCTCGGTGCGGGTGGTGTCCGCGAAGCTCTGTGCGTCCTGGGAAGGGGAAGAAGAGGAGGTCATTGGATCCTTACGTCGAAGAAATACTCGATTCGTCAGGCACAACGCGTGACTCCCCCGGATCATTCCCGGGGCGGGTCCCCGGCAACCCGGGGGGCCCGGCAGCGCCGCCGACCCGACGATGGTCGCACGGTACCGCGGGCCCGTCACGCGAGTTTCAGCGCTTCTTCGACGGCTGGGCCTTGACCGGGGCCTTGCTGCGCCAGTCCGGGTGGCCGGGCATCGCCGGCGTCTTCTGGCCGTACAACCAGCCCTCCAGGAAGGCGCTCAGGTCGCGGCCCGCGATGTCGGAGGCGAGGCGGACGAAGTCCGCGGTGCTCGCCGTCCCGTGGGCGTGCTCCGTCACCCAGCGCCGCTCCAGCAGCTCGAAGGCCTCCTTGCCGATCTCCTGGCGCAGCGCGTACAGGATCAGGGCGGAGCCGTCGTACACCACCGGCCGGAACAGGCTGATCTTCTGCCCGGGGGCGGGGGGCTTGGGCGCGGCCGGGGGGCCGCCCGCCGCGCGCCAGCCGTCGGAGGCGATGTACGCGTTGCGCATCCGCTCCTCCAGGGACTGCTGGGCGGTCTCCTCGGCGTAGAGGGCCTCGTACCAGGTGGCGTGGCCTTCGTTGAGCCACAGGTCGGACCACGTGCGGGGGGAGACGCTGTTGCCGAACCACTGGTGGGCCAGCTCGTGGACCATGATCGCGTCGACGTACCACTTCGGGTAGTCACCCTCCCGGAACAGCGAGCGCTCGAAGAGGGACAGCGTCTGGGTCTCCAGCGCGAAGCCGGTGTCGGCGTCGGCGACGAGCACGCCGTACGTCTCGAAGGGGTAGGCCCCGACCCGGCGCTCCATCCACTCCAGGTGCTGCGGTGTCCTCTTCAGCCACGGTTCCAGGGCCTCCCGGTCGGCCTCCGGGACGACGTCGCGCACGGGGAGCCCGTGCGGGCCGGTGCGCTCGACGACGGCGGAACGGCCGATGGAGACCTGCGCGAGCTCGGTCGCCATGGGCTCGGCGGTGCGGTAGAGCCAGGTCCGCGCGTCGCCCGCCTCCACCTGCGCGACGCGGCGTCCGTTGGCGACGACGGTCAGTTCCCGGGGAGCGGTGACGCGGAAGGTGAAGTACGCCTTGTCGGCGGGGTGGTCGTTGCCCGGGAAGACCCGGTGCGCGGCGTCGGCCTGGTTGGCCATCGCCAGCCCGTCGGAGGTACGGACCCAGCCGCCCGCTTCGCGGGAGTCGCGCGGATCGCTGGTGTGGGCGACGGTGACGGTCAGCGGCGCACCGGCTTCGACGGGCTGGACCGGCTCGACGACCAGGTCCTCGCCGCTGCTCTCGTACGCGGCGGGCAGGCCGTTGACGTGGACGGCGCGCACGGTGCCGTGGGTGAAGTCGAGGTTGAGGCGCTCCAGCCGGGCCGTGGTCCGCGCGTCGATCTTGGTGAGGGCGTCCATCGGCTTGGTGTTGTCGCCCTGGTAGGTGAGGGCGATGTCGTACGCGAGGACGTCGTAGCCGGGGTTGCCGAGGTGCGGGAAGAGCGGGTCGCCGATGCCGAGCGGCTGGGGCGCGGGCGCGGCGGCGGCGGCGACCAGGCAGCCGGCCGACGCCGCGGCCAGCATGGCCACGCGGAGGCGTCGGGACGATCGTACGAGCGATCGCGGCGTGGATCGCGGTGTGATGAGAGGCATGGGGCAACCGCTATCAGCGCACCGCGCACGCGCCGTGACGGCGCGCGCCCCGCGCACCTCGCGCGCACCCGAACGGCGTCGTACGCCGCTCCGCTCAGGCGCGGCTGACGTCGTACACGCCCGCCACGTCGCGCATGGCGCGCATCAGGCCGGGCAGCTGTGCCGCGTCGGGGAGCTGGAGCGTGTAGGTGTGCCGGACGCGCTGTTCGGTGGGCGGTTCCACGGTGGCGGAGATGATCGCGGCGCCCGCCGTGGCGATGACGTCGGTGAGGTCGGCGAGCAGGCGCGGCCGCCCGAAGGATTCGGCGACGAGCGTGACCCGGCAGTCGGCGGTGTCGCCCCAGCTCACGGCGGTGGGCACGCGCCCGAGCGCCTCCATGCGGCGGACGGCGGGGCACTCGGCGCGGTGGACCGTGACGTTTCCGCCGCGTACCGCGAAGCCGGTGACCGCGTCGGGCGGTACGGGGGTGCAGCAGCGCGCGAGGCGGACGGGCGCGTCCGGGAGGCCGGCGACGACGGCGCGGGCGCCCGCCCCAGGCATGGGGACGGGGCCGGGGCCCGCCGGGCCCCGCTCCGTAGGCGCGGCGGCGCAGGGCGGGTGCTCCGCGGGGTGCTCCGACGGCTGCTCCGCCGCCGGCTCCGGCTTCACCGCCTCCGGGTGCGCCGCGAGCCAGCGGGTGATGGCGATCCGCGCGGCCGGGGTGCTGGCATGTTCGAGCCAGTCGGGCGAGGGCCCGGAGACGGCGTCCTGCGGCGGGTCCTGGGCGAGCAGCAGCTGCACGGTGTCCCCGTCGCCGAGCACCGTGGCGAGCGAGGCGAGGCGGCCGTTGACGCGGGCGCCGACGCAGGCGTGGGCCGCCTCGCCGTACTGGGCGTACGCGGCGTCCACGCAGGTCGCGCCGCCGGGCAGCGCCAGGGTGCCGCCGTCGGGGCGGAAGACGGTGATCTCGCCGTCCTGGGCGAGGTCGGCGCGCAGCGAGGTCCAGAAGGTGTCGGGGTCCGGGGTGGCCTGCTGCCACTCCAGCAGGCGGGAGAGCCACCCGGGCCGGGTCGGGTCGGCGCGCTCGCCGTCCTCCCCGTCCTCGCCGTGCTCGGCGCCCGCGGCGTACGGGTTGCCGAGGGCGACGACGCCCGCCTCGGCGACCTTGTGCATCTGGTGCGTACGGATCAACACTTCGGCGACCGAGCCATCGGGGGCGGCGACCGCGGTGTGCAGCGACTGGTACAGGTTGAACTTCGGCGCCGCGATGAAGTCCTTGAACTCGGAGATCACGGGCGTGAAGCAGGTGTGCAGTTCGCCGAGCACGCCGTAGCAGTCGGCGTCCTCCCCCACCAGGACCAGGAGGCGCCCGAAGTCCGTGCCGCGCAGCTCGCCGCGTTTGAGCCTGACCCGGTGCACGGAGACGAAGTGGCGGGGCCGGACGAGGACTTCGGCGGGGATGCGCGCTTCGCGCAGGGCGGTCCTGACGTCGTCGGCGATGGCGGCGAGGGCGTCCCCGGCGGTGGCGTTCTCGGCGATGAGGGCGCGGGTCTGCTCGTACTCGGCGGGGTGGAGGATGGCGAAGACCAGGTCCTCCAGCTCGGTCTTGAGCGCCTGTACGCCGAGCCGTTCGGCGAGCGGGATGAGGACGTCGCGGGTGACCCGGGCGATCCGCGCCTGCTTCTCGGGGCGCATGACGCCGAGGGTGCGCATGTTGTGCAGCCGGTCGGCGAGTTTGATGGACATGACGCGGACGTCGTTGCCGGTGGCGACGAGCATCTTGCGGAAGGTCTCGGGCTCGGCGGCGGCGCCGTAGTCGACCTTCTCGAGTTTGGTCACGCCGTCGACGAGATAGCAGACCTCGTCCCCGAACTGCTCGCGCACCTGATCGAGGGTCAGGTCCGTGTCCTCGACGGTGTCGTGGAGGAGGGAGGCGGTCAACGTCGTGGTCTCGGCGCCCAGTTCGGCGAGGATCAGCGTGACGGCGAGCGGGTGGGTGATGTACGGCTCGCCGCTCTTGCGGAACTGGCCGCGGTGCGAGGACTCGGCGAGGACGTACGCCCGGTGCAGCACGGCGAGGTCCGCGTCGGGGTGGTGCGCGCGGTGGGCCTCGGCGACATGGCTGATCGCGTCGGGCAGCCGGTCCCGGGTGGCGGGACCGAGCAGGGCGGCGCGGCCGAGCCTCCGGAGGTCGATCCTCGGGCGGCCGCGCCGGCGGCTGGGCGCGGGGTTGGTGGCCTCTGCGCTCATGGGGCACCTCCGGCGGGGTCTACCGGCGGTGGGCGGGCGGCATGCCCGCCGGGCCGGTGCTTGATGCTACCGAGCCCACCACGTCGAGCCGACCGGCTCTCGCCCAGCGTGAACGGGATCACCCATTCGAGCGAAGCCTCAGGCGGTGGCGTTCTCCGAGAGCCAGGCGGGGTCTATGCGGCCCTCGGCGACGATGACCGCGGGGCCGGTCATCTCGATCTCGCCGTCGGGGTGTTCGGTGATCGTGAGCGTGCCGCCGAGGAGGTCCACGGTGTACGTGACCGGCGTCCCGGTCTCGGCCGGGTCGGCGCCGTCCCGGCGGGCCGCGGCGACGGCCACCGCGCACGCGCCGGTGCCGCAGGAGCGGGTCTCGCCGGAGCCGCGCTCGTGGACGCGCATCGCGACGTGGCGGGGGCCCCGGTCGGCGACGAACTCGATGTTGACCCCGTCGGGGTAGACGGCCGCAGGCTCGTACGGCGGCTCGGACCGCAGGTCACCGGCGTGGGCGAGGTCCTCGACGAAGGCCACGGCGTGCGGGTTGCCCATGTTCACGTTCCGGGCGGGCCAGCTGCGGTCGCCGACGGTGACGGTGACGCCGTCCTCGGGCAGCCGGGCGCGGCCCATGGAAATGGTCACGTCACCGGTCTTCTCCAGATGGGCGCGCTTGACGCCGCCGCGGGTGGCGATGGCGATCTCACCGGCGGTGATGTGGCCCGCGTGCTCGAGGTAGCGGGCGAAGACGCGGACGCCGTTGCCGCACATCTCGGCGATCGAACCGTCGGCGTTGCGGTAGTCCATGAACCACTCGGCCTCCCCGGCCATGTCCCGGGCCTCGGGGTGCGCGGCGGAGCGGACGACGTGCAGCACCCCGTCGCCGCCGATGCCCGCCCGCCGGTCGCAGAGCCGGGCGACCGCGGAGGCGCTCAGCTCGATGGCGTTGTCCGGGTCCGGCACGATCACGAAGTCGTTCTCGGTGCCGTGGCCCTTGAGGAAGGCGAGGGGTGTGGTCGTCATGCGCTCCATCGTACGAGGGGGGTCCGACACCGGCCCCGCTCGGCTCAGCGGAGGCGGGCGACCCGCCACACGGCCAGCGCGACGAGGAGCGCGACGCCGGCGGCGTACAGCGCGATCACGCGCCAGTCGGGGCGCTCGCCGGAGCCGCGGGCGGGCAGGCCGGGCCAGGTGTAGCCGACCCGGCGGGCGGCCATCATGCCCCAGCCGGCGGCGCACCCGCACAGCAGCAGGCCCAGCATGGGCAGGACGGCGCCGCCGTCACCCGAGCCGAAGGCGAGGGGGAAGGCGAACATCAGCGAGCCGATCGCGGCGAGTCCCACGATGGGGGCGAGCTGCCAGATGCGCAGCCGCCGCTGCGGGCGCAGTTCGACCTCGACTTCGTCCGGGGTGATCTCCTGGGCCCCGTCCTCGTCGAGCTCGGGCCCGTCCGGGCTCAGGCCCGGCGCGGCGGAGCCCAGGCCCTGTGCTGCCTGGTCTTCTCCCGGTGCCATGTCGTCCGGTGCTTCGTACTGTTCTCTGTCGCGAGGGCCGGCCTCCATCGCCACGCGCCCTCCCAACTCGGACTCCACTGGTCGATCGATGCTCGATGATGGCACGGTCCCGGGCACCGGAATGACGGGCAGGGCGTCCCGATGCCATCACGTGATCAGGCTGTAACCGCTCGTTCGACCAACGTCAGCGCTTGCCGCGGGAGTTCCGCGCGGTCCGCGGCCGCTCCACTGAGCCAGTGCACGCGCGGGTCGCGGCGGAACCAGGAGTCCTGGCGCCGCGCGAAGCGCTTGGTGGCGCGGACGGTCTCGGCGCGCGCCTCGTCCTCGGTGCACTCGCCCGCGAGCGCGGCGAGTACCTGCTGGTAACCGAGTGCGCGGGAGGCGGTGCGGCCCTCACGCAGCCCGCGCGCCTCCAGTTCCCGCACCTCGTCGACGAGTCCGGCTTCCCACATGCGGTCCACGCGCGCGGCGATCCGCTCGTCGAGCTCGGGGCGCTCGACGTCGACGCCGATCTGGACGGTCTCGTACACCGACTCGTGACCGGGGAGGTTGGCGGTGAAGGGCTTGCCCGTGATCTCGATGACTTCGAGCGCCCTGACGATCCGGCGGCCGTTGCTGGGCAGGATGGCCCGGGCGGCGTCCGGGTCGGCGGCGGCGAGGCGGGCGTGCAGGACGCCGGAGCCGCGCTCGTCGAGCTCGGCTTCGAGGCGGGCGCGGACGGCCGGGTCGGTGCCGGGGAACTCGAGGGCGTCGACGGCGCCGCGTACGTACAGCCCGGAGCCGCCGACGAGGACGGGGACGCGGCCCTCGGCGAGCAGGCGGTCGATCTCGGCGCGGGCGAGCCGCTGGTACTCGGCGACGCTGGCGGTCTCGGTGACGTCCCAGATGTCGAGGAGGTGGTGCGGGATGCCGCCGCGCTCCTCGGACGTCAGTTTGGCGGTTCCGATGTCCATCCCCCGGTAGAGCTGCATGGAATCGGCGTTGACGACTTCGCCGCCCAGCTGCTGGGCGAGGAAGACGCCCAGATCGGACTTTCCGGCCGCGGTGGGGCCGACGACGGCGATGACCCGCGGGGCGGGAGCTGCGCTTCTCACCGACCCAGTCTCGCAAACCTCACCCACTGTCCCCGAACGAGTGACGTGACGGTCCGGGCTCGGCGTCGTTGCCTGTTGCGAGGTTCCGACCGCCGGTTTTCAGGACCGGCTCCACCGGGCGACGCAATGGGACGCTCCGGACGGCGCGGAATTTCGCCCACACGAGTACGCTATGGAGTAGACATGGGCGTTTTTGCATGGTTTCGCCGGAAGGGTGAGGAGTCTGCCGCGGCATCGACCGAGGAGACGGCGGCCGCTCCGGTGACCGCCGACACCGACACCGCCGCGCAGACGGCGGCGGAGACCGAGGCGGCGGCCGAGGTCACCGAGGCGGCGGAGACGACCGGGGCGGAACCGGCGCCCGAGGCCGCGGGCGGCGAAGGGGTGGAGATCCCCAAGCAGCAGTCGGCCGAGGAGGCGGCGGACAACGAAGCCGGTGAAGGCGCGCGTAAGTAGAGCCGGAGCGGGAAGCCGCACCACGGCGGCGGCATCGCGGCCGGGCGGCGACTGACGAGGGACGGTGACCATGGGCTTCCTGGATCAGATGAAGGCCAAGCTCGCCCCTGCCAAGGAGAAGGTCCAGGACCTCGCGCACCAGCACGAGGGACGGATCGACCAGGGGTTCGACAAGGTCGCGCGGATGGTCGACCAGAGGACCAAGGGCAAGTACAGCGACAAGATCCAGTCCGGTACGGGCAAGGCCAAGGACGCCTTGGGCCGGTTCGCCCACAAGGACGAGGGTGACGCCGCGCCGCCGCCACCGCCACCGCCACCGCCGGGTTCCACCTCCTGACCCCGCCCCACGGACGCGTACACGCACCCCAGCGGCAGCGGAGAGACGGCAGCACGGCGACGGCGGACGGCCGCGGAGCACGACTCCGCGGCCGTCCGCCGTCGTGCTGCGTCGCCCCTACGACCAGGCGGCGACGAAGTAGCCGACGCCGTACGGCGCGTCCTCGTGGAGCAGGCGGCCCTCCAGGCCGGCGCCCTCCGCCGCGGCCGCCAGGACCTGCCAAGGAGCGCGCCCCGCCGCCTTCAGCTCGTAGGCGAGGTGCTCGTCCAGCGCCGCGAGGGCGGCGGTGTCCGCCGTGCCCAGGGCCCGGGCGGCCGCCTCGTCGAAGCCGGCGGCGCGGTCGTCGAGGTAGCCCGGCGCCTTGAGCGAACGGCACGCGCTGCCGTCGCCCATCACGAGCAGGGCGACCCGATCGGCGTGGGCGGCGAGGTCGCGGCCCGCGTCGGCGCAGCGCGCCGGCGAAAGGCGCACCCCCACGGCCAGGCCCTCGACGGGTGCGCCGGCCCAGTCGACCCGTGCCAGCAGCCAGGCCCCGACGGCGAGGGAAGCGGGCAGCCGCCGGTCCTCCGCGCGCGCGGCGCCGCCGTGCCCCAGCCGTACGCCGAGGTCGACGCCGAAGCCCCGGAAGTCGCCCACCGCGCCGGCCGCGTACCGCTCCATCGTGTCACCCTCGGCCGGGCCCACCACGAACAGCCGGTCCGGGCGCGCGGCGGCGAGCACCGCAAGCGCGTCGGAGCAGGCCGTGCGCGCGGCGTCGAGTTCGGGCGCGGCCCCGGCGGCGACGTCGGGGACCAGGAGCGGGGGGCAGGGGCAGACGGCCGCGGCGACAAGCATGATCCGCAGCGTAGCCGCTGCACCCCGGCGACAGCGGCCCAGGTCAGGCGGACACCGTGTGGGTCGGCAGACCGGTGTGGGTCAGCCGACCGCGCAGTCTCCGGTGACGGGCGGCAGCGGGGCCGGGACGCCGATCTGGGGCAGGCCCAGCATCACACCGGCCGGCTTGGCCGCCTCGGCGGCGTTGCGCTTCTCCCAGGCGTCGCCCGCGCGGGTGCGGCGTACGCGGGTGGTGGGGCCCTCGGCCAGCAGGTGGTGCGGGGCCGCGTAGGTGATGCCGACGGTCACCACGTCGCCCGGACGCACCTCCTGCTCCGGCTTGGTGAAGTGCACCAGGCGGTTGTCGGGGGCGCGGCCCGACAGGCGGTGGGTGGTGTCGTCCTTGCGGCCCTCGCCCTCGGCGACCATGACCTCCAGCGTCCGGCCGACCTGCTTCTTGTTCTCCTCCCAGGAGATCTCCTCCTGGAGGGCGACCAGGCGCATGTACCGGTCCTGCACGACCTCCTTGGGGATCTGCCCGTCCATGGTCGCCGCCGGGGTACCGGGGCGCTTGGAGTACTGGAAGGTGAAGGCCTGCGCGAAGCGGGCCTCGCGCACCACGTGGAGGGTCTGCTCGAAGTCCTCCTCGGTCTCGCCGGGGAAGCCCACGATGATGTCGGTGGAGATCGCGGCGTGCGGGATGGCCTCCCGTACCTTGCTGATGATCCCCAGGAAGCGGTCCTGCCGGTAGGAGCGGCGCATCGCCTTCAGGACGGTGTCCGAGCCGGACTGCAGCGGCATGTGCAGCTGCGGCATCACGTTGGGGGTCTCGGCCATCGCCGCGATCACGTCGTCCGTGAAGTCGCGGGGGTGCGGCGAGGTGAAGCGCACGCGCTCCAGGCCCTCGATGGTGCCGCAGGCCCGCAGCAGCTTGGAGAAGGCCTCGCGGTCACCGATGTCGGAGCCGTACGCGTTCACGTTCTGGCCGAGCAGGGTGATCTCGGAGACGCCCTCGGCGACCAGCGCCTCGATCTCGGCGAGGATGTCGCCGGGGCGGCGGTCCTTCTCCTTGCCGCGCAGCGCGGGGACGATGCAGAAGGTGCAGGTGTTGTTGCAGCCGACGGAGATGGACACCCAGGCGGCGTACGCGGACTCGCGCCGGGTCGGCAGCGTCGACGGGAACGCCTCCAGCGACTCGGCGATCTCGATCTGCGCCTCCTCCTGGATCCGCGCGCGCTCCAGGAGCACCGGCAGCTTGCCGATGTTGTGCGTACCGAAGACGACGTCGACCCACGGCGCCTTCTTCACGATGGTGTCGCGGTCCTTCTGGGCCAGACAGCCGCCGACGGCGATCTGCATGCCGGGCCGCTCCGCCTTCCTCGGGGCGAGCCGCCCGAGGTTGCCGTACAGCTTGTTGTCGGCGTTCTCCCGCACCGCGCAGGTGTTGAAGACGACGACGTCGGCGTCACCGTCGGAGCCCTCGGGCGCGCGGACGTAGCCCGCCTCCTCCAGCAGCCCGGAGAGGCGCTCGGAGTCGTGGACGTTCATCTGGCACCCGTAGGTGCGGATCTCATAGGTCTTGGACGCGCCCACGGCAAGGCTCCGGTCGATGCTGGTCATTCCTCCAGGGTAAGGGGGCGCCGGGCGAGCCCCGTCCCGAGCCGGTCGGCGGGCGGCCGGGGACCGGCCGGGGGCGCCTTCCGCCGTCCGAGTACAGGATCCCGGGCGATTGCGAACATGCCGGGCCGGGTGCCGGGCACGGCCCTCGGCCGTGTGGAAAGTTGGCGCTTTCCAGAAGTGGACCCACACCGGTGAGCGCAGAGGAGAACCATGTACGAATGGCTGCGGGAGACCATGGCCGGCACGCTGCACCTGCCGGTCGACCTGATCCGGCCGGACGCCACGGTGGAGGAGGCCGGCCTCGACTCGCTCGCCGTGACGGAGCTGGTGCTCATCGCCCAGGACGAGCTCGGGATCAGCGTCGACGAGAGCCGGCTGACCGACCTGAGGACGGTCGGCGACATCGCCGACTTCCTGCAGCGCCACGCCCAGCCCGTCGCGGGCTGATGAGCGGGACCGGCGGGGTCGCCGCCTACCCGGCGGTGGACGAGGTCATTCGCGCCATGGAGGGCCCCGACCAGGGCCACTACCTGCACATCGGAGCCGTACTGGAGCTGGAAGGGCCCGTTCCGGAGCTCGCCGCCGTACGGGAGCACGTACGCGGGCGCCTGCCGTTCCTGCCGCTGCTCTCCCTGTCCGTGACGGGGGACGCCGGGGACGAGGGGCCGGACCTCGGCCGGCACGTTCGCGAACTGCGCGTGGAGCGGCGGGAGACGGCGTACGACGCGCTGCTCAACGCCGACGCTCCGTGTCCGCGGCGGCCCTGGGGCGTGTGGCTGGTGCACGGGTACGAGGAGAACCGGTTCCTGCTGTGCTACCGCGGACACCACGCGTTGCACGACGGCGTGAGCCTGGCCTGGGTGATGCAGCGGCTCTTCCGGACCAGACCGCCCGCCGAGGCCGTGCCCCCGGCGGGCGGTTCGTACGCGCCGGACCTCTCCGCGCGGATCGGCGGCCATGCGCGCAACGCGCTCGAATCCGTACGGCTGTTCCTGCCGGCCTCGCGCCGGCCGCTGCTGGAGGGGCCCCGGGAAGGGCGGCGGGTGCTGTCCGCCGTGACCGTGCCGGTGAGCCGGTTGCGGACGGCGGCCGCCGGCCTCGGCTGCTCGGTGCTCGACATCCACCTCAGCGCCCTGTCGTACGCGGCGCAGCGGACGGACACCACCGGCTGGACCCGGGAGGGGCCGCGCGCACGGGGCATCGGACTGCCCATCGCGCTGGGCCCGGTGGGCTCCTCCACCGCGGCCTGCCCCGCCTATGCGGGCAACCGCTTCTCCGTCGCCGTGGTGGACGTGCCGTGGGAGGAGGCGGACCTGCGGCGCCGCGCGCGGCTGCTGTCCCGGCGTACCGCCCGCTACAAGGATCCCGCTCTCAGGTGGGCGAAGGGCGACGCGCTCGTCCGGCTCGACGCGCGGCGCACGAGGAGCCTGTCGGAGCGGGTCTTCGCGCGCTGCGGAGTGCAGACCACGGTGCTCACGCAGACGGCCGACTTCGGGCTCGGCGGCTGCCGCGCCCTGGCCCTCACCGGCCTGAACTGCCTGCCCGCCCACTTCCCGTACCAGCCCGTGCTGACCATCTGGCGCTCCCAGGCCACCTGCGCGTTCACCGCCGACGCCGCCGTGCCGGCGGCGCGGGAGCTGGCGGGGTACTGGCACGAGGCGCTGGACCGGCTGGCACCGGAGGCCACCGCCCCGGCGCCCTCCGTCGGGGGGTAGAGCCCTGCGCGCCGATCCGCTGGGCGCTCTGGCCCGGCTCGTACTGCGTTTCCCCGTCCGTACGCTCGTGCTGACGCTGTGCGCCCTGGTGGCGGCCGGAGTGGCGGGCGTGGGGGTGGGCGACCGGCTGTACCACGGCGGTACGACCCCGCCGGGCGCGGAAGCGGCGCGGGCCGAGCACGCGCTGTCCACGGCCTTCCGGAGCGGTGTGCCGACGGTGACGCTGGTGGCCACGGCGGCCGCCGGGTCGGTGGACGACCCCGCGGCCGTACGCGCCGGAACGCGGCTCGTCGCGCGGGCGCGCGCGCTGCCGAAGGTGGTGGCGGTGCGCTCCTACTGGACGGAGCGGCCGATCTCGCTGCGCGGCCGCGACGGACGCTCGGCGCTGGTGCTGCTGCGGATCGCGACCAGCGAGGGCACCGCCCACCGGGACGTCGAGCCGCTGCTGCGCGAGCTCACCGGCCGCCACGGGCCGCTGGACGTGGCGGCGACGGGGCCGACCCCGGTGGGGCTGGCCATCGAGCGGCAGAGCCGGCTGGACCTCCAGCGCATGGAGCTGCTGGCCGCGCCGCTGACCGCCGCCGTGCTGGTGGTGGTCTTCGGGGGTGTCGTGGCCGCCGGGCTGGCCCTGGTGGTCGGGCTGGCGGCGGTGGTGGGCAGCGCGGCGGTGCTCAGCGGGCTCGCCGGCTTCACCACCGTCTCCGTGATCGCCCTCAACCTGACGACCGCGCTCGGTTTCGCCCTGGCGGTCGACTTCAGCCTCTTCATGCTGGCCCGCTACCGGGAGGAGCGGGAGCGGACGGCGAGCCTCCACGACGCGCTGCTGGAGACCGTGCGCACCACCGGCCGGACGGTGGTGTGCTCGGCCCTGACGGTGATGGCCAGCATGGCGGCGCTGCTCGTCTTCCCGCTCGACATGCTCCGTTCCATCGCGTACGGGGGGATGGCCGTGGTGGCGCTCAGCGGGCTGCTGGCGCTCACCGCGCTGCCCGCGGCGCTGCTCCTGCTGGGCCCCCGCATCGACCGGCTGTCGCTGCGCCGGCGCCGCGGCGGTACCGCGCGGCCGGCCGCCGCCGCGCCGGAGAAGGGCCGCTGGTACCGGCTGGCCGACGGGGTGATGCGGCGGCCCGTGCCGGTGGTCCTCGTCCTGGGCACGCTGCTGGCGGCGCTGGTCCTGCCGTTCGCCGACGCCCGCTTCGGCACGTTCGACGACCGGGCGCTGCCGGAGGGTTCGCCGACGCGGCAGGCGACGGAGACGCTGCGACGGGACTTCGACCACCACGCCGTCAACCCCGTGCAGGTGGTCCTGCCCGGCCTCGACGCGCACCGCGCGCGGGAGGCCGCGGCGCTGGACGCGTACGCCCGCCGCCTGTCCCGGCTGGAGCACGTGACCCGGGTGGAGACCGTCACCGGCATCTACCGCCACGGCCGGCTGCTCGGCCCCACGCATCCCCAGGTGGGGTACGCCTCCCCCGCCGGTACCTGGGCGGCGGTCGTCACGGACATCGGGCCGCACGCCGAGGAGGGCGCGGCGGTGGTACGGGCGGTGCGGAAGACCTCGGCGCCGGGGCCGGTCATGGTGGGCGGCACGCAGGCGTGGCTGGCCGATCTGCAGGACAGCATCCGCGCGGGCCTGGTTCCGGCACTGGTGCTGATCACCGTGGTCACACTGGCGCTGCTGGCCTGGTGCACGCGGAGCGTCGTGCTGCCGCTGAAGGCGTTCCTGCTCAACGTCCTCAGTCTGAGCGCGGCCTTCGGGGTGATGGTGCTCGTCTTCCAGCAGGGCTTCCTGCGCGGCCTGCTGGGCGGCTTCGCGGTGACGGGCGTGACGGACACGCTCGTACCGATCCTGGTGCTGTGCGTGGCCTTCGGGCTGTCGATGGACTACGAGGTGCTGCTGCTGTCGCGTGCGGTGGAGGAGCACGCGGCGGGGGCCTCCACGCGGGTGGCCGTCGCGCGGGCCGTGCAGCGCACGGCCGGGCTGTTCACCGCCTCGGCCGTGGTCGTCATCGTCGTCATGGCGGCGCTGGCGGCCTCCGGGCTGCTGCTGCTGAAGGTGGTGGGCGTCAGCCTGGCCGTGGCGGTGTTCGTCGACGCCACCCTCATCCGGCTGCTGCTGGCGCCCGCGCTGATGGCGCTGCTCGGCCGCGCCAACTGGTGGCTGCCGGTCAGAAGGACACCGACGGACGCGAGACCCGAGCCGGAGCCGGAGCCGGAACCGGCTCCTGAGCCGGTGTAGTCGAGGCGAGGGTGGGGGTGGGGGTGGCCAGGTTCCCGCCCGTCCAGGACAGCGCGTGCCAGCCGTCCTCCGGGGTGCCCTCCAGGACGACCATGCCCGTGTTGGGCAGCTCATGCGCGGCGGCGAAGGGGACGGACACGTTGTGCGCCCGGGCGGCCGCCCACACACGAATCGCCGAGCCGTGGCCCACCAGCACGGCGGTGGCGGCGCCCGAGGCGGCGGCCTCGGCGACGACCGCGTCGAAGCGGGCGAGGAACTCGGCTCCGTCCTCCGCGCCCGGCATGCGCGGCTCCGTCCGCCCGGCGGCCCAGGCCACGGCGACCGTGCGGTAGCGGGTGATCCCCTCGGCGTCGCAGCACCCCTCCAGGACACCGGCCTCGATCTCGCGGATGCCGTCCCGGACGCGTACCTCCAGCCCCCGCGCGGCGGCGAGCGGGGCGGCTGTCTGCCGGGCGCGCGTGAGGGTGGACGCGTACAGCACGTCGATGTCCTCGCCGGCCAGCGCGGCGGGCAGGGCGGCGGCCTGCCGCCGGCCCACGTCGTCCAGGGCGGCGCCCGGGGCCGCGGTGTCGAGGACGTGGGTCCGGTTGGCGTCGGTACGGCCGTGGCGGATCAGGAGCATGCGCATGGGCGGCGCCCTTCGGGTCGGCTCTTCGGGTCGGCTCTTCTGGTCAGGTCTCTGGTCGGGTCTTCGCGTCGGGCTTGGTTCCGAGGAAGAGGTAGAACGGCGCGCGCGCCCCGAGGTAAGGGACCCGGCCCAGCCGTTCGTCCAGCCGGACGGTGGCGAACCGCTCCCGCAGGTACGGAAGGTGGTCCGCGGAGAGGAAGACGTTGTTGTGGCTGAACCAGGCGGGCCACACGTGCCGCCGCCACGCCGCGTGCCGTACGGCGCCGTCGGCGGGGTGCTTGCGGGAGACGTAGAAGTCGCAGACCGCGATCGTGCCGCCCGGCCTGAGGAGGGAGCGGGCGTGGTCCACGGCCGCGAACCAGTCGGGCATCATCGTCAGCGCGTAACTGAACACGACGACGTCCACGGGCCCGTCCGAGGGTCGGTAGTCGGTGGCGTTCGCGTGGACCGCCTCCACGTTGCGCCAGCGGTTGCGGTGGATCCGTTCGCGCGCCACCTCCAGCATGGACGCCGACACGTCCACGACCGTGATGCGCGCGCACCGCTCCCGGCGGTCGGCGGCGAGGTACTCGAGGTTGTTCCCGGTGCCGCCGCCCAGGTCGACCAGTCGGCTGCCGGGTTCGAGGGGCAGCATCTCCATCAGGTCGCGGCGGCCGTGCAGCAGCCGGTTCTCGCGGAAGGCGTCGTAGAGGTGTGCCGTGGGCCCGTAGAAGGACTCCATGCGGTCGGCGGGCGTCGCGCCCTCGACGCGGGGGAAGGCCATGTGGCGGACGATCCGCACATGGGAGCTGAGACGCAAGAAGCGCTCCCTTCGGGCTCGGGCGGCGGGCCTCAGGCCTCGGGCCTCACCGGGCGTCGGGCTTCACGGCAGGTCGGCGATGTGGAAGCTGCCGTACGTGTGCACGCGGTCCCGCTCGTGCAGCCGGGCGGCGAGCTGGGGGTGGCGGTCCAGCAGGTCGGGAAGGTGCTGCGTACGGCCCTCGCGGCGGACGCGTACCGGGTCCAGGTAGCGCGTGTGCAGGCCGGCGCTGCGGTAGATCACGCGCGCGCCGGGCCGGGCCGTGTCGACGATGGCCTGCCACTCGTCGGCGAGCGCGGCCTGGTCGCGCCAGCCCATCCAGTCCATGTGGTCCAGCAAGACGAACTTGGAGACGCCGCCGGGCCCGTCGGCAGCCGGTGCCATGCTCCGCAGGCACGACGTGACCGTCGACGTACGCAGCTCCAGACGGGGCAGGAGCTCGCGCAGCCGCCCGAAGTTGTGTGCCCGCAGGTACTCGGGACAACACGTGGGCGTGTAGGAGCCGGAGATGTAGGCGCGCCAGAAGTAGTTGTCCACGATGGGCATGCGGCCGAAGACCGCCTCGAAGCCGTCGTGGATGAGCCGGGCGGTGCCGCCGGGATACTCCTCGGTGATCTCGCGGCGCTGCTGCGGCGGTACGCCGACGAAGCTCAGCGCGAGCGGCTGCGCGGCCAGCCGCGCCACCGTCCACAGCGGCCCCCGCAGCCGTGCCTCGTAGATCTCCCGCTGCCGGTCGAGGGTGGGCGCCTCCAGCAGCGCGTCGAGGTGCCGGCCGACCCCCTGGAAGCGGTGCGTGAAGAGCACGAGGCTCTTCGCCAGCAGGCCGGAGGTGCCGCGGTAGTAGAAGGAGCGGCGCCAGCCGCGGCCGGCGAAGGCCTCGATGTAGCCGTCCCAGAACCGGCGTGACGGCGGCGAGAGTTCGGCGCGCAGGGCGTCGCCGTACATCTCGCGCGCGCGGGGCGAGCGGCCGGTGCCGAAGAGCTCGAAGAACTCCGCGTGGTTCAGGTTCCGTACGGCGGCCGTCTTCAGCTCCAGCAGCGCGGTCTGGCGCGGGTTGACGTCGACCGCCGTGACCCGGCCCGCCCCGGCGAGCAGGTAATCCAGGGCGTTGCACCCGGCGCTGGTGATGACCAGGACGTGGTCGTCGGGCCCGAGGTCCAGGGCCGCGCGGTCGAGCGCCGGGTCCTCCCAGCACGCGTTGTACACGAGGTTGCGGTCGTGCAGCGCGGTGAACATCCGCCCGGTCAGCGCGCCGCCCGCGCGGGGCGCGGGCAGGGGAGGCCGGCGGGTCCCGGCGGCGGGCGTCACGACGGCACCGGCAGATGAGTACGAGGCCATGGCACTCACCATGCGGGATGAAGGGCGCCCGACCGCGCAGAGGCACCCGGTTTCCCCCGCATGGCCGACCGCCGACGGTGACTCACTAGGCCGTGCGAGGGGCATGTCCTTCCTCGTCGGGCCGGTGCGTCCGCCGCACCGGCCGGCCCGGTGGACGATCGGGGCGGCCGCCGCACACGTGGCGGGGGGACGGAACGGAGGGACAGGACCGCTATGGGAACCGCTATGGGAACGAAACCACGGCCGCGCGTGACCCCGGTGGGAATCATGACGACCGCCGTGGCCGCGCTGGTCGTGGTCACCTTCGTGGCGACGCGCGGTGCCGGCACGGGTGCCCGCACCACCCGCACCACCCGATTCTCCCGACTCACTCGATCCACCGGCGCCGCCGCCCGCAGGAGGCGGCGGCCGCATCCCCTGCTGCTCATTCCGACCGCGTAGGACGGTGCCCATGGCAACCACGAACACCACCCAGTTCTACCGGCGCTCCGTCCTGCCGTACTACAGGCGGCTCGGCTCCCGCTGGGGATACGCCATGCTCCTGGGGCGCACCCGGCACTTCGGGTGGTACGAGCCCGGCCAGTCGCCGTGGGGTTTCGCCGCCTCCATGCGGCGCATGGAGGTCACCACGGCCCGGAAACTGGCGCTGCCGGCCGGCTCCCACGTCCTGGACGCGGGGTGCGGGGTCGGTGACGTGGCCCGGACCGTCGCGGCGGAGGGCGGGCTGCGGGTGACGGGCATCGACGGCATCGAGACCGACGTCGCCCTCGCCCGCCGCCGTACCGCCGCCGCCCGGGCTTCCCGGGTTTCCGGGGGTTCCCGGGACACGGATCCCGCGACCCGGTTCCTGGTGGCCGACTACCACGCGCTGCCGTTCGCGGACGGCTCCTTCGACGGGCTCTACACCATGGAGTCCTTCGTCCACTCCGCCGATCCGCGCCGCGCGCTGGCGGAGTTCTTCCGGGTCGTACGGCCCGGGGGGCGGCTGGTGATGTCCGAGTACTCACGGACCCCGAGCGCGGAACTCACCCCGCGGGCCGAGCGGGTCCTGACGGACGTCTGCGAGCTCGCGGCGATGCCGGGGATGATGATGCTGCCCCACGGCCGCCTCGAGGCGCTCCTGGGCGAGGCGGGCTTCGCGGTCGAGTCCGTCACGGACGCCACCGCCCACGTCCTGCCGATGCTGCGCGCCTTCTCCCTCCTCGGGCGGGTGCCGTACGCGGTGGCGCGGGGCGTGGGGCGCGGCCATGCGCTGGTCAACGCGATGAGCGGGGTCGAGCTGTACCGGCACCAGGAGACGTGGCGGTACGGCATCACCACCGCCGTACGGCCCTGAAACCGCACAGCCCGTGGCGCCCGGCCTGTGCAGCACCCGGCCCGGCCCGCCTGCGCGGAGGCACCTCCGTACGGGCGGGCCTGGCCATGACGGGAGCGGGCTGGCAGGATCGCGCCCATGGTCCAGGCCCTGTCCCGCATCAGCCGCCGCCGCGCCCTCGAGGGGTCGGCCGCGGCGGTCACGGCGCTGGCGCTGCTCCTGTGGTGGTCCGCGCCGGACGAGGAGGCGGCCCCGCGCGGAAAGGTCACCTTCAGCACCGGTGTACCGAGCGGGGTCTACCACCGCTACGGCGCGCTGCTGGAGGAGGCTCTCGCCCAGAACGTGCCCGATGTGCGGATACGTCTTCTGACCAGTGAGGGTTCGCAGCAGAACCTGACGCGGGTCGCCTCCGGGGAGGCGGATTTCACCATCGCGACGGCCGACGCGGTCGCCACGCACCTCCGCGACGGCCGGCCCGGCGCGAAAGGGCTGCGGGGCTGTGCGCGGCTGTACGACGACTACGTGCAGCTGGTGGTGCCGAAGTCGTCCACCGTGCGCTCGACGCGCGACCTGCGCGGGCTGCGGATCGGGGTGGGGCAGCAGGGCTCGGGCGTGCGGCTGCTGGCCAACCGGATCCTGAAGGCGTCGGGGCTGGACCCGGCGCGGGACATCGTGCCGATGTCCGCCGGTATCGACACCATGCCCGGGCTGCTGGAGACCGACCGGCTGGACGCCTTCTTCTGGTCGGGCGGCCTGCCGACCAGCGCCGTACAGCTCCTGTCGGAGCGCTTCCCGATCCGGCTCGTACCGCTGGAGAAGGAGCTGGTGGACCGGGTGCACGCGCAGGGCGGCACCAGCCGGTACTACCGCTCCGCGGCGATACCCGCCGACGCCTACGCCCGGGTGCAGGCGGGCCGCCCGGTCGAGACCGTGGCGGTGGCGAACCTGCTGGTGACCACGGACCGTACGGATCCGGCGCTGACGGAGGCGTTCACCCGTACGGTCATCCGCAGCCGGGACCGGATCGGGCGTGAGGTGCACCCGGCGCAGCTGGTGGACCTGCGCACGGCGATCTACACCGACCCCTTGCCGCTGCACGAGGGCGCCCGGCGCTACTACCGCTCCGTCAAGCCCTGATCGCTCCTCCGGCGATGCCGGTCAGTAGGGGCTGAGTGGGGGCTCAGTGGGGGGCGCTGCGCGGGACGGCGACCGTGACGCGCAGGCCGTGCGGGTCGTGATGGGCGTACGTGATCGAGCCGCCGCCCGCCGCGAGCAGGGCGCGGGAGATGGACAGGCCGAGGCCGGAGCCCTTGACGTTCTGGTGGCGGTTGCTGCGCCAGAAGCGGTCGCCGACGCGGGCCAGCTCGTCGTCGGTCAGGCCCGGGCCCCGGTCGGTGACCACGACCGTGGAGCGTTCCCCGTCGGCGGCGACGGTGACGGTGACCTCCTCCCCGGCCGGGGTGAACTTCAGCGCGTTGTCGATCACGGCGTCGAGGGCGCTGGACAGCGCGACCGGGTCGGCCCAGGCGGTGACGGCGGGCGTGGACCCCGTCAGGTGGACGCCCTTCTCGTCGGCGAGCGCCCGCCAGGCGTCGAGCCGCTCGGCCGTCAGCGCGCCGATGTCGGTGAGCCGCAGGTCTGCGGAGGCGTGCTCGGCCAGCGCCAGGTCCAGCAGGTCGTCCAGGACCTGGGCCAGGCGCTTGCCCTCCGTGCGTACGGAGGCGATCTCCTCGTTGCCGGGGGGCAGTTCGAGGGCGAGCAGCTCGATGCGCAGCAGCAGGGCGGCGAGCGGGTTGCGCAGCTGGTGCGAGGCGTCGGCGACGAAAGCGCGCTGCTGCTCCAGGACCTCCTCGACGTTGTCGGCCATCTCGTTGAAGGAGCGGGCCAGGCGGCGCAGTTCGGGCGGCCCGCCGGCCGCCGCGACACGCGAGTTCAGCCGCCCGGTCGCGATGTCGTGGGTGGCCGCGTCCAGGACGCGTACGGGTTTGAGCACCCACCCGGTGAGCCGGAACGCGGCGCCGACCGCCAGCAGCATCGCCGCCGACTCGCCGGCCGCGATCAGCAGCCAGCCGTGCAGGATGCGGGAGCGCAGCGGCCCGGTCGGCGAATCGGTGACCACGACGGCGACGACGTCCCCGTCCCGTACGACGGGCGAGGCGACCGCGAGCCGGGCGTTCGGCTGCCAGGGCAGGACCTGCGGCGGGTTGTGGCTGCGGCGGCCCAGCAGGGCCTCGCGGAAGGCGCGGCGGGGCTCGCCGTCCCCCGGGATGGTCCAGTTCCGGGGGGCGCGGGCCATGGCGGTGCCGTCGCGGTAGAAGACGCCGGCGTGGATCCCGTACACCTCGTGGTACCGGGCGAGTTCGCCCTCGAGGGTGGCCTTGCGCTCGTCGATGCCGGGTCCGCTCTCGGTGACGAACTGGGCGAGCGCGGCGAAGCGCGCGGTGTCGTCGATGCGGTCGACCACGACGGTCTGCTGGCGCGCGGCGGCCAGGCTGCCCGCGAGCGGGAAGCCGAGCGCGAGCAGCACGCCCGCCATGAGGACGATGAGGAGCGGAAGGAGGCGGGTGCGCACAGGTCAGGGGGGTTACGCGGCCGGGGCGACCAGGCGGTAGCCGACGCCGCGCACGGTCTCGATGAGGGCGGGCATCCGCAGCTTGGCGCGCAGGGACGCCACGTGCACCTCCAGGGTGCGGCCGGTCCCCTCCCAGCTGGTGCGCCACACCTCGCTGATGATCTGCTCGCGGCGGAAGACGACGCCGGGGCGCTGTGCGAGGAGGGCGAGGAGGTCGAACTCCTTGCGCGTGAGCTGGATCACCGTGCCGTCCACGCTGACCCGGCGGGTGGGCACCTCGATGACGACGGCGCCGAGCTGCAGGGGCGGGACCTCCCCGGGGACGCCGGCCGTGCCCTGCGGTCCGTGGCCGTCGTCGCCGCTCGCGCCCGCAGCGGTCGCGCCGTTGTCGGTGCCGGTGGTGCCGGTGGCGCCGGCGCCCGTGGTGGCGGTACGGCGGCTGACGGCGTGGATGCGGGCGAGCAACTCGCCCGTGTCGTACGGCTTGACGACGTAGTCGTCGGCGCCGAGGTTCAGGCCGTGGATGCGGGAGCGCACGTCGGCGCGCGCGGTGACCATGATGACCGGGGCCGTGGTGAGCTTCCGGATCTTGCCGCAGACCTGGTAGCCGTCCTGGTCGGGCAGGCCGAGATCGAGCAGCACGACATCGAAGGGGCCGCGTGCGGTGCCGGCCCCCGCGGCGCCGTTGCCCGCGGCGGGGGCCCCGGTGCCGGGGCCAGTGGCTGCCGCGGCGGGCAGGACGGCCTGGAGCGCCTCCTCGCCGTTGCGGGCGTGCGTGACGTGGAAGCCGTGCTTCCTGAGGATGGCGGCGAGGGCCGCGGCGACATGGTCGTCGTCCTCGACAAGCAGCAGTCTCATGGGCCCCCCTCCTGAAGGTGCGTACGCGTGGGTTACCAGGGCATGAACGCCGATACCGGCCATGCCCGTCAAGAGCCTTCCCGCCGCACCGCGGTTTCCGTTACCCACCCGTACTGCAGGATGCCTGCCCGTTCACGCATGGTGTCCGGTTGCAGCCGGATCGTTATGCTCAATTTCAGCTCAGATGTAATGACGCTGGTCGCACCGCGTGCTTAATGTCCTCCCAACCGAGGAGGACGGAGCAAGAAGCCGATGAGCGGAGTGTCAGTGACCAAGGGCGCGGAGGATGCCGCACCGACGGCGAGCGACCTGGTCGTGCTGAGCAACGTCAACAAGCACTTCGGCGCGCTGCATGTGCTCCAGGACATCGACCTGACCATCGCCCGTGGCGAGGTCGTGGTCGTCATCGGACCGTCCGGGTCCGGGAAGTCCACGCTGTGCCGCACCATCAACCGCCTGGAGACGATCGACTCCGGCACGATCACCATCGACGGCAAGCCGCTGCCCCAGGAGGGCAAGGAGCTCGCCCGGCTCCGCGCGGACGTCGGCATGGTCTTCCAGTCGTTCAACCTCTTCGCGCACAAGACCGTGCTGGAGAACGTCATGCTGGGCCAGGTCAAGGTCCGCAAGGCGGACAAGCGCGTGGCGGAGGAGAAGGCCCGGACCCTGCTCGACCGCGTGGGCGTCGGCTCGCAGGCCGACAAGTACCCGGCACAGCTCTCCGGCGGGCAGCAGCAACGCGTGGCGATCGCCCGGGCGTTGGCCATGGACCCGAAGGTCATGCTCTTCGACGAGCCGACCTCGGCGCTCGACCCCGAGATGATCAACGAGGTCCTCGAGGTGATGCAGCAGCTGGCGCGCGACGGGATGACGATGGTGGTCGTCACCCACGAGATGGGGTTCGCGCGCTCGGCCGCCAACCGCGTCGTCTTCATGGCGGACGGCCGGATCGTCGAGGAGGCGTCGCCCGAGCAGTTCTTCAGCAGTCCGCGCAGCGACCGGGCCAAGGACTTCCTGTCGAAGATCCTCCACCACTGATGGCCGGGGCCACCGACGGCCGGCGCCACTGACGGCCGGGATCACTGATGGCCACGATCACTGATGGCCAGGATCACTGATGGCCAGGATCACTGATGGCCAGGATCTTCGTACGACGCCTGGCGACCAACGAACCACGACTCAAGGGATGTTCACCATGAAGCTCCGCAAGACGGCGGCCGTGGCCGTCGCTGTGCTCGCGCTGACCGCGACCGCCTGCGGCGGCAAGGGGGGCTCCGCCGGCGACAAGCCGAGCGGTGTGCAGCCGGGCGCGTCGAACGCGCCGGCCCTGCCGAAGTACATCGTCGCCACGGACGTGAACCTCGACTCGCCCACCTTCAAGGCGGCCAAGGAGCGCGGCAAGCTGATCATCGGCTCCAAGGCCGACCAGCCGTACCTCGGCTTCGAGGACCAGGCGACCAAGCAGCGTTCCGGCTTCGACATCGAGATCGCCAAGATGATCGCCGCCGACCTGGGCTTCACCGAGAACCAGATCGAGTGGAAGACCGTCGACTCCAGCACCCGCGAGACCGCGATCTCCAAGGGCCAGGTCGACTACTACGTCGGTACGTACACGATCAACGACAAGCGCAAGGCGCTGGTCGGCTTCGCGGGTCCGTACTACAAGGCCGGCGCCGACCTCCTCGTGCGCAAGGACGAGACCTCGATCACCGGCCCGGACACCGTCAAGGGCAAGAAGGTCTGCTCCATCAAGGGCTCCACCCCGCTGCAGGAGATCAAGAAGCCGCAGTACGGCGCCCAGGCCACCGAGCTCGCCAAGTACTCGGACTGCGTCCAGCAGCTGCTCACCAAGCAGGTCGACGCCCTGACGACGGACGACGCGATCCTCAAGGGCTACGCCGCGCAGAACCCGGCCAAGCTGAAGGTCATCGGCAAGCCGTTCACCGAGGAGCCGTACGGCGTGGGCCTCAACAAGGACGACAAGGTCCTGCGCGAGGCGATCAACAAGTCGCTGGAGAACCGCGTCAAGGACGGCACGTACAAGAAGATCTACGAGGCGACCCTCGGCCTGTCCGGCTCCGCCTACACCGAGCCGCCGGCGATCGTCCGCTACTGATCACCACAGCTCCGGCTGTGCCTGCTGTAGCGCCCCGTACGCCGCGCGTGCGGGGCGCTACAGCCCTTGCTCACCCGAGCCGCCCAAGTCACCCAAGTCACCCAAGTCACCCAAGTCACCCAAGACCGTTGCCCGTAAGCCGCTGACCGCCGACGCGGAGACCTCATGAACGTACTGCTGGACTATTTCCCGGATTTCCGTGACGGCTTCATAGGAACCGTGTCGATCACCCTCGTCAGCTCGGTCATCGCGCTGGTCCTCGGCATCGTCATCGCCGGCTTCCGGGTCTCGCCCGTCCCGCCGCTGCGCTTCTTCGGCACCCTCTGGGTCACCCTGCTGCGCAACACGCCGCTGACGCTGCTCTTCCTGGTCTCCTTCTTCGTCGTCCCGGAGATCCTCTTCCCGGGCATGAGCCCCTTCCTCCTGGGCGCGCTCGCGCTCGGCTTCTACACGTCCGCCTTCATCTGCGAGGCCGTGCGGTCGGGCATCAGCACCGTGCCCGTCGGGCAGGCCGAGGCCGCCCGCTCGCTCGGCATGACGTTCAGCCAGACCCTCCGCATGATCGTGCTGCCGCAGGCCACCCGGACCGTGCTGCCGCCGCTGAGCTCCATCTTCATCGCGCTCACCAAGAACTCGGCCATCGCCGGCGCCTTCAGCGTCGCCGACCTCTTCGGCTGGCAGAAGCTCATGAGCGAGCAGGGTTACGACATCGCGCCCATCTTCCTCTGGGTCGCCCTGGGCTACCTGGTCATCACCTTCACCATCAGCGGCATCTTCCGCCTGCTGGAGAGCCGCATGGGAGTCGCCCGATGAGCGCCAGCGTTCTCTACGACGCGCCCGGTCCCAAGGCCGTCGTCCGCAACCGCGTCTACGCCGTCGTCGGCTCGCTCGCCATCCTCGCGCTGATCGCCGTCAGCGTCGTACGGCTGAGCGAGAAGGGGCATCTCGCCTATGAGATGTGGGACATCTTCAACTACACGGGCATCCGGCAGAACATCCTCGACGGCATCGTCGCGACCCTGAAGGCGTTCGGCATCGCGGCGGTCGGCTCGCTGCTGCTCGGGGTGGTCCTGGCGGTCGGCCGGCTCTCCGACCACAAGCCGGTCCGGTGGCTGGCGACCGGTTTCATCGAGCTGTTCCGCTCCATCCCGCTGCTGATCACGATCTACGCCGTGTGGGTCGGCTTCCTGACCGACTACTCGATGTGGGCGCTGGCGATCGGTCTGTCGATCTACAACGGCTGTGTCCAGGCCGAGGTGCTGCGCGCCGGCATCAACGCCGTACCGAAGGGCCAGCGTGAGGCCGCGTACGCGCTCGGCATGAGCAAGACGCAGGTCATGACCACGGTGCTGATGCCGCAGGCCGTCCGCTCCATGCTGCCGACGATCATCAGCCAGCTGGTGGTCACGCTCAAGGACACCTCGCTCGGCTTCATCATCCTCTACCCCGAGCTGCTCAACTCGGCGCGGCTGATCGCCTCGAACACGCAGGTCAACGGGCAGTACCCGTACGTCTCGACGATCGTGGTCGTCGGCGCGATCTACGTGGCGATGTGCCTGGCGCTGTCGGCGCTGGCCACCTGGATCGAGAAGCGCGGGCGCCGTGCCAAGACCGGCATCGGGATGGCCTCGGCCGCCGAGCCGGCGTCCGCCACCGTGCTCAGCGCGGAGGCCGGTCAGGCGGGCGGCAGCACGGTCATCATGGGGATGCCTCCGGGTGGGGGCGATAGCGCCGGCGGGACCGGCTCGTCGTAGCGCTGGACCGTATGGCTTGTGAGGGCAGTGGCGTTCGCGTCGCTGCCCTCGTCGCTTGACGCAAGCACCGGCAGTGGGTTGCATACGTTGTGTGATCACCTCGCGCCCGGCTCCGGCCGCTTGTCCCGCCCTTTCCGATGTGTGTGCTGTTCCCGGTGCTCGTGGGGTCGATGGTCCTGGAGTCACGCCGTGGACCCGGTGATCGTGGTCGGCGCGGGCCCGGTCGGGCTCGCGCTGTCCCTCGCGCTGGCGGCGCGGGGCGTCCCCTCCGTCGTACTGGACGAGGGCCCCGGCGCGGACGAACCGCGCGCGGCCAGGACCGCCGTGCTGCGCCCGGACACGGCGGGGTTCGTGGAGCGCCTCGGGTGCACGACCGTACGGGACGAGGGGGCCCGCTGGAGCGGTTGGCGGTCGATGCGGCGCAAGCAGGAGACGCGGCACGTGCTCTTCGCGGAGCGCGCGGAACCGTTCGCCCCGGACGGGGAGGCCGACCCGGTCTCGCCGCTGCACATGGCCCAGCACGCCCTGGCGCGCGGGCTGCGGGAGGCCATTGCCGCGCTGCCGCGGCCGGGGCTGGTGCGGGTGGTCGCGCACAGCCGGGTGGACGCGGTCGAGCAGGACTCCGACGGCGTCACCGTGCACACGCGCGGGCCCGAGTCGACCTGGTGGCGCGGCAGTTACCTGGTCGGCTGCGACGGAGCCCGCTCCACCGTGCGCAAGCTGCTGGGGGTGCGCTTCCCCGGGCGTACGGCGGTCGAGCGCCACGCCGTCGCCACCCTGCGCACCGAACTGCCCTGGCCCGGCGAGGGGCTGCTGCACCGTCAGCCGCCGTGGCGCGGCGCGGGCGAGGAGGTGACGGCGCGGCCGCTTCCGGGCGGCACGTGGCGGCTGGACTGGCTGCTGCCGCCGCGCGGCGACCTGGTGACGCCCGACGCGCTGGTCGCGCGGATCCGCGAGACGCTGGGCGGCTGGTGCGGCCGCACCCCGGCGTACGACCTGATCGACACGGGCGTCTACACGCTGCACCACCGGCTCGCCAAGCGGTGGCGCGTGGAGCGGGCCTTCCTCGCCGGGGACGCGGCCCATCTGCTGGGGGCGCTCGGTACGCAGGCGCTGGACGAGGGGCTGCGGGACGTCGACAACCTGGCCTGGAAGCTGGCGCTGGCCTGGCACCACGGCGCCTCGGAGGCGCTGCTCGACAGCTACCAGGACGAGCGGCGCACCGCGGTCGCGGCGCGGCTGCGGGCCGCCGACCAGTCGCTCCCGGTGCTGCGGGGCGCCGGCGGGCTGCGCACGTACCTGCGGGGCGGCGGGCACGACGCGCTGCTGACGGACGGCCACGTGGGGCACGGGCCGCTCGGCGCGCCCCCCGCGTACCCGCACTCCCCCCTCGCGCCTCCGTACGCCGAGGGGCACGTGGCCGTGGGCACACCGCCGGGCGCGCCGGTCGCCGACGTGCGGGTGACGGCGCCGGAGGACGGCACGACCGGGCGGCTGCGCGACCGGCTGGGGCGGGGCCGCCTGCTGGTGGTGCTGGTCGCGCCCGGGACGGGCGTGTGGGACCGGCGGCACTGGATGACCGCGGGGGTGATGCCCCGGCTCGCGGCGGCGGTGGAGGCGCTGCCGGTCGCCGGCGAGCTGCTGGTCACGGAGGCGTATCCGGGGGCCGCCGCGCACACCGTGCTGCTGGTGCGGCCCGACGGGCATCTGGCGGCGGCGTTCGCCGGGGTGCGGCCGGAGGAGCTGCGTGAGGCGGCCGACGCGGTACGGGGCGGCGCCCCGGGAGCGGTACGGCGCGACCGGACGGCCGCGGACGCGGACGCGGCGTTCAGCCGCGGTTGACGGTCGATTGACCGTCACGGGCGTCCATGGTGTACTCCGGATCATGAACGGCACCGTGGTACGCCTGTGGCGGAGGGTCCATATGGACCTGCTCCGCTACGCGGGCTGCGTGTGTCGTCCGTCCTGCTGAACTCGCCTCTTCCCCCTGCGTACGCCGGTGTTTCCCTCCCGCGCGTGCGCGTCTTCGCGACTTCCAGGACGGTTTCCCGTGTCCCAGCATGTCTTCTCCCCGCATGTCCCCTCCCCGCATGTCTCCGCACGCCCGGTCGGCCGCACCGCCGACCCCGCGGCGCCGAACGCCGCCGAGCTGCTCGACTTCGCCCGCCGTACCGCCGCCGACACCGCGCTGATCGCTTCCCTTCCGCTCGATCCGGAGGGCCGCACCTGGGTGCGGCTGGACGGCCCGGGCGGCAGTGAGGCGTGGCTCATCGGGTGGCCGCCGGGCTCCGGTACGGGGTGGCACGACCACGCCGAGTCGATCGGCGCGTTCGCCACCGCGCGCGGCGAGCTCAGGGAGCAGTCGCTCTCCGTACGGCTGCCCGCGGGCGGCTGGCGGTCGCTGGAGCTGGCGGAGGACGTCGACCGCCGACGGGTGCTGCCGGCGGGGCGCGGGCGGGCCTTCGGACGGCACCATGTGCACGAGGTGCTGAACGAGTCGGCCACCGAGCACGCCGTCTCGGTGCACGCGTACTATCCGCCGCTGCCGCTGATCCGCCGGTTCAGCCGGACCGGCGCGGTGCTGCGGCTGGAGCAGGTCGAGCGTCCGGAGGACTGGCAGTGAGTACGGGCACGGGCACGGGGTCGGCGCCGGTGGGCATCGACGAACTGCTGGAACGGGTGCGGGCCGGGCTGGAACGGGTGGCGCCCCGGGTCACGCCGCGCGCGGCGTTCGCGGCGGCCGAGGCGGGTGACGTGCTGCTGGTGGACATCCGGTACGCGGCACTGCGCGAGCGCGACGGGCTGATTCCCGGGGCGCTGGTCATGGAGCGCAACGAACTGGAGTGGCGGCTGGACCCGCGGGGCAGTCACCGCGCACCGCAGGCGGTGAGCCACGACCTGCGGATCGTGGTCGTGTGCAACGAGGGCTACGCCTCTTCGCTGGCGGCCGCGTCCCTGCAGCAGCTGGGCCTCCACCGCGCGACGGACCTGATCGGCGGCTTCCAGGCGTGGCGGGCGGAGGGCCTGCCGGTCGAGGCGGCGGGGCAGGCCGAGGCGGCGGGGCCGGTCCGGTCGGCGGAGCCGTGGGCGTCGGCCGCGCCGTGACCGGTCAGCTGGGGTCGAACGGCAGGTCGTCCGTGTCCTCGCCCTCCTCCTCCAGGGCCTGGCGGACCACGCGCAGGGCCAAGCCCTCGGAGTAGCCCTTGCGGGCGAGCATGCCCGCGAGGCGGCGCAGGCGGCGGTCGCGGTCGAGGCCGCGGGTGGCGCGGAGCTTGCGCGCCACGAGCTCGCGGGCCGTGGCCTCCTCCTGCTCGGCGTCGAGCTGGCCGACGGCCTCGTCGATCAGCTCGGCGTCCACCCCCTTGGTGCGCAGCTCCCGGGCGAGGGCGCGGCGGGCCAGGCCCCGGCCGTGGTGCCGGGACTCCACCCACGCGTCCGCGAAGGCGGCGTCGTCGATGAGGCCGACGTCCTCGAAGCGGGAGAGGACCTCCTCGGCGACCTCGTCCGGGATCTCGCGTTTGCGCAGGGCGTCCGCGAGCTGCTTGCGCGTGCGCGGGGTCCCGGTGAGCAGGCGCAGGCAGATCGCCCGCGCCCGCTCAGCCGGATCCTGGGGCGACAGCTCCTGCTCGGCCCTCGACGAGTCGGTGCTGTCGCCCGGCCATTCGGTGCGGCGGGCCATGGGCTACGCCTTGGCCGCCGGGGCCTTGGTCGCCTTGGTGGCCTTCGCCGCCGGTGCGGGCACCGACTTCGCGGCGTCGTCCGTGGCGGCCGCGTCACCCGCCGCGTCCGCGCCCGGCTCGGTCGCCGGGGTCTCCGGGCGGACGCCGACGCCCAGCTTCTCCTTGATCTTCTTCTCGATCTCGTTGGCGAGGTCGGGGTTGTCCTTCAGGAAGTTCCGGGCGTTCTCCTTGCCCTGGCCCAGCTGGTCGCCCTCGTACGTGTACCAGGCGCCCGCCTTGCGGACGAAGCCGTGCTCCACGCCCATGTCGATCAGGCCGCCCTCGCGGCTGATGCCCTGGCCGTAGAGGATGTCGAACTCGGCCTGCTTGAAGGGCGGCGCGACCTTGTTCTTCACGACCTTGCAGCGGGTGCGGTTGCCGACCGCCTCCGTGCCGTCCTTGAGGGTCTCGATGCGGCGGATGTCGATGCGCACCGAGGCGTAGAACTTCAGCGCGCGGCCACCGGTCGTGGTCTCCGGCGAGCCGAACATCACACCGATCTTCTCGCGGAGCTGGTTGATGAAGATCGCCGTGGTCTTGGACTGGTTGAGCGCACTGGTGATCTTCCGGAGCGCCTGGCTCATCAGACGGGCCTGGAGACCGACGTGCGAGTCGCCCATCTCGCCCTCGATCTCGGCGCGCGGGACGAGCGCCGCGACCGAGTCGATGACGATCAGGTCGAGCGCGCCGGAGCGGACGAGCATGTCCACGATCTCCAGGGCCTGCTCGCCGTTGTCGGGCTGGGACAGGATGAGGTTGTCGATGTCGACGCCGAGCTTCCTGGCGTACTCGGGGTCGAGGGCGTGCTCCGCGTCGACGAACGCGACCTGGCCGCCGGCCTTCTGCGCGTTGGCCACGGCGTGCAGGGTCAGGGTCGTCTTACCGGAGGACTCGGGGCCGTAGATCTCCACCACACGGCCGCGCGGCAGGCCGCCGACGCCGAGCGCGACGTCGAGCGCGGTCGAGCCGGTCGGGATGACCTCGATGGGCTCCCTCGACCGCTCGCCCATGCGCATCACTGCGCCCTTGCCGAATTGCCGTTCAATCTGTGCGAGCGCGGCGTCGAGCGCCTTCTCGCGGTCGGTACCTGCCATGGGTTCCACCCGGTTTGCTTGTGTCGATCGCTTCACGTCAAAGACGCTAACCCCTGCCACTGACAATGGGCCCCGCCGCCCCTCCGGCCTGTGGATAACTCTGTGGACAACTCCGTGAACAGACTCACGTACCCCCCGGAATTCCGGGCCGGAACCCCATAAGAATGGATGTTCGATTTTAGTGTCAAGCGCGCCGCGCCGGACCCGGCTCAGGCCCCGTCGCGCGGCGGAGCCTGGCCGGGGAGGTGGGGCGAGGCCTCGTCGCCGGCCTGGTCGGCCTGGTCCCTCTTGGCGCGCAGCGCCCGCTGCACCCGGGCCAGGACCATCTCGCCGTGGCGCCGGTGACCGTGGACGCGCGGGTCCTCGGTCACGTCGTACCGCTTCACGTAAGCGCCGAGGAACGCCTGGAGGGTGGCGACCGCCGGGATCGCGATGAGCGCCCCGACCGCGCCCAGCAGCGCCGTACCGGCGACGACCGACCCGAAGGCCACGGCCGGGTGGATGTCGACGGACTTGGCGGTGAGCTTCGGCTGCAGCACGTAGTTCTCGAACTGCTGGTACACCACCACGAACACCAGCACCCACAGCGCGTACCAGGGGTTCTCGGTGAAGGCGATCAGCATCGGCAGGGCGCCCGCCAGGTACGTGCCGATGGTCGGGAGGAACTGCGACACCAGGCCCACCCACACCGCGAGCGCGGGCGCGTACGGCACGCTCAGGAACTCCAGCAGGACGTAGTGCGCCAGGCCCGAGATCAGGGCCATCAGGCCGCGCGAGTACAGATAGCCGCCGGTCTTGTCGACGGCGATCTCCCAGGCGCGCAGCACCTCGGCCTGCTTGGCCGGCGGGAGCACGGAGCACAGGGCCCGGCGCAGCCGGGGCCCGTCGGCCGCGAAGTAGAACGAGAAGAGGAAGATCGTCAGCAGCTTGAACAGCCCGCCGAGCACGGTCGCGGAGACGTCCAGCACACCGCTGGCGCTGTTCTGGACGTACTTGCGCAGCCAGTCGGAGCGCAACAGGCTGTCCTGGACCTCGACCCGGGACAGCTCGGTCTGGAAGGTGTGGTTGATCCAGTTGATCAGCGAGTCCAGATACCGGGGGAAGTCCTCGACGATCTCGATGATCTGCCCCGCCAGCATGGAGCCGAGGAGCACGACGAAGCCGACGGCGACGACCATGACCGCGAAGAACACCAGGAAGGTGGCGAGACCGCGGCGCATGCCGCGGGCCGCCATCCGCCCGACCGCCGGCTCGACGGCCAGCGCCAGGAAGAAGGCGATCAGGATGTTGATCAGCAGGCCGATGAGCTGGTGGAAGGCCCAGTTGCCGAGCTGGAAGCAGGCGTAGAGGGCCAGGGCGAGCACCATCGCACGCGGCAGCCAGCGGGGCATACGGCCACCGGCCGGGGGCGCGGCGGGCGCCTTCCCGGTCGGGGGCACGGTGGTCGTCGTCTCGTTCTCGTCAGTCGGGGCCACGGGGCAAGTCTCGCGTACGGCTCGGACAACCGGCTTCTGCCCCGGCACCCCTCCGGCCATCCACGGGCGGCGAACCGCCGCGCGTCAGCGCTTGTCCGCGGGGACGCCCACCGCCTCGCACACCGCCCGCCACACGTCCTTCGCCTCCCAGCCGGCCCGCAGCGCCTCGTGCACCGTACGGCCGCCGAGCTCGGACATCACATGGTCCCGTGCGAAGGACTCGGCGTACGCGGAACCGAAGTGGTCCGCCATACGCTCCCAGAAAATCGTCAACCGCATGAACCCAGTATCCCGCTCCTGAGAGTGCAGCCCTGTCCGTGCGGCTTGCCGAAAGCCCTTTCCGCCCTACCGTCGGTACATGGCTGGAACTCCCCTCGCGCGCGCCGAGCACTTCGTCTGGCTGACGGCCCGCGTGCTCGAACAGCGGCGCTTCGCGTACCACTTCCTCGGCGGCGGCGCCGACGCGGTCGAGGCCGCCCTCACCGCGTACCTCAACGAGGACGGTGGTTACGGGCACGCGCTGGAGCCGGATCTGCGCGGCCCCGTCAGCCAGCCGCTGCACACGGCGCACGCGCTGCGGGTGCTGGACTCCATCGGCCGCTGCGGCGGGATGCGCGTGGAGCGCGCGTGCCGCTACCTGACGGGGGTGTCCACGCGGGACGGCGCGCTGCCCGCGCTGCACCCCTCGGTGCGCGGCTACCCGATCGCGCCGTTCCTGCCGGTCGTCGACGACCCGCCCAGCGATCTGCTGGCCACCGGCCCCGTGGTGGGCCTGCTCCACCGCAATCAGGTGTGGCACGCGTGGCTGTTCCGCGCCACGGACTTCTGCTGGGCCGCCGTCGAGGGCCTGGAGAAGTCGCACCCGTACGAGATCCAGGCCGCGGTCGCGTTCCTGGACGGCGTCCCGGACCGGGCCAGGGCGGAGGCCGCGGCGGACCGGCTGGGCCGGTCGGTGCGGGAGCAGCGGCTCGCGGTGCTCGACCCGGCGCGCGTCGAGGACTTCCCGGTCCCGCCCGGGTACGCGCCCGGCGAGCACCACTTCCCGCACGACTACGCGCGCGTGCCGGACTCCCTGGCCCGGCGCTGGTTCACGGACGAGGAGATGGCCCGCTCGCTGGACCACCTCGCCGCCGAGCAGCGGGAGGACGGGGGCTGGCCGATCCGCTGGCGCCAGTGGGCGCCGGGAACGGCACTGGAGTGGCGTCCGATCGTGACGATCGAGGCGCTGCGTACGCTACGGGCGTACGGCCGCCGGATCGGCTGAACCGGTCGGCCGCGGTTGCTGTACGGAGGCCCGGGTCAGCCGCCCATGGCCCGTACCACCGCCGTCACCACGACCGCGGCGGCGACCACCACCAGGAAGGGCGCGCGCAGGACCAGGGCGAGCGCCGCCGCCGCGAGGCCCGCACCGCGCGCGTCGACGACCAGGGAGCCGCCCGCGCTGAAGGTCTGCTGCGCGGTCAGGGCCGCCAGCAGGGCGACGGGCAGCAGCGCCGACAGCCGCTGGACGAGCGGCTTCTCCAGGGTCGCGGCAGGGACGAGGAGGCCGGTCAGCTTCAGCAGGTAGCAGCCGGCGGCGGTCAGGCCGATGGCGATCCAGACGCTCAACGCTCCGCCCCCTGCCGTCCGTCACCGTTGCGTCCGTCACCGATGGCCCGGCGTCCCCGGAACCACAGCACGGCCGGTGCCGCGAGCGCCGCGACGAGCACCGGCACCCCGGCGGGCAGCAGCGGCAGGGACGCGAGCCCGAGCACGACGGCGAGGCCGGCGACGGCCCGCTCGGTGGCCGTACGGAGCATGGGGGCGAGCAGGGCGAGGAAGACGGCCGGTCCGGCGGCGTCCAGCCCCAGGGCGTTGGTGTCGCCGATGGCCTCGGCTCCCAGGGCGCCGAGGAACGTGGTGAGGTTCCACAGCACGTACAGGGTGAGCCCGGTGACGGTGAAACCGATCCGCGCGGCGCGGCGCGTGGGCTGGGCGAGGGAGACGGCGGCGGTCTCGTCGATGACCCAGTGGGCCCCGAGCGGGCGTACGAGGCGGGGCAGGGCGAGCAGCTGGGACAGGCGCAGGCCGTAGAAGGCGTTGCGGGTTCCGAGGAAGAAGGCCCCGGCCGCCGCGGTGAAGGGGTTCCCGCCGGCCGCGAGCGCTCCCACGAGCGCGAACTGCGAGGCGCCGGTGAAGACCAGGAGGCTGAGCGCGCAGGTCTGGAGGAGGCTCAGCCCCGCGCCGGCCGAGGTCACGCCGAAGGCGAAGCCGGAGAGGCCGACGGCCAGCCCGACGCCGAGGGCGTCGCGGACGACGGCGCTGTCGGGCTTGCCCACGGGCGGCGCGGACGGCTCGGAACTCCCGGACGGCCCGGGCGGCGCGGAAGGCCCGGACGGCGCGACTATCGGCTGTCCGGGGTCTCCGAGGTCTGTGCTGAGTGCTGTCTGTTCTGCCACGCCGGGGACGCTACGGGCGGGCGCCGTCCCCGGTCTTGTACGTTCTTGCGCGTTCCCGCTGGTAGGCGCCCGGCGGTACGCCGACGACGCGGGTGAAGTGCCGGTTCAGGTGCGGCTGGTCGGTGAAGCCGACCGCGACGGCCGCGGCCGCGGGCGCGGTGCCGGCCTCCAGGAGGCGGCGGGCGGCGCGTACGCGCGCGTTGGTGAGCCAGGTGTGCGGCGGCATGCCGTAGGTGGCCTTGAAGGCCCGCAGCAGGGCGAACGGGCTGGTGCCCAGTTCGCGTGCGAGCTGCTCCAGGGAGGGCGGCTCCGCCATCCGCTCCTGGAGGAGCTCCCTGGCCAGGGACGCCGTGCGGGCCCCGGCCGCGCGCGGCGCGCGGTCGGGCAGCGTCTGGCCGTGGCGGCGCAGCAGCCGGGCAACGGCGACGCGCAGGAGGCTGTCGGCGGCCAACGCGTTGCCCTCCTCGGCCGCCCGGTGCACGGCGCGGACGAGCCGGGCGGTGTCCTCGTCCTCGACGATGGTCTCGGCGAAGCCGGGCGTGCCGCGCAGCGTGGTCTCCTCCGCCGCGATCCCGGCCACCAGGGCGGACGACGGGTAGAGGGTCGCGTACGACCAGCCTTCGGGGGCGCCGGCGTGCGCGGAGTGCGGCACCTCCGGGTTGATCATGACGACGGTGCCGGGGCGGGCGCGGATCGTGCCCTCCGGCATGACCACGTCCTCGATCCCGCGGCGGACCGCGCCGAGGACGAATCCCTCGTGGCTGTGGCGCGCGAAGGAGTGGCGTACGTAGCGCGCCCGGAGGAGGTCGAGCCCTGGCACGCCGGGGTAGGTCCAGTGCCTGGCCCACTCGCCGTCCCGGCCGCCGGTCCGCTCCCCGCCGCGCCGCTCCCCGTTCCGCTCACTCGCCATGACTCCATTCTGCGCCCCGTCGCACGCCTCCGACCTGCGCGTCCATGGCGCGCACGGGCGGCCGGCATCGCCGTCGGGCCGCATTGTCAGTGGCGGGGTGCACGATGGGGGACATGGCCAGGACTGCGCTCGACTCCTTCTCCCCCGCGACCCGCGCCTGGTTCACGGGGGCCTTCAGCGCGCCCACCGCCGCGCAGGAGGGTGCCTGGCGGGCGATCGGCGCGGGCTCGGACGTGCTGGTGGTGGCGCCGACCGGATCGGGCAAGACCCTGGCCGCGTTCCTCGCCGCGCTGGACCGGCTCACCGCCACCCCGCCGCCCGCGGACGCGAAGAAGCGCTGCCGGGTGCTGTACGTGTCGCCGCTGAAGGCGCTCGCCGTCGACGTCGAGCGCAATCTGCGCAGTCCGCTGACCGGCATCCGCCAGGAGGCGGTGCGCCTGGGGCTGCCCGAGCCGGAGGTGCGCGTCGGCATCCGCTCCGGTGACACCCCGGCCGCCGAGCGGCGCTCGCTGGCCACCCGGCCGCCGGACATCCTGATCACCACGCCCGAGTCGCTGTTCCTGATGCTCACCTCCGCCACGCGGGACGCCCTGTCCGGCGTCGAGACGGTGATCCTCGACGAGGTCCACGCCGTCGCCGGTACGAAGCGGGGCGCGCACCTGACCGTGTCCCTGGAGCGGCTGGACGAGCTGCTGCCGCGCCCGGCGCGCCGTATCGGCCTGTCGGCGACGGTGCGCCCGGTGGACGAGGTGGCCCGCTATCTCTCCCCGCAGCGGAAGGTGGAGATCGTCCAGCCGCCTTCCGGCAAGGAGTTCGACCTCTCCGTCGTCGTCCCGGTCGAGGACCTCGGCGAGCTCGGGGGCTCCCCCGCCACGGACACCGACCAGGCCGAGCGGCCGTCGATCTGGCCGCACGTCGAGGAGCGGATCGCCGACCTCGTACAGGCGCACCGCTCGACGATCGTCTTCGCCAACTCGCGGCGGCTGGCCGAGCGCCTGTGCAACCGGCTCAACGAGATCGCCTACGAGCGCGCCACCGGAGAGGCCCTCCCCGAGGACCAGTCGCCGGCCGAGCTGATGGCCCAGTCGGGCGCGGCGAAGGGCGCCCCGCCGCTGCTCGCCCGGGCGCACCACGGGTCGGTCTCCAAGGAGCAGCGTGCCCTGGTCGAGGAGGACCTCAAGGCGGGCCGGCTGCCCGCCGTGGTCGCCACCTCCAGCCTGGAGCTGGGCATCGACATGGGCGCGGTGGACCTGGTCGTGCAGGTCGAGTCGCCGCCGTCCGTCGCCTCCGGGCTCCAGCGCGTCGGCCGGGCCGGTCACCAGGTGGGCGCGGTGTCCACCGGTGTCGTCTTCCCGAAGTACCGCGGCGACCTGGTGCAGGCGGCCGTGGTCACCGAGCGGATGCGCAGCGGGTCCATCGAGTCGATGCGCATCCCGTCCAACCCGCTGGACGTGCTGGCCCAGCAGCTGGTCGCCATGGTCGCCCTGGACACCTGGCAGTTCGACGACCTGCTCGCGGTGGTGCGGCGGGCGGCGCCCTTCGCGTCCCTCCCGGAGTCGGCGTTCACCGCCGTCCTGGACATGCTCGCCGGACGCTATCCCTCCGACGCGTTCGCCGAGCTGCGCCCGCGCGTGGTCTGGGACCGGATCGCCGGCACCATCACGGGCCGGCCGGGGGCCCAGCGCCTCGCTGTCACCTCGGGCGGCACGATCCCGGACCGGGGCCTGTTCGGGGTGTTCCTGGCGGGTGCCGACCCGAAGAAGGGCGGCGGCCGGGTCGGCGAGCTCGACGAGGAGATGGTGTACGAGTCGCGCGTCGGCGACGTGTTCACGCTCGGCACCTCCTCCTGGCGGATCGAGGACATCACCCGCGACCGGGTGCTGGTCTCCCCCGCACCGGGCGTCCCGGGACGGCTGCCGTTCTGGAAGGGCGACCAGCTCGGCCGGCCCCTGGAGCTGGGCCGCGCGGTGGGAGCGTTCCTCCGCGAGGTCGGCTCGCTGGAGCCGGACGACGCCCGGCTGCGCCTGGTGGCGGCCGGCCTGGACGCGTGGGCGGCGGACAACCTCCTGGCGTACCTGGACGAGCAGCGCCGCGCCTGCGGCCATGTCCCGGACGACCGCACCATCCTGGTGGAGCGGTTCCGCGACGAGCTGGGCGACTGGCGGGTGGTGGTCCACTCGCCGTTCGGCGCCCAGGTGCACGCCCCCTGGGCCCTGGCGCTCGGCGCCCGCCTCTCCGAGCGGTACGGCATGGACGCCCAGGTGATGCACGCGGACGACGGCATCGTCCTGCGGCTGCCCGACGCCGACCTGATGGGCCTGGACCTGCTCGACCCCGACCCTGCCGCCGCGCCCGGCCCGGAGTACGACAGCGAGCAGGCTCCGGTCGGCGCCTCCGACGTCGTCTTCGACAAGGGCGACGTCGACCAGATCGTCACCGACCAGGTGGGCGGCTCCGCCCTCTTCGCCTCCCGGTTCCGCGAGTGCGCGGCCCGCGCCCTGCTGCTGCCGCGCCGCACCCCCGGGAAGCGCACCCCCCTGTGGCAGCAGCGCCAGCGCGCGGCCCAGCTGCTCCAGGTGGCGAGCGAGTTCGGCTCCTTCCCGATCGTGCTGGAGGCCGTCCGCGAGTGCCTCCAGGACGTCTTCGACGTGCCGGGCCTCCAGGAGCTGATGGGCGACATCGAGTCCCGCCGCGTCCGCCTGGTCGAGGTCACCACCCCCGAACCGTCCCCCTTCGCCCGCTCGCTGCTCTTCGGGTACGTGGCCCAGTTCCTGTACGAGGGTGACTCCCCGCTCGCCGAGCGGCGGGCGGCCGCCCTGTCCCTGGACTCGCGGCTGCTGGCCGAGCTGCTGGGCCAGGCGGAGCTGCGGGAGCTGCTCGACGCGGATGTCCTGACCGAGTTGGAGCGCGAGCTGCAGTGGCTCGTCGAGGACCGCCGCGTCAAGGACGTGGAGGGCGCCGCCGACGCCCTGCGCGTCCTCGGCCCCCTCACCGACGCCGAGCTGGCCGAGCGCGGCGCCGACCCGGAATGGGCGCGGGACCTCGCCAGGACGCGCCGGGTGATCCGCGTCCGGATCGCCGGAGCCGACCACTGGGCGGCCGTCGAGGACGCGGGCCGGCTGCGCGACGCCCTGGGCACCGCGCTGCCGGTCGGCGTCCCGGAGGCGTTCACCGAGCCGGTGAAGGACCCGCTCGGCGACCTGCTCGCGCGGTACGCGCGCACCCACGGCCCGTTCACGTCCTCGCAGGCCGCCGCCCGCTTCGGTCTGGGCACCGCCGTCACCGACGGCGCCCTGCACCGCCTGGCCGCGAGCGGTCGCGTCGTCCAGGGCGAGTTCCACCCCTCCGGCATCGGCCAGGAGTGGTGCGACGCCGCCGTTCTGCGCCGGCTGCGCCGCCGCTCCCTGGCCGCCCTGCGCCACGAGCTGGAGCCGGTCCCGCCGGCCGCCCTCGCCACCTTCCTGCCCCAGTGGCAGCACCTCGGCGGCGGCGGCCTGCGCGGCATCGACGGACTGGCGCGCGCCATCGAGCAGCTGCAGGGCGCGCCCGTCCCCGCCTCCGCGCTCGAGAAGCTGATCCTCCCGTCCCGCGTGGCCACCTACTCCCCCACCCTTCTCGACGAGCTCACCACCACGGGCGAGGTGCTGTGGGCCGGGGCCGGGGCGCTGCCCGGCAAGGACGGCTGGGTCTCGCTCTACCTCGCCGACGCCGCGCCGCTCCTCCTGCCCCCACCCCACCCCCTGGAGCTCACCGCCCTCCACGAGTCGGTCCTCGCGGCGCTCTCGGGCGGCTACGGACTGTTCTTCCGCCAGATCGCCGACCAGGTCCGCGCCACCACTCACCCCGACGCCACCGACCCCCAGCTCGCCGACGCCCTGTGGGACCTGGCCTGGTCCGGCCGGCTCACCAACGACACCCTCGCGCCGCTGCGCGCCCTGCTGGGCTCGGGGCGTACGGCCGGCGCGACCGCCCACCGCGCCAAGCGCACGGTCCCGCGCGGCCGGTACGGCACCCTCACGGCGGCCGCGCGTCCCACCGGCCGCCCCGCCTCCCGCTCCGGCCCGCCGACCGTGAGCGGCCGCTGGTCCCTGCTTCCGCCCGCCGAACCGGACCCCACGCATCGCGCCCACGCCCTGGCCCGCACCCTGCTGGACCGGCACGGCGTGGTCACGCGCGGCGCCGTGACCGCCGAGGGCGTGGAGGGCGGCTTCTCGGCGACGTACCGCGTCCTGTCGGCGTTCGAGGACAGCGGGCAGGCACGCCGGGGCTATGTCGTCGAGGGCCTGGGCGCCGCCCAGTTCGCGATGGACGGCGCGGTCGACCGCCTGCGCGCGGCGGCGAACGCGCGCGACCGTGCCGAGCCGGGCGCCACCCCGCGCGCGGTGGTCCTCGCCGCGGCCGACCCGGCCAACGCGTACGGCGCCGCCCTGTCCTGGCCCGAGCCCCCCACGGGCGCCGGGCACAAGCCGGGCCGCAAGGCGGGCTCCCTCGTGGTGCTCGTCGACGGCGAGCTCGCGCTCTACATGGAGCGCGGCGGCAAGACCCTGCTGTCCTGGCCCACGGACCCCGAGGACCCGGTCCTCCGAGCGGCGGCCGAGGCGCTGGCCGAGGCAGCCCGAGCCGGCTCCCTGGGCACCGTCACCGTGGAGCGGATCAACGGCGCGGCGGCCCTGACCTCGCCCCTGTCCCGCGCCCTCGAGACGGCCGGTTTCCACGCCACTCCCCGGGGCCTGCGGCTGCGCGCCTAGGTCGTGTCCGCCCGCTGCCCCATCATGGAGGCATGCCCGAAGGAGACACCGTCTGGCTGACCGCCCGTCGCCTGCACACCGCCCTCGCGGGCAGGCTCCTGACGCGCTCCGACCTCCGTGTCCCTCGGCTCGCCACCGCCGACCTCACCGGCCGGGAGGTCCTGGACGTCACTCCGCGCGGCAAGCACCTGCTCACCCGCATCGAGGGCGGCCTGACCCTCCACTCCCACCTCCGCATGGACGGCGCGTGGCACGTCTACGCGCCCGACGAACGCTGGCGCGGCGGCCCCGCGCACCAGATCCGGGCCATCCTCGCCACCACCGCCCACACCGCCGTCGGCTACCGCCTGCCCGTCCTGGACCTGATCCGCACCAGCGACGAGCACTCCGTCGTAGGCCACCTCGGCCCCGATCTCCTCGGTCCGGACTGGGACTTCGAGGAAGCCGTGCGCCGCGTGTGCGCCGACCCCGCACGCCCCCTCGGCGAGGCGCTGCTGGACCAGCGCAACCTGGCGGGCATCGGCAATGTCTTCAAGTGCGAGCTCGCCTTCCTCGCCCGCGTCACCCCCTGGCTGCCCGTCGGGGACCTGCCGGCCGGCGTGCCCGAGAGGCTCGTCGCGACCGCCCACCGCCTCCTGGAGGACAACAAGGAGCGCTTCGAGCGCCGCACCACGCCGAGCTCCCGCCCCGACCAGAAGCTGTACGTCTACGGCCGCAAGCACCAGCCCTGTTACCGCTGCGGAACCCCGATCCGCTGGGACGACCGGCACGACCGGATCTCGTACTGGTGCCCCGGTTGCCAGAAGGGCCCCGGCCCCGAGGCGGCCGTGGCCGGTTGACGCCTCGTCGGCTGTCAGGTGTTCGAGGGGTTCGTCCCCCGCCGTACCGCCCTGGTGGCCAGGAAGACCCTGCGCGCCGACCGGCGGCGCGGCGGCGGCGCGGCGGCGGCGTGCACCGGCAGGAGACTGATCCCCCAGCCACCGGCCGCCACGAAGCCTTCCACGACTCCCGCCTGACCCGGCGCCAGGGCCAGCCGCAGCACCGCCCAGCACCACAGCCCGCCCAGCACCAGCGCCAGCGCCACCCGTCCGGCCGTCAGCATCCGCGCGCCCGCCGTCCGTTCGGGCACCGTGCGCGCAGGCGCCGGTCGCAGGCCCCGTCGCCGTACCATGGCCGCCTCCTCCGGTCGACGCTAGACCGGCCGGTCAAGCGGCGGCAGGGCGTACCGGTGCACACCTCCAGCGCGCACCCGGCCGCCCCTACGCGCTCCTCGCGCTCCGCCGCCGACGCCGTACCGCCACCCGCGCGTAATCCGGCTCCGCGCCGCTCACACACTGTCCGCCTGGCGGCTCTCGGCCTGGAACATCCAGGCGTGCTTCTCGAGGTCCGCGGTGAGCGCGATCAGCAGGTCCTGCGTGACCGGGTCGGGCTCGTCGGTCGCGGCGATCCGCTCCCGCATCCGCCCGACCACGGCGACGAGCGCGTCGACCATGATCCGGACGGCGTCGTCGTCCTTGATCCACCCGGTCGGTACGTTCCCGATCGCGCTGCTCGACGAGACTGTCGAGGCTCGCCCGTCCGGGTTCACACCCAGCGCCGACGCGCGCTCCGCGACGACGTCGGCGTGCTGGCGCGCGGTGGCCACGACCTCGTCGAGCTGGAGGTGAACGGAGCGGAAGCGCGGTCCGACCACGTTCCAGTGCACCTGCTTCGCCACCAGGGACAGGTCCACCACGTCCACCAGCGTCCCTTGCAGCGCCTCGCCGACCACCTTGAGGTCGGCGTCGGGCAGAGAGCTCTTCACGACAGTCATTCCGAATCCTCCGTTCCGGCGTGCGGCCGTGCGCGCACACGCCTGTCCACGATGACACATACGACCTAAAACGGGCATTCGGGGTAAACGAAAGCCCCGGTCGGCACTCGGGTACCCGACCGGGGCTCAGCTCAAAACCGGCGCTCACAAGCTCGCTCGGCACAAGCTCACTCGACGCGAGCCCGCCGTGACGCGCTCGTGCTCGCGCTCAGGCGGCGACGACGTCCACCGCCTCTGCGGGCGCCTTGATGGTCACCCGCTCGGTCGGCACGCCCGCCACCGACGTCACGGACACAGAGTTGAGCATGGGGCGTACTGGTGCCGGCACCGGCTCACTCGCCGCTGCCGATTCCGCCAGCTCCGCCAGCGAGAGCTCGTCGCTCACCTCTCGCATGAGCTCGGACATCCGTACGTCAAGCGCGTCGCAAATCGCGGAGAGCAGCTCGGAGGAAGCCTCCTTCTGCCCCCGCTCCACCTCGGAGAGATAGCCGAGCGAGACTCGGGCGGACGAGGAGACTTCGCGCAGAGTACGGCCCTGGCGTTGGCGCTGCCGACGCAGCACGTCACCCAGCAGGCGACGGAGCAGAATCATCGGTGGCTCCCTCCTCGGACCGCGTAGCCGCATCCTTCACGCCCCACCGTACCGCCTCGCGCTGCGGCCGTGCGGGGAGCGATGTCGTGTTCACTCAGGGCTGCAAACATCAATTCCCCCCGTTCTGTTCCGTATCCTGTGCCCGCGCATTTTCCGAGAGTTCGTTCGCGAGCAGCTCCAGCACGCTCCGTACACTCTCTCTACGGATTTCCGCACGGTCGCCGTTCAATCTCAGGGCGACGACTTTCCCCGCTCCGAGTGGCCCGTCGGGCGGTCCGCAAACCGCCACGAACACCGTTCCGACCGGCTGCCCGTCCTGCGGCTCGGGCCCCGCGACCCCCGTCGTCGCGATCCCCCAGACGGCACCCAGCCGGGCCCGTACACCCCTCGCCATCTGCAGTGCCACGTCCGGATCGACCGCGCCGCGCTCCGCCAGAAGGGCGCCGTCGACGCCCAGCAGCTCCTGCTTCAGCGCCGTCGCGTACGCCGTGACGGACCCGCGGAAAGAGCGTGAGGCGCCCGGTACGGAGGTGAGCTCCGCGGCCACCAGGCCCCCGGTGAGGGACTCGGCCACAGCGAGGGTCTGGTGACGCTGCGCAAGCAGCGCCAGCACCCGCGTCGCGGCGGCGGGCGCGTCCGGAGCCGCCCACGTCGCGACGGGACCGTCGGCGAGACCTGCCGAGGTCGCGACGGCACCCGCACCCGAACCCGACGACATCACGGCCGGCCTCATCGCCCCGGCTCCGATCCGCTCTCCGTCCCTGCTCCCGAAGACGTCCCGGAAGCCGTCCCGGAAGCCGCTTCCGGTGCCGCCCCCGCTCCCGAAGCCGCCGCCCCGGCCGCCGCCTGGCGGGCCGCGGCCCGCTCCGCCGCGAGGCCGCGGCGCCGCAGCACCACCGCCTGCCGCACGTAGTCGAGGCCGGTCACCACGGTCAGGACGACGGCCAGCGCCATCACCCACCACCGCAGCGTGGCCAGCGGCCCGGTCAGCATGAGCACGTACATCCCGACCGCGGTGCCCTGCGCCAGCGTCTTCATCTTGCCGCCGCGGCTGGCCGGAATGACGCCGTGCCGGATCACCCAGAAGCGCATCAGCGTGATGCCCAGCTCGCGGAAGAGGATGACCCCGGTCACCCACCACGGCAGGTCATCCAGCGCCGACAGGCACAGCAGACCGGCCGCCATGATCGCCTTGTCGGCGATCGGGTCCGCGATCTTCCCGAAGTCGGTGACGAGGTTGTACGCCCGGGCCAGATGGCCGTCGAAGATGTCGGTGATCATGGCGACGGCGAACGCCGCCCACGCCCAGGCGCGCCAGGCGGGGTCGTACCCGCCGTCCTGGAGCATCAGCACCACGAACGCCGGTACGAGGACCAGCCGCACCATGGTGAGGATGTTCGCGATGTTCCAGAGGCTGGCCTGGTTGACGGCCGCAGCGCCCAGCTTGCCGCCGGGCGGCGTCGGCCTGCCCGTACCGCCCGCGGCGGATGCCGGGACTCCGGTCATCTGCCCGCCTCCTCGAAAAGACACTCGGCGATCAGGTCGACGCCCTCCGTGCCCACGACCTTGGCCGTGACCATACGGCCGGGCACGAGCCCCTCGGCCGTCGTGAAGACGACCTGGCCGTCCGTCTCCGGCGCCTGGTGCGGCCCCCGCCCCACGGCACCGTCACCGTCCGGGGAGGTGTCGACCGACTCGACCAGTACCTCCATGGTCTCGCCGATCCGCTCCTCCGCGCGCTGCGCGGTGAGCTCCTCCGCGAGCCGCGACAGATGGGCGAGCCGCTCGTCGACGACGTCCTGGTCGAGCTTGTCCTCGTACGTGGCGGCCTCGGTGCCGTCCTCGTCGGAGTAGCCGAAGACGCCGATGGCGTCGAGGCGGGCGTGCGTGAGGAAGCGTTCCAGCTCCGCGAAGTCCTCCTCGGTCTCGCCGGGGAAGCCCACGATGAAGTTCGAGCGCACGCCGGCCTGCGGCGCCTTGGAGCGGATGGTGTCCAGCAGCTCCAGGAACCGGTCGGTGTCGCCGAAGCGCCGCATGGCGCGCAGCACGCCCGGCGCCGAGTGCTGGAAGGACAGGTCGAAGTACGGGGCGACCTTCTCGGTCGAGGTCAGCACGTCGATGAGCCCGGGCCGCATCTCGGCGGGCTGCAGGTAGCTGACGCGTACGCGCTCGATCCCGTCGACCGCCGCCAGCTCCGGCAGCAGGGTCTCCAGGAGGCGGATGTCGCCGAGGTCCTTGCCGTACGAGGTGTTGTTCTCGGAGACCAGCATGATCTCCTTCACGCCCTGCTCCGCCAGCCAGCGGGTCTCGCCGAGCACGTCGCTCGGCCGCCGCGAGACGAAGGAGCCGCGGAAGGACGGGATGGCGCAGAACGAGCAGCGCCGGTCGCAGCCGGAGGCGAGCTTCACCGAGGCGACGGGGCTGGAGTCGAGGCGGCGGCGCAGCGGGGCGCGCGGCCCGGACGCGGGCGCGACGCCCTCGGGCAGGTCCTCGGGGGCGGCTGCGGGGGCCTCCGCGGCGCCGTGGCCGGGCAGGGCCACGTCGGCGGCGGCCCGCTGGCGCTCCACCGGGGACAGCGGCAGCAGCTTGCGCCGGTCGCGCGGGGTGTGGGCCTCGACGCTGCCACCGCTCAGGATGGTCTGGAGGCGCCCGGAGATGTCGGCGTAGTCGTCGAAGCCGAGCACGCCGTCGGCCTCGGGCAGCGCCTCGGCGAGCTCCTTGCCGTACCGCTCGGCCATGCAGCCGACCGCGACGACGGCCTGGGTCCTGCCGTGGTCCTTCAGATCGTTGGCTTCCAGCAGGGCGTCGACGGAGTCCTTCTTGGCGGCCTCGACGAACCCACACGTGTTGACGACCGCGACGTCCGCGTCGGCGGCGTCCTCGACGAGCTCCCAGCCGTCCGCTGCCAAGCGGCCTGCGAGCTCCTCCGAGTCCACCTCGTTACGGGCGCAGCCAAGAGTGACAAGGGCGACGGTACGGCGTTCGGGCATGGACTCAAGACTACTTCGTCCCAGCCATGCCCCCGCCGCTCAGGGGTCACCCGCCCGTGCCCGGGCCCCGCGTCCCCGGGTCCCGCGTCCCCCCGGCCACCGGATCCGGGGGTCACCGTCCCCGGGTCACCCGACCTGGGGGTCGCCCTTCGTGTACGACAGCCGCTCGACCTGCCCGGTCTCGAACCGGTCCTCGACCTCCTTCCCGTTCACGAAGAGCTCGATCGCCCCGGCGTTGCCCAGGATGAGGTCGATCTTCTCGTCGTCCTGGAAGGTCTTGGAGTCGCCCTTCAGGAGGAGCCCGTCGAAGAGCAGCTTGCCGTCGCTCGCCTTCGCGGAGATCCAGCTCTTGTCGTCGGTCGCGGTGAGCTTGACCGTCACCTTGTCCTTCGGGGCGGCCGCGATCGCGCTCTCGGACGGCGCGGGCGGCGGAACCGCCGGCTTCGGCGGCTGCGGCTTCGGGCTGACCTTCTGCCCGGGGGCCGGACCCTCGGCCACCTGGGTGCCGCGGGAGTGGCCGTCGTTGCCGTTGACCATGGTGAAGCCGACGAAGCCGATCACGGCGACGATGGCGGCGACCATGGCCGCGGTCCAGTTCGGACGCCGGCGCTCCGGACGGATGCGCTCCGCCTCGAAGAGCGGCGCCGCGGGCGTGGGCGACGGGCGGCCGCCGTGCTCCGCGTCGTACTGCTCCACGAGTCGTACGGGATCGAGCCCGACGGCGCGGGCGAGCGTGCGGATGTGCCCTCGGGCGTACACGTGACCGCCGCACCGCGAGAAGTCGTCCTCCTCGATGGCGTGCACGATCGGGATGCGCACGCGCGTGGAGGTGCTGACCTCTTCCACGGTCAGGCCCGCGTCGATCCGTGCCTGCTGGAGCGCACGGCCGATCGAGGGGCGGTCCTCCGCCTCCGCGTCCGAGGGGACGGAAGCGTCGGAAACGGTCGAAGGGGGTGAAGGCCGGTCGTCTTCGGGGGAGTTGCCGATGGACACGAGGGCGCCTTTCGAGCGTGTAACCACCTGCTGGAGGTTCAGTCTATGGGTGGTACGAAAGGGTTAAGCAACCGGGCGGACGCACTTTGTACGCCATCGGAATGGCCGTGCGACCGAGGGGCGGGACGGGCAGCAGACCCATTGTCCGTCCCTCCCTCCAACTTGACGTACGACGCGGGGAAACGGTTGCTCACGATCCCCTTACGAGTGAGACGCGATCGGCTCCGCAGGGACGCGCAGGGGGATTCCCTTACGTCTCCGACTCCCCTCGGATCACCGCCAGTACTCCATCCAGCTCATCCGGTTTGACAAGCACGTCCCGCGCCTTGGAGCCCTCGCTCGGGCCCACGATGTTCCGCGACTCCATCAGGTCCATCAGCCGGCCCGCCTTGGCGAAGCCGACGCGCAGCTTGCGCTGGAGCATGGACGTGGAGCCGAACTGCGTGGTGACGACCAGTTCGGCGGCCTGGCACAGCAGGTCGAGGTCGTCGCCGATGTCCTCGTCGATCTCCTTCTTCTGCTTCGTACCGACCGTGACGTCGTCGCGGAAGACCGGCGCCATCTGGTCCTTGCAGTGCCGGACGACCGCCTGGATCTCGTCCTCGGTCACGAAGGCGCCCTGCATGCGCACCGGCTTGTTCGCGCCCATCGGCAGGAAGAGGCCGTCGCCCTTGCCGATGAGCTTCTCGGCGCCGGGCTGGTCGAGGATGACCCGGCTGTCGGCGAGCGAGGAGGTGGCGAAGGCGAGCCGTGACGGCACGTTGGCCTTGATGAGGCCGGTGACCACGTCCACGGACGGGCGCTGGGTGGCGAGCACCAGGTGGATGCCGGCGGCACGGGCCAGCTGGGTGATGCGGACGATGGCGTCCTCGACGTCACGCGGCGCGACCATCATCAGGTCGGCGAGCTCGTCGACGATGACCAGCAGGTACGGGTACGGCTGGAGCTCGCGCTCGCTGCCCTCCGGCTGCTTGACCTTCCCGGCCCGTACGGCGGCGTTGAAGTCGTCGATGTGCCGGAAGCCGTACGCCGCCAGGTCGTCGTAGCGCAGGTCCATCTCGCGCACGACCCACTGGAGCGCCTCGGCGGCCCGCTTGGGGTTGGTGATGATGGGCGTGATGAGGTGCGGGATGCCCTCGTAAGCCGTCAGTTCGACGCGCTTGGGGTCGACCAGCACCATCCGGACGTCCTCGGGGGTCGCCCTTATCATCACGGACGTGATCAGGCAGTTGATGCACGACGACTTGCCGGATCCGGTCGCGCCCGCGACGAGCACGTGCGGCATCGTCGCCAGGTTGGCCATCACATAGCCGCCCTCGACGTCCTTGCCGAGCGCGACGAGCATCGGGTGGTCGTCCCCGGCGGCGTCCGCGAGCCGCAGCACGTCGCCGACCTTGACCATCTCGCGGTCGGTGTTCGGGATCTCGATGCCGACGGCGGACTTGCCGGGGATCGGCGAGATGATCCGGACGTCGGGACTGGCGACGGCGTACGCGATGTTCTTCGTCAGCGCCGTGATCCGCTCGACCTTCACGGCCGGGCCGAGCTCCACCTCGTACCGCGTGACCGTCGGCCCGCGCGTGAAGCCGGTGACGGCCGCGTCGACCTTGAACTCGGAGAAGACGTTCGTCAGCGCGGCGACGATCGCGTCGTTGGCGGCGCTGCGCGTCTTGCCGGGCCCGCCCCGCTCCAGCAGGTCGAGCGAGGGCAGGACGTACGTGATGTCCCCGGCGAGCTGGAGCTGCTCGGCGCGCGGCGGCAGGGGCTCGGTCTCGTCGCGTACGGGCGCGGGCTTGGTGAGGTCGGGTACGAGGCCGCCGGGCGCCCCGGCGTCGCGCGCGGGCGGTACGGAGCCGGTGCCTTCGACTCCCGGCCGCGCCGGGCGCCCGGTTCCCCTGGCACCCGCCCCCTCGGCGACCGTCCGCTCCCGGTCGGCCGCCACGTCCCGCGTCAGGTCGGCGACGACCGGCGACGGCGGCATGCCGTTCAGCACGGCCCCGTCCAGCGCGGCGGCGGCAGCGGCGGCGATGTCCACCGCGTCCCTGGGCCGGTCGAAGTCGGGCTCGGGGGCGGCGGACGTCCGCTTCCGCGGCCGCCTGCGCCGGGTGAGCGCCTCCTCCTCGGCCTGCTCCGGGTCGTACGGGTCTCCGGCTCCGGCGGCCCGGCGCCGCGACCGGGCGGGCAGTGCCGCCTCGCGCCACTGGTCGTCGTACCGCTCGTCGTCCTCGCTCCACTCGGGCTCGTGCGGCGCGACGAGCCCGAGGCGGACGCCGAGGGCCCGCAGCCGCTGCGGGATGGCGTACACGGGCGTCGCCGTGACGACGAGCAGGCCGAAGACGGTGAGCAGCACCAGCATCGGGACGGCGAGGACCTCGCCCATCATGAAGACGAGCGGCTTGGAGGCGCCCCAGCCGATCAGGCCGCCCGCGTCCCGCACCGCCTCGCTGCCCTGGTCCCGGCCCGGCGAGCCGCACGCGATGTGCACCTGCCCGAGGACGCCGACGACGAGCGCGGACAGACCGATGACGATCCGCCCGTTGGCCTCCGGTTTCTCCGGGTGCAGGATCAGCCGGACGGCGACGGCGCCGATCAGCAGCGGTACGAGCAGGTCGAGCCGCCCGAACGCGCCGGTGACCAGCATCTCGACGAGGTCGCCGACCGGGCCCCGGAGGTTGGCCCAGGTGCCGGCGGCGACGATCAGCGCGATGCCGAGCAGGAGCAGCGCCAGCCCGTCCTTGCGGTGCGCCGGGTCGAGCCCCTTGGCGCCGCGCCCTATGCCGCGCAGCATCGCGCCGACGGCGTGGGCGAGCCCGAGCCACAGGGCGCGCACGAGCCGGTACACGCCCCCGGTGGGAGACGGCGCCGCCTTGCGTGCGCCCCTGGCGCCTGCTGCCGCCTTCCTCGCACCGGCCGCCTTCTTGGCGGGCTTGGCGGGTGCCTTCTTCGCGGGGCCCTTCCTGGCGGCGGGCGCGGTCTTCTTGGCGGGAGGCTTCGCGGGCACCGCTCCGGGGGCCGCCCGCTTCGCCGCGCCGCCCGTCGTACGGCCGGCGGCGCGCGGCTTCGCGGTGCCCGCCGTGCTCTGGGAACCCTTGCCGGACGTACGTGAGGCCATGGGGGTGAGGTTACCGGGGTGAAGCACCGTCGACACGCGTGACTACGGCTTCACCCGTTCGTGTCGCCCGTACGGTCACCGGAAACTGACGACCGCTCACGGGAGCGCGCCGGACTTGGTACGTCAGCCCTGCGCCGGAAGGCTCGGCGAGCCGCCGCCGCTGCCCGGCTCCAGGGCGTCCAGCGCCCGGCGCAGCCCGGTGAGTTTGCGCTCCAGGTGCGCGGCGGTGGCGACGGCCGCGGCGTCCGCCGACTCGTCGTCCAGCTGCTTGGAGAGCGCCTCGGCCTGCTCCTCGACGGCGGCGAGCCGCGCGGAGAGCTCGGCGAGGAGGCCGGCGGACTCGCGCGCCGCGCCGTCCTGGGCTCCCTGGCCGCCTTCGAGCTGGAGCCGCAGCAGCGCGGCCTGCTCGCGCAGCTGACAGTTCTTCATGTACAGCTCGACGAAGACGGAGACCTTGGCGCGCAGCACCCAGGGGTCGAACGGCTTGGAGATGTAGTCCACGGCGCCCGCCGCGTACCCCCGGAAGGTGTGGTGCGGGCCGTGGTTGATCGCGGTCAGGAAGATGATCGGGATGTCCCGTGTCCGTTCCCGACGCTTGATGTGCGCGGCGGTCTCGAAGCCGTCCATTCCCGGCATCTGGACGTCCAGGAGAATGACCGCGAAGTCGTCCGTCAGCAGCGCCTTGAGCGCTTCCTCCCCTGACGATGCCCGGACCAGCGTCTGATCGAGCGCAGAGAGGATGGCCTCCAGCGCCAGCAGATTCTCCGGTCGGTCATCGACCAGGAGGATCTTGGCCTTCTGCACCATGGCCCGTCCTCCTCGCCCCGGCAGTTGGCCGGGCGCCGCCCCAGGGGACGACTCCCTTGCGCCGTCCGTCCTTGTGCCGGTCATGGTAGCCGCACCCCGCCTGTCGCCACACCCTGTCACCGCGATGTCACTGTGCACGTAGCAGAAACGCGGTGGGAGACCAGAAGGTTCCCCGTATACCGTCCTCTCACACGCTTTCGACCACAGTCAGTCAACAACTCGCCGTCATTCGTGCGGCCTCCGCTCACTCTCCGCGCATCCACTGCTCCATAACCGAGAGAAGATGATCCGGATCCACCGGCTTCGTAACGTAGTCGGAAGCGCCGGACTCGATGGCCTTCTCCCGGTCGCCCTTCATCGCCTTCGCCGTCAGCGCGATGATCGGCAGCCCGGCGAACTGAGGCATCCGCCGGATCGCCGTCGTCGTCGCGTACCCGTCCATCTCGGGCATCATGATGTCCATCAGGACGACGGCGACGTCGTCGTGCTGCTCCAGGACCTCGATGCCCTCGCGGCCGTTCTCCGCGTACAGCACCGCGAGGCCGTGCTGCTCCAGCACGCTGGTGAGCGCGAAGACGTTACGGATGTCGTCGTCGACGATCAGCACCTTCTCGCCGCCGAACTCGAAGCGGCGGCCCGGCTCGAACGCCTCCTGCCCGGCGCCCTGCCACTCCGCGGCACCTCCCGCACCTGTGGCACCAGCACCGCCGGCACCACCCTCCGAACCGGTCGCCGCCGGAGCCGGTGCCTCCTGCGCCGACTGACCGGGCAGCGCGGCCCGCTGGTCGGCCCGGCCCAGGGCCCTGCGGCGGTGCCGGAAGAGCGCTCCGGAGCCACCGGCCCGCCCCTCGGCGGCGGGCACGCCACCCGTTCCCTCGGGGCCCATGCCGTCGAGCTCCCCGGACTCCGGTCCCGCGCCCGGGACCTGGTGCCCGTAGCCGTGCGGCGGCAGCTCGCTGGGGTGGAGCGGCAGGTACAGCGTGAACGTCGAGCCGCGGCCCGGCTCGCTCGCCGCGTGGATCTCGCCGCCCAGCAGCCGCGCGATCTCCCGGCTGATCGACAGGCCCAGGCCCGTACCGCCGTACTTGCGGCTCGTCGTCCCGTCCGCCTGCTTGAACGCCTCGAAAATCACCCGCATCTTGCTGGCCGCGATGCCGATCCCGGTGTCGGTCACCGAGAACGCGATCAGGTCGGCGTCCGGCTCCGACAGCGACCCCGACTCCAGCAGCTGCTCGCGGATCGACTGCGGCACGTCCGTCTTCGCCGGGCGGATGACCAGCTCCACCGCCCCGCTGTCGGTGAACTTCACGGCGTTCGACAGCAGGTTGCGCAGCACCTGCAGCAGCCGCTGCTCGTCGGTGTGGAGCGTGGCGGGCAGCTCCGGCGACACCCGTACCGAGAAGTCCAGCCCCTTCTCGGCGGTCAGCGGCCGGAAGGTGGCCTCCACGTAGTCGACGAGCTGGACCAGCGCGATACGCGTCGGGCTGACGTCCATCTTGCCCGCCTCGACCTTCGACAGGTCGAGGATGTCGTTAATGAGCTGCAGCAGGTCCGACCCGGCGCCGTGGATGGTCTCGGCGAACTCGACCTGCTTCGGCGACAGGTTCCCCTCGGCGTTGTCCGCGAGCAGCTTGGCGAGGATGAGCAGCGAGTTCAGCGGCGTACGCAGCTCGTGCGACATGTTCGCCAGGAACTCCGACTTGTAGCGCATGGAGACCGCGAGCTGCTCGGCCCGCTCCTCCAGCACCTGCCGGGCCTCCTCGATCTCGGTGTTCTTCACCTCGATGTCGCGGTTCTGCTGCGCCAGCAGCTCGGCCTTCTCCTCCAGCTCGGCGTTGGAGTCCTGGAGCGCCTTCTGCCGGCTCTCCAGCTCCGCCGAGCGCTCGCGCAGCTGCTCCGTGAGCTCCTGCGACTGCTTCAGCAGCACCTCGGTCTTGGTGTTGACGCTGATGGTGTTGACGCTCGTCGCGATCATCTCGGCGAGCTGGTTGAGGAAGTCGCGCTGGATCTGGGTGAAGGGCTGGAACGACGCCAGCTCGATCACGCCGAGGACCTTCCCCTCGAAGACCACCGGCAGCACGATCACATACGCCGGGGACGCCTCCCCGAGGCCCGAGGAGATCTTCAGGTAGCCGGGCGGCACGTTGACCTGGATGGTCCGCTTCTCCTCGGCCGCCGTGCCGATCAGCGTCTCGCCGGGCCGGAAGGTCGTGGGCATCGACCCGGCCGAGTAGCCGTAGCTGCCGCGCATGACGAGCTCGTAAGAGCCGTCCTCGTCCGCCCCGATCTCGTTGCCGCCGCCCGTGGGCATGGCCAGGAAGAAGGCGCCGTGCTGCGCCGAGACGACCGGCGTCAGCTCGCTCATGATCAGCGAGGCCACGTCGTCGAGGTCGCGGCGGCCCTGCATGAGGCCGGAGATGCGGGCCAGGTTGCCCTTCAGCCAGTCCTGCTCCTCGTTGGCGAGGGTGGTGTCGCGCAGGTTGGCGATCATGGTGTTGATGTTGTCCTGGAGGACCTGGATCTCGCCCGCCGCGTCCACGTCGATCTTCAGGTTCAGGTCGCCGCGGGTCACCGCCGTGGCGACGGCCGCGATGGCGCGCACCTGACGGGTGAGGTTGCCGGCCATCTCGTTCACCGACTCGGTCAGGTCGCGCCAGGTGCCGTCGACGTCCCGCACGCGGGCCTGGCCGCCGAGGATGCCCTCCGTACCCACCTCGCGGGCCACCCGCGTGACCTCCTCGGCGAAGGAGGACAGCTGGTCGACCATCGTGTTGATGGTGTTCTTCAGCTCCAGGATCTCGCCGCGCGCGTCGATGTCGATCTTCTTGGTGAGGTCGCCCTTGGCGATGGCGGTGGTGACGGCGGCGATCTGGCGCACCTGGCCGGTCAGGTTGGACGCCATCGAGTTCACCGACTCGGTCAGGTCCTTCCACGTACCGGAGACGCCCGGCACCCGGGCCTGTCCGCCCAGTTCGCCTTCCGTGCCCACCTCGCGCGCCACGCGGGTCACCTCGTCGGCGAACGACGACAGCGTGGTCACCATGGTGTTGACGGTGTTCGCGAGCTCGGCGACCTCACCGCGCGCCTCGACCGTCACCTTCTTGGTCAGATCGCCGTTGGCGACGGCCGACGACACCCGCGAGATGTTGCGCACCTGCGAGGTGAGGTTGTTGGCCATCACGTTGACGTTGTCGCTGAGGTCCTTCCAGATGCCGGTGACGCCCCGCACCCGCGCCTGACCGCCGAGGATCCCCTCCGTACCCACCTCGCGGGCCACCCGCGTGACCTCGTCCGCGAAGTTGGAGAGCTGGTCCACCATCGTGTTGACGGTGGTGACGAGGTCGAGGATCTCGCCGCGGGCGTCGACGGTGATCTTCTTCGACAAGTCGCCCTTGGCGACCGCCGTCGTCACCTCGGCGATGTTGCGCACCTGCGAGGTCAGGTTGTTCGCCATCGAGTTGACGGACTGGGTCAGGTCCTTCCAGGTGCCGGAGACGCCCTGCACCTCGGCCTGCCCGCCCAGGATGCCCTCGGTGCCCACCTCGCGGGCCACCCGGGTCACCTGCTCCGCGAAGTTCGAGAGCTGGTCCACCATCGTGTTGAGGGTGTTCTTCAGCTCCAGGATCTCGCCCCGGGCGTCCACGTCGATCTTCTGCGACAGGTCACCGCGCGCCACCGCGGTGGCGACCTGCGCGATGTTACGGACCTGGGCCGTGAGGTTCCCGGCCATGCTGTTGACCGAGTCCGTCAGGTCGCGCCACACGCCCGCGACGCCCGGCACCTGCGCCTGACCGCCGAGCCGGCCCTCGGTGCCCACCTCGCGGGCCACCCGGGTCACCTGCTCCGCGAACGCGGACAGCTGGTCGACCATGGTGTTGATGGTGTTCTTGAGCTCGAGGATCTCGCCGCGCGCGTCCACGTCGATCTTCTGCGACAGGTCACCGCGCGCCACGGCCGTCGTCACCTGGGCGATCTGCCGCACCTGCGACGTCAGGTTCCCGGCCATGAAGTTGACGGAGTCCGTGAGCTCCTTCCACGTCCCCGAGACGCCGTCGACGCGCGCCTGGCCGCCGAGCCGGCCCTCCGTACCCACGTCCCGCGCCATCCGCGTCACCTGGTCGGCGAAGGACGACAGCTGCGCCACCATCGTGTTGACGGTGTTCTTCAACTCCAGCATCTCGCCCGCGACATCGACGGTGACCTTCTGCGTCAGATCGCCGTTCGCCACCGCCGTCGTCACCTGCGCGATGTCCCGCACCTGACCGGTGAGGTTGCGGAACGCCGTGTTGACGGAATCCGTCAGGTCCTTCCAGGTCCCCGCGGCCCCCGGCACATGGGCCTGACCACCGAGCCGGCCCTCGACGCCCACCTCGCGGGCCACCCGGGTCACTTCGGAACCGAACGCCGACAGCTGGTCCACCATCGTGTTGACGGTGTTCTTCAACTCCAGCATCTCGCCGGCCACGTCGACGGTGACCTTCTGCGACAGGTCGCCGTTCGCCACCGCCGTCGTCACCTGCGCGATGTCCCGCACCTGAGTGGTCAGATTGCGGAAGACGGTGTTGACGGAGTCCGTCAGGTCCTTCCACGTGCCCGCCGCGCCCGGCACCTGCGCCTGACCGCCGAGGAGCCCCTCGGCGCCGACCTCGCTCGCCACCCGCGTCACCTCGTCGGCGAACGTCCGCAGCGTCTCCGTCATCTGGTTGATCGTGTCGGCGAGCTGCGCGACCTCACCGCGTGCGCTCACCGTCACCTTCTGCGACAGGTCGCCGTTGGCGACGGCGGTCGTCACCTCGGCGATGCCCCGCACCTGCGAGGTCAGGTTCCCCGCCATCGTGTTGACGGAGTCGGTCAGGTCCTTCCAGACACCGGCCACACCCGGCACCTCGGCCTGCCCGCCGAGCTCGCCCTCCGTACCGACCTCACGCGCGACCCGCGTGACCTCGGAGGAGAACGACGACAGCTGGTCCACCATCGTGTTCACGGTGTTCTTCAGCTGGAGCATCTCACCGGCCACGTGCACGGTGACCTTCCGCGACAGATCGCCCTTGGCGACCGCCGTCGTCACCAGCGCGATGTCCCGCACCTGGGCCGTCAGCCGGTACGCCATGGTGTTCACCGAGTCCTGGAGGTCCTTCCAGGACCCGGACATCCCGCGCACCTGCGCCTGCCCGCCGAGCTTCCCCTCGGTGCCGACCTCCAGCGCGACCCGCGTCACCTCGTCGGTGAACGCCGACAACTGGTCCACCAGGTTGTTCACCGTACGGGCGACCTTGAGGAACTCCCCGCGCAGCGGCCGCACGGTCCCGTCCAGCCCCTCCGAGCGCAGCTCCATCCGCTGCTCCAGGTCGCCCTCGGCGACCGCGGAGAGCACCCGCCCGACCTCCGACACCGGTCGCGTCAGATCATCCACCAGGGCGTTCGCCGCCTCGATGGCCTGCGCCCAGGCGCCCTCACTGGCCCCGACCTCCAGGCGCTCGGACAGCTTGCCCTCGCGCCCGACCATCCGCCGCACCCGCGACAGCTCACCGGTCAGGTGCAGCTTCCGGTCGGCGACCTCGTTGAAGACGGCGGCGATCTCCGCCATCACGCCGTCGCCCGTCACCGTCAGGCGCTTGCGGAAATTGCCGTCCCGCATCGACGCCAGTGCCGTGAGCAACCGCTCCAGAGCGGCGGCGTCCACCTCGACCGTCCCACCGCTCCGGGACCGCCCGCCCTTCGTGCGCGTGCTACCGCCCCGCGCCGTCACGCCAGACTCCACCGTGTCCCTCCCGCAGGGGTTGACCGTACCGCTCGGCATTACTGCCCGGGCGTTGCTGCTCCGGCTGTCACTGGCAGCGTTCCCAGTGTTTCACCACGAGCGATCGAGGCCATAACAGTTCGGCAGCTTCGCATAACGTCCCCGCCCACGGGGGACGGAAACGGTGGTGACCACCATCCGCCCGGACAGCGAAGGTAAGTAACCTGGCATCCGGCTGTCCAACCGCCCCGGTCCGCCCGGCGGGGGCGGTGCGGCACAGTATGACCACCGGGCACCGGGGAGGGGCAGAGCCGCATCATGGCTGAGCCGGGCGTCGAGACGCGTACGAGGAGTTCTGTGATCACCGCTCGGGCGGCTGCCACCTTTGAACCTGTGGGGCGGTCCGTCGCGACCGCGCGGGCCTTCGTCCGGGACACCCTGCAGGGCTGGGGGTACACCGATGTCGTGGACGACGCCACCGTCCTGACCAGCGAACTCGTGACCAATGCGATCATCCATGCCGGCACCGCCGCCGACGTCCTGTGCCTGCGCACGGAGCAGGGGGTCCGCGTCGAGGTCGCCGACCGCTACCCGGAGCGCGAGGTGCCGCTCCAGGGCACCGGCCGCTTCGACATGAGCCCCGACCGCGAGAGCGGCCGCGGACTGCTGCTGTGCGCCGCCCTCGCCTCCCGCTGGGGCGTCGAGTACTCCCCGACCCGCAAGCAGGTCTGGTTCCAGCTGGACCTGCCCGAGCGGCCCGTCGGCACCCGCTCCGCCGGCCCGGCCCTCCCCACCGACCTCCTCCCGGTCGCGGACGAGCGGGTCCGCGTCGCCGTCGTCCAGATCGACCGCAAGGGCGCCATCGCCGCCTGGAACGAGGACGCCGAGCACCTTTTCGGGTACGCCGCCGACCAGGCCGTCGGCAAACCGCTCGGCGACCTCGCCGCCTGGCCCCACACCCCCGGCATCGGCACCGGCCTCGCCGAGGCCCTGCGGCTCTCCCGCTGGGAGGGCAGCTACGGCATCCGCGGCGCCGACGGCCGCGTCATCCCGGTCTACGCCTCCCACCTCCGGGTCCGCGACACCCAGGGCGAGCCGTCCACGGTCTGCCTCCTGGTGCGCGACTACGAACGGGCCGTGCTCCAGTCACCGCCCCGCACCCCCGTCGACTCCAACAACGAGGGCCGCAGCTCCGACCCGTTCGAGGTCTTCATCGGCTCGCCCGCCCCCGACGACCTCGACGGCCTGCTCCAGCGCACCGTGGAGCGCGCCCGCGACATGCTCGACGGCGACGCCGCCTTCCTGCTGCTCGCCACCGACGACGAGACCGAGCTGGAGGTACGCGCCACCACGGGCCTGCCCTCCGCGCGCCAGCGCTTCGCCCGCGTCCCCGTCGAGTCCGGCACCGGCCGCTACTCCTCGGCCCGCATGCCCGCCGTCCACGAGGACCTCGCCGCCGTCCCCGGCGCCGTACCGCTCCTCAACGGCACCGGCATGCGCTCCGTCGTCACCGTCCCGCTCAAGGTCGAGGGCCGCCTCACCGGCTCCCTGGGCGTCGCCGCCGAGGCCGCCGGCCGGTACTCGAACGAGGAGGCCCTGCGCCTCCAGTTCGCCGCCGACCGCATCGCGCTGGCCGTCGAGTCGGCCCGCCTCGGCGAGCTCGAACGCCTCCGCCGCGGCTCCCTCAGCTTCCTCGTCGAGGCCTCGGACCTGCTCGCGGGAACCCTGGACCGGGACCAGACCCTGGCCCTGATGGCCCAGATGACGGTTCCGACGCTGGCCACCTGGTGCGCCGTCTACACGATCGCCGACCAGTCCTCGGACCCGTACCTCTCGTACGTGCTCCACGAGGACGAGGACCGCATCGACGGCCTCAAGGCGCTCCTCTCCAAGATCCCCCCGCCGGAGCCCGTCCCGTCACCCGGCGCCCGCGTCTGGTCCGCCCCCTCCGAGGCCGCCCACCAGGCCGCCCTGCGCACCTCCATGCGCGAACTCGGATACGGCTCCGCCCCGCTGTCCTCCGGCATCGGTACGACGCTGGCGACGGCCGCGGCGGTCGGCGGCGAGACGGTGGTCCTGCCCCTGGTCGCCCGCAACCGCGTGATCGGCATGCTCACGCTGGGCAAGCCCTCCGACGACCACTTCCGCCAGGAGATCCTGGAGCTCGCCGAGGACCTGTCCCGACGGGCCGCCCTCGCCCTGGACAACGCCCGCCTGTACTCCGAGCGCACGGCGATCAGCCAGTCCCTGCAGCGCAGCCTGCTGCCCCCGGGCCTCCCCCAGGTGCCGGGTGTCGAGGTCGACGTCATCTACCGCGCGGCCGGCGAGGGCAACGAGGTCGGCGGCGACTTCTACGACCTCTTCCCGATCCGTGACAACGCGTACGGCTTCGCCATCGGCGACGTCTGCGGTACGGGCCCGGAGGCGGCCGCCGTCACGGGCCTGGCCCGCCACGCCCTGCGCCTGCTGGCCCGCGAGGGCTTCGGCGGCCCGGCCGTCCTGGAGCGCCTGAACGCGGCGATCCTCGACGAGGGCGCCCGCAGCCGCTTCCTGACGCTCCTGTACGGCGAGCTGTGGCCCCAGGAGGACGGCAGCGCCCTCCTCAAGGTCGTCTGCGCCGGCCACCCGCTCCCGCTGCGCCTGCGCCAGGACGGCACCGTCGAACCGGCCGCCGAACCGCAGCCCCTGCTCGGCGTCATGGAGGACCTCGAGCTGTACGAGCAGACCGTCACGCTCGACCCGGGCGACGTCCTGCTGTGCGTCACGGACGGCGTCACCGAACGCCGCGAAGGCGCGCGCATGCTCGGCGACGACGGCCTGATGGACGTCCTCCGCACCTGTACGGGCCTGACGGCCGGCGCGGTCACCGCCCGCGTGATGCGCGCGGTCGAACGCTTCGCCGCGGAGCCGGCCTCCGACGACATGGCCATCCTGGCCATGCGCGTCCCGGAGCCGCACACGGACTGACGCGCGGCAACAGCCGACGAACGCAAAGAAGGCCCCCGCCACTTGGGCGGGGGCCTTCTTCGTTCTGAGCCCCCAAACGGAATCGAACCGTTGACCTTCTCCTTACCATGGAGACGCTCTGCCGACTGAGCTATAGGGGCCGGCTTGTCGCTTCGGGGTTTCCCCCGCCGCAACGAGATAAAGCATACCCCGAACAAGCGGATTCGCATAACCGGCCCGAGACACCAACTCCGGGAAGCCACAGCCACCCTGACGCACCCTCGGGAACCTGAACCAGGAGGCCGTAAACGCAGAAAAGCCCCGCACCATAACGGTGCGGGGCTCCCCCACAATAATTGTTCGGCGGCGTCCTACTCTCCCACAGGGTCCCCCCTGCAGTACCATCGGCGCTGAAAGGCTTAGCTTCCGGGTTCGGAATGTAACCGGGCGTTTCCCTAACGCTATGACCACCGAAACACTATGAAGATGTCGAACTTCTACCGGCAAAGGGAGTTCGTTACTTCAGAACTAACACAGTGGACGCGAGCAACTGAGGACAAGCCCTCGGCCTATTAGTACCGGTCAACTCCACCTATTACTAGGCTTCCATATCCGGCCTATCAACCCAGTCGTCTACTGGGAGCCTTACCCTCTCAAGGAGGTGGGAATACTCATCTCGAAGCAGGCTTCCCGCTTAGATGCTTTCAGCGGTTATCCCTCCCGAACGTAGCCAACCAGCCATGCCCTTGGCAGAACAACTGGCACACCAGAGGTTCGTCCGTCCCGGTCCTCTCGTACTAGGGACAGCCCTTCTCAATATTCCTACGCGCACAGCGGATAGGGACCGAACTGTCTCACGACGTTCTAAACCCAGCTCGCGTACCGCTTTAATGGGCGAACAGCCCAACCCTTGGGACCGACTCCAGCCCCAGGATGCGACGAGCCGACATCGAGGTGCCAAACCATCCCGTCGATATGGACTCTTGGGGAAGATCAGCCTGTTATCCCCGGGGTACCTTTTATCCGTTGAGCGACGGCGCTTCCACAAGCCACCGCCGGATCACTAGTCCCGACTTTCGTCCCTGCTCGACCCGTCGGTCTCACAGTCAAGCTCCCTTGTGCACTTACACTCAACACCTGATTGCCAACCAGGCTGAGGGAACCTTTGGGCGCCTCCGTTACCCTTTAGGAGGCAACCGCCCCAGTTAAACTACCCATCAGACACTGTCCCTGATCCGGATCACGGACCCAGGTTAGACATCCAGCACGACCAGAGTGGTATTTCAACGACGACTCCACCTGAACTGGCGTCCAAGCTTCACAGTCTCCCACCTATCCTACACAAGCCGAACCGAACACCAATATCAAACTGTAGTAAAGGTCCCGGGGTCTTTCCGTCCTGCTGCGCGAAACGAGCATCTTTACTCGTAGTGCAATTTCACCGGGCCTATGGTTGAGACAGTCGAGAAGTCGTTACGCCATTCGTGCAGGTCGGAACTTACCCGACAAGGAATTTCGCTACCTTAGGATGGTTATAGTTACCACCGCCGTTTACTGGCGCTTAAGTTCTCAGCTTCGCCAACCCGAAAGTCGGCTAACCGGTCCCCTTAACGTTCCAGCACCGGGCAGGCGTCAGTCCGTATACATCGCCTTACGGCTTCGCACGGACCTGTGTTTTTAGTAAACAGTCGCTTCTCGCTGGTCTCTGCGGCCACCCCCAGCTCGAGCAGCAAGTGCTCTCACCAGTGATGGCCCCCCTTCTCCCGAAGTTACGGGGGCATTTTGCCGAGTTCCTTAACCATAGTTCACCCGAACGCCTCGGTATTCTCTACCTGACCACCTGAGTCGGTTTAGGGTACGGGCCGCCATGAAACTCGCTAGAGGCTTTTCTCGACAGCATAGGATCATCCACTTCACCACAATCGGCTCGGCATCAGGTCTCAGACTATGTGTCACGCGGATTTGCCTACGTGACGTCCTACACCCTTACCCCGGGACAACCACCGCCCGGGCTGGACTACCTTCCTGCGTCACCCCATCGCTTACCTACTACAGGTCTGGTCCGTCGGCTCCACCACTTTCCTTTCCCCGAAGGGTCCGGAACGGCTTCACGGACTTAGCATCGCCTGGTTCGATACTGGGCGTTTCAAAGCGGGTACCGGAATATCAACCGGTTGTCCATCGACTACGCCTGTCGGCCTCGCCTTAGGTCCCGACTTACCCTGGGCAGATCAGCTTGACCCAGGAACCCTTAGTCAATCGGCGCACACGTTTCTCACGTGTGTATCGCTACTCATGCCTGCATTCTCACTCGTGAACCGTCCACAACTCGCTTCCGCGGCTGCTTCACCCGGCACACGACGCTCCCCTACCCATCACAGTCCCCGTTGGGGGTACATACTGCAATGACACGACTTCGGCGGTACGCTTGAGCCCCGCTACATTGTCGGCGCGGAATCACTTGACCAGTGAGCTATTACGCACTCTTTCAAGGGTGGCTGCTTCTAAGCCAACCTCCTGGTTGTCTCTGCGACTCCACATCCTTTCCCACTTAGCGTACGCTTAGGGGCCTTAGTCGATGCTCTGGGCTGTTTCCCTCTCGACCATGGAGCTTATCCCCCACAGTCTCACTGCCGCGCTCTCACTTACCGGCATTCGGAGTTTGGCTAAGGTCAGTAACCCGGTAGGGCCCATCGCCTATCCAGTGCTCTACCTCCGGCAAGAAACACACGACGCTGCACCTAAATGCATTTCGGGGAGAACCAGCTATCACGGAGTTTGATTGGCCTTTCACCCCTAACCACAGGTCATCCCCCAGGTTTTCAACCCTGGTGGGTTCGGTCCTCCACGAAGTCTTACCTCCGCTTCAACCTGCCCATGGCTAGATCACTCCGCTTCGGGTCTAGAGCGTGCAACTCAATCGCCCTATTCGGACTCGCTTTCGCTACGGCTTCCCCACACGGGTTAACCTCGCTACACACCGCTAACTCGCAGGCTCATTCTTCAAAAGGCACGCAGTCACGAG